>NZ_DATFYW010000080.1:0-9014 GCF_035314905.1 Mycobacterium sp.
CGGTCGGTGACCGCCGCAAGCGCGGCCAGCACGGTGAACGTGTCGGGGCGCCCCACGACGTCGAGGTCGTGGATCCTGCCCCGGTGCTCCCGCAGCCTCAGGCCCTCGGCGAGGAAAAAGAAGTCGAACAACCCCCGCTCGGCGGTCCGCGCCAGATGGACGAACGACTCGAACTCGATCTGGCTGCCTGACGTCGGGTCGGACCACACCGTGGTGTTGTTGACGCCCGGAAAGTGCGCGGCCAGATGAATCTGCTTGCGATGCTTTCCTTCTCGGATACTCATCAGCGCAGCCCCCACCGCATGGCGATCAACTCGTGTGAGCGCAGCCGATCGGCGTGCCGGTGGGTCACCGACGTGATGACCAGCTCGTCGGCGTCGGCGACCCGTTGCAACCTGTCCAGCCGGTCGGCGACCTCGTCCGGGTCACCGACGAATTGCGTGGCGAGGCGGTCCTCGACGGCGGCGAACTGCTCGTCGGTCAGCGGGGCGCAGTCATCGGGGTCGGGGTACGGAATTGCGCCCGGGCCGTTGCGGATCGAATAAACCCAGTGGCCGTAGCTGGACGCCAGGTGCCGTGCCGTGGCGGTGTCGTCGGCGACGACGACGTCGGCGGAGACCACGACGTACGGCTCACGGAGATGCCGCGACGGCGTGAACGCATCGCGATACACCGTGATGGCGTCCAGCGCCGTGCCCGGCGTGATGTGGTAGCTCGCGACGAACGGAAGCCCGCGGGCACCGGCAACCCGCGCGCTCTGGCCCTTGCTGCTGCCGAAGATCCACGGGACCAGGTCCGCGCCCTCGCCGGGGACCGCGCGGATGTCGCGGCCGTCCACCCGGAACGTGCCGTTGATCAGCGCCTCGATGTCGGCGACTTGGTCGGCGAAATCCGGGACAACCGAGCACGGTTGGTGCAGCAGCGAGCCGCGCGCCTTCATCAGCGGGCTGGTCATCAGCGCGGTGAGGTCGAACGGCGGCGGAACCGCGACACCGTCGACGTTCCGCCAGGCCGGCTTCGGGCGCGGCGGTTTGGGCCCGGACGCCTTGTCCTTCGCGGCCTCACGACGGCGCTGGCCCGACCGGCCGACACCGAGGTCGATGCGGCCTGGGAAGAACGCGTCGAGCATCCCGAAGCTTTCGACAACCGCGAGGGAGGTGGTCTGGCCCAGCTGCACGGCGGCGGCCCCTACCCTGATGCGTTCGGTGGCCGCGGCGATCTGACCGACCAGCAGCGCAGGCGACGAGCTTGCCGCCGCGACGAAGTGGTGCTCGGCGATCCAGAAGCGCTTGTAGCCCCACTGCTCGGCGTGCTGCGCAAGTTCGACGGTGTTGCGCAATGCCGTCGAGGCATCGGCGCCTGTGCTGATCGGCGACAGGTCCAGGATGTTCAGCGGCACGGGGCTCACGGCGTCGGCTCGCGCGTGCGCTGACCCGCGGCTGCCACCCGGCGCGACCATGCGAGATGTAATCGAGCGTGGCGATCGACGTGGAGACATGGAACGGCTCGGTGTGGGTGACGGTCGCGACCGGCACCAATCCGATGTGCCGGGTGGTGGGCGCCACCCGCGCGGCCACCAGCACCGCGTCTGCGCGACCCGCCAGCCGGTTCGGGTCGATCTGGGGGCGCCGGCCCGCCTGCGGTGCCCACGTGTCATCGAAGGTGACGAAGTCGAGCAACCCCCGCTCGGCTGTGGCGACCACGTCGGCCCAGTACCGGCCACTCAGCGGGCCTTCGCCAGAAGAGTTGTGTGACAACGCATGTCGCCATGCTTGCGGGTGCCAGCCGTACCCGTCGAGCGCGACGGCCAGGTGCATCACGACCCCCGCCCGTTCCTCGCGCGAGCGCCCGTCACGGGCTTCTCGAACGGACGTAGGTACGTGATCCCGCGGACGATCAGATCGGAGTCGTCGGCCCGCGAATAGCCGGCAGATTCATACAGTGCCTCGGCCTCGGGCTGCCTGTGGCCGGTCGCCAGCCAGATCCGGCGATAGCCGCGACCGGCGATCGCATCCTCCAGGGCGGCCAGCAGCACGGTGGCATACCCGCGGCGGCGATGCCCGGAATCCGTCCAGATCCGTTTGAGCTCGGCGGTGCCGTCGTCGTAGCGGCGGAAGGCGCCGCCGGTGACGGGGCGCCCGTCGAGCAGGCCGATCAACAGGCCGCCGTCAGGCTCGGCGAACTCGGCGGCCGGGTAGTCACGGAGGTGGGCGTGGTGATCCTCCGCGCTGCCGCCGTAGCGGTCGGCGTACTCGCGCGCCAGCTCGGCAAGCAGAGGCGCGGCGAGCGGGTCGTCCTGGGTGACCGAGACGAACCGCAGCTGGTGCAGGGCCGGCGCCGACATGCACTATCCAACGCGCACGGCCGCGACACATTCCACCTGGCGAGTTTCGCTCGTCGCGAGCGGAAGTCACCCCAGCCCCGCCCGCGTTTCGGGGCGAACTTGACACCTGTAAAGTTCCGGGCCATGGACAACATCGCCGGCCGGAGCATCGCGATCACCGGCGCCGCCCGCGGCATCGGCCTCGCCACCGCGACGGCCCTGCTCAAGCGCGGCGCGCGCGTCGTGATCGGCGACCGCGACGTCGATGCGCTCGAGTCGGCGGTGACGGATCTGCAGCGGCTGGGACCGGTGTCGGGCCATCCGCTGGACGTCACCGACCGCGAGTCGTTCGCCGCGTTCCTCGACAAGGCCCGGGCCGACGGCGGGGGTCACATCGACGTGCTCGTCAACAACGCCGGCGTGATGCCGATCGGCCCGTTCCTGGGGCAGTCCGAGCAAGCCATCCGGTCGGCGATCGAGGTCAACTTCTACGGTGTGCTCACCGGCTGTAAGCTGGTGTTGCCCGAAATGGTGAGGCGCCGCAGCGGTCACCTCATCAACATCGCGTCGTTGTCGGGTTTGATACCCGTTCCGGGTCAGGTGGTCTACGCAGGTGCCAAGTTCGCGGTCGTGGGCCTGTCGGTGGCCCTGGCCGACGAGTTCGCGCCGCACGGCGTCGAGGTCACCGTGATCATGCCGCCGTTCACCAACACCGAGTTGATTTCAGGCACCTCGGGCACCGCGGCGAACAAGCCCGCGCAGCCCGAGGAGATCGCCGGCGTCGTGGTGAAGGCGCTCGAGAAGCCCAAAACCCACGTTTCGGTGCCGGCACCGCTGCGCTTCATCGCTGCGCTCGCGTCGATGCTGGGTCCACGCGGCCGTCGCTGGCTCAACAAGCGCCTGGGCCTCGATCGCGTGTTCCTCGAGTTCGACACCAGCGCCAGGAAGGCCTACGAAGACCGGGCCCGGCACGCGACCGGCATCGTGGAGCACCGCGACTGACGTCACCGCACGCCGGTCGGACCCGCCCGCATGATCGCGGCCAGATCGCCGCGTGACTTCGCGCCGACCCGCTGGCAGGCGCGGTAGAGGTGGCCCTCCACCGTGCGCACCGAGGTCCCCAGCCTGTCGGCGATCTCCTTGTTGGACAATCCCGCCGCGACCAGCTCGGCGACCTCCCGTTGCCGTCCCGTCAACGGTGACGGTGCCACCGGGCTGCGCAGGGCGGGCGTGCACAACCCGCCGCACTCCTCGGCGAGTTGTTGTGCCAGCGCCGCGGCGTACCGGCCGCGCGTGCCGTGCTGTGCACCCGTGAACGCGATGGCCGCCTGCGCGGCGGCGTCGGCCGCCGTGCACCGATCACCCAGCGCCGCGTACTGACCCGAGGCGGTCAGTAAACCGTCGCCGTCACCGTCGCGCAGCGACTCACCATGCAGCGCAACGGTACTGGCCAGTGGCAGTGCGAGCAGCTCGGCCAGCTGACGCGCCCGGTCCGCTGCGGACGCGTCGCCCCACTGGATCGCCGCCTGCAGACAGGCCAGCTCATGGGTGGGCTGGTTGCGTTCGCGCGCCAGCTCGGCGGCATACCGCACGACGTCGATCGCGTGGCTGAGCGAGCCGCCGGCGGCCAGCGACCACCCGGTGGCCAGCGACAGCGCGGTATCCATGAACAGGAAATCCGCCGGCACCGCTTCGCGAGCGCTGGCGAGCACCTCCCGGGCTTCTTTCTGATGTCCCAGCTTGGCGTGTGCCTCGATCAGCGCGAAATAGGACGCCGGCCGCAAACCCGTTGTGATGGTGTGCCTCTCCACCCCTGCCAGCGCCTCGTGCAGGATCGTCACGGCGCTCGGCAGGTCCCCGCGCACCAGGTCGGCGTGGCCGTTGAGGAAGGCGAGGTTGGCATAGGCGAGGCTGGGCAGCTCAGCCGCGGAGTCGGCGAGCCGCTTGGCCAACGCCACGCATTCCTCGATGCGGCCGGTCAGCCGGCAGGCTCTCGCGTACGCACCGGCGAACCAAAATCGGAAGTGGGACGTCTCAGGCGATTTCGCGGCCCGGGCGAAGGCATGCCCTGCGACGGCGGCGATGTCCTCGTCCCGGCCCAGGGCGCCCAGCCCCATCATCAACGCAACCGATGCCATCATCGCCGGGAAGTCCGGCAGCCTGCCCGACGCCAGCGCGGCGCGGGCCTTCTCGACGGCGGTCTCGCAACGGGCCGAAATCACGTCGACGCAGGCCCCGACGGCTTGGCGCGCCACCTTCTCGTCATCGGATTCGGGCCCGCTGGCGAGCTCGTCGAGAATGGCCGCTGCCTCCGCCAGCCTTCCGAGCGTCCAGATCAAGTTGGCCGCCCGCACGAGCGACCACAGATGCCGATCGCCCTCGCGGGTCTGGCAGATCACGCCGAGGAACTTCTCGGCGTCGTTGCCGCGGCCCATCAGCATCGTGTTCAGCGCCTGGACGGTCGCGGCGTCGCTGTCGCCGCAGTCGGCGGCGGCGCTGGCGAACCGGTCCGCCAGGTCCAGGTCCAGCATCGTCATCGCATAGCGCGCCGATTCCAGATACAGCTGCGGGTCCGGCTCGAGGTCCGAATCGAGTCGCAGCAACGCCCGCCGCACCGTGGCGTGCATGTCGCGGTCGGGCTCCTCGCCGAGTCGGCGCGCCAGCTTGCCACGGATGTTCGACAGGTACATCTCGCCCGCCGTGGCACGCCGGAGCTCACCGAACATCGGGTGCGCGAGCCGGGCCATCATCCCGTTCTGGCTGCGCTCGACGGTGACCAGGTGCAGCTGCTCGGCCACCTCGAGGTCGCCGCGGCGTGCCATGTCGCAGAGCACGTCGACCCCGAGCGGTTCGCACTGCGACAGGGCGTCGAGCACGAGTCCCACTTCCGGGGTGAGCCGGCCGAGCAGCCGGCCCACCATGTCGCTGATGCTCTGCGAAACCGCGACGTCGCCGTCCCACATCCACACACCGGCCACCTGGCGGATGCGGCCCGCCGCGACCTGATCCTTGAGCAGTTGCCGCAGGAACAGGGCGTTGCCGCCGGTCAGTCTCCAGAACCGCCGCGCGCTGCGCGCGTCGACAGGTCCGCCGAGCTTGGCCTCGATCAGGTCTCGCGTCGCCTGCGCGGACAGCGGGTCGAGGTCCAGGCGCGTGAGCAGCCCGTCCTTCCACAGCGCGGTGATCGCGTCGGGTTCCTCGCCTCCGGTCCGCATCGTGACCACCAGCCGGGTTTCCTTGCATTGTGCGAGCTGATGCACGACGTGGGCAGACAGCCCGTCGAGCAGGTGGGCGTCGTCGATCCCGATCAGCATCCGGCCCCGACTGGCCTGTGCGACGAAGGAATTGATGATCCTGCGCACGCTGGGCAGCGGGTCGGTGATCGGGTCGCCGATCGACGAGGTGAACGCGCCGAGCGGCAACGGCCGCGCCGACTCGGTGCCGACGATCCAGGTCGTGCGCTCGCCCGCCGCCGCGGCCTGGGCCACCACCTCGCGGGCAAGCCGTGTTTTGCCCACGCCGGCGGCGCCCACGATCACGACCCCCGAATAACCCCCGACGCCGCGCAGTGCGCGACGAATGACCGCGAGCTCGCTGTCCCTGCCGCTCAGCGCATTTCCGCTGGTCACGGCGCGAGCATAACGCCGGCAAACATCGTGGCGGACCGATTCACACGGTTTTCACTGCAGCGTCCCGACGGCGGCGGCCCGGAGCGCCTCAGTCCCGACGCATTGCTTGATCCAGATCGGTGATCAGGTCGTCGGTGCCCTCCAGCCCCACGGAGATGCGCACCACGCCGTCGCCGAGGCCGATCGCCGCGCGGCCTTCGGGCCCCATCGCGCGGTGCGTCGTGGTCGCCGGGTGGGTGATCAGCGACTTGGCGTCGCCGAGGTTGTTGGAGATGTCGATCAGCCTCAGCCTGTCCAGCACCTCGAACGCCCGCTGCTTCGCGGCGTCCTCGGGGGCATCGAGTTCGAACGTCACGACCGTGCCGCCGCCGGTCATCTGCCGCTTGGCAAGGTCGTACTGCGGGTGCGACGCCAGGAACGGATAGCGCACCCACCGCACGGCGGGGTGCCGCTCGAGGAACTCCGCGATCCTCAGCGCCGATGCGGTGCAGTGGTCCACCCGCACCGCCAGCGTCTCCAGGCCCTTCAGCAGGACCCACGCGTTGAACGCGCTGATCGCTGGTCCGGTATGACGCATCAGCTTCTGCACCGGGCCGTCGATGTACTCCTTGTCGCCGAGGATCGCCCCACCGAGCACCCGGCCCTGGCCGTCAATGTGCTTGGTGCCCGAGTAAACCACGACGTCGACGCCGAGCGGGAACCCCTGCTGCAGCAGCGGTGTGGCAAATACGTTGTCCAGCACAACTTTTGCGCCCGCGGCGTGGGCCATCTCGGACACCGCCGCGATGTCGACCAGCGCCTGCATCGGGTTGGACGGCGTCTCGAAGAACACCGCTCGCGTCGGCTGCGACAGGGCCTTCTCCCACTGCGACAGGTCGTCACCGTCGACGAACTCCGTCTCGACGCCCCAGCGCGGCAGGATCTCGCTGCAGACGACGAAGCACGACCCGAACAGGCTGCGGGCCGCCACCAGCCGGTCGCCCGCCGCCAGCAGCGCGCCCAGCGACGTGAAGACCGCGGCCATTCCCGTCGCGGTCGCAAACGCCGCGGGCGCGCCTTCCATCAGACGCAGCCGCTCCTCGAACATGGAGATGGTCGGGTTGCCGTACCGCGAGTACACGTACCGATCGATGTCACCGGCGAAGGCCTTTTCGGCGTCGGCCGCGCTCTCGTAGACGTACCCCGAGGTCAGGTACATCGCCTCGGCGGTCTCCTCGAAGCCCGACCGCAGCAGACCGCCGCGCACGCCGATGGTGGCCTGGCTGACACCGTCCGGCAGGGGATCGGGTGTCTTGATGCTCACGACTGCTTCCAGGGCAGCCCGACCGCGCGCCATCCCGAGCCGCCGCGGTGACCTTGCCCGTCGAGGTGCCCCTCGAAGCCGTCCAGCACGTTGTACGACGGCGCGATCCCCGCCGAGGTGGCGGCCTCGGCGGCACCGATGGAGCGGTTGCCCGAGCGACACAGGAACACGACCGGCCGGTGACCGGGAGCCAGGCCCGCCTCTTTCAGTTCGTCGACGAACTTCTCGTTGCGCCTGCCGTCCACCCCCGACCATTGCACGTACACCACGTTGCGACCGAGGCTGGAGATGTCCGGCACCCCCACGAACCGCCACTCGGCATCGGTCCGGCAGTCGACCAGGACCGCGTCGGGGTTGTCGCTCAGCAGTTTCCACGCCTCCTCGGGCGTGATGTCACCTGCATAGCTCACGGCCGTGAGTTTTCCACATCCGTTCTTCGCGCTGGTAGTCGGCATAGTCTCGTCGCTCGGCCGCTGTTACCAGAACTTGCGCAGCGCCTCGACCACCTGCCGCGCGCGGTCCCGCGCCGTGGTGACATCGGCGCCGGTGGCCAGCGCCACACCGAGCCGGCGGCGCGGATAGCTCTGCGGATGCCCGAACACCCGCACGTCGCTTTCCGGCACGGTCAGCGCGTCGGTGAGCGCCTGCGTCGCGCGCTCGGTGCGACTCTCGTCGACCCCGTCCGCCGATCCCGTCTGGCTGCCGGCGTAAACCACCTCCGCGGCGCCCGGCGTGATCATGATCGTGTCCACCGGCAGCCCGAGAATGGCCCTGGCGTGCAGCTCGAACTCCGACAGCCGCTGCGAGCGCAGTGTGACCAGCCCGCTGTCGTACGGGCGGGCGCTGACGTCGGCGAAGTACACCTCGTCACCCTTGACCAGCAGCTCGACACCGTAGACACCGCGGCCGCCGAGCGTGTTGACGATGCGCGCGGCTATCGACTTGGCCGCTTCGGAAGCGCCGGGCGTCATGGCCTGCGGCTGCCACGACTCGAGCACGTCGCCGTCGAGCTGGCGGTGCCCGATCGGCTCGCAGAAGTGCACCCGAGACCCCGCAGGGCCGGCGGTCCGCACGGTCAGCAACGTGACCTCGTCGTCGATCTCGACCATCGTCTCGACCAACACCCGCGTCTGCGCCACCCGGCCACCGGCTGAGACCGCGCGGTCCCACGCAGGGGCGATGTCCTCGGCGCGCAGCAGCACGGATTCCCCTTCGCCCTGTGCGCCGACCACGGGCCGGACGACCAGCGGGAAACCCGCGTGCGCGGCGACGGCCGTCAACTCCTCGGCGGACCCGGCGAACCAGAACGGCGCGGTGGGCAGGCCCAGTTCGTCGGCGGCGAGCCGCCTCAAGCCCTCCCGGTCGAAGCGGAGCCGGGAGCTGCGGGCGGTGGGCACGACATCTGTCAGCCCGCGTTCGGCGACCGCCGCGAGCGCGTCGTTGTCGATGACGGGTTCGCCCGCGCCATCGGGCGCCTCGGCGACGACCAGGTCGGGCTCTTCACGCTCGATCAGCGCGGTCAGCTCGTCCGCGTCCGTCATCTTCACCACGCATGACCGGTCGGCCACCGCATGGGCAGGGGTATCCGCGTTCCGGTCGACGGCAACCACCACGGCGCCCAGCCGCTGGAACGCGGTGACCAGTTCGCGGCTCAGCTCACTGGCGCCCAGCAGCATCACGGTGAACGGCGCCTCAGACTTTGGCGAATCCTCCGGCGTCTGCGTTTCTTCCGTCACAGACTCAGCCTGCCAGATCCGCC
>NZ_DATFYW010000081.1:0-4436 GCF_035314905.1 Mycobacterium sp.
AGTGGTCGTCATACGGCCATTGAGACACCCTCGCTATAGCCGAACCTGTGAAGAGCTAGTGGGGACGCTATGACCAGGGCCGGGCTCCGATCCGGGTGGTGCCTTGCCGCCACGATTGTTCGCACGGCAAGACACCAACCCCGCAATCGGCATGCGTCCGTTAGCTGGCCGGGGGCATCAACACGGTGTCGATCAAGTAGACCGTGGCGTTGGCGGTGTGGATCCCGCCGCAGATGACCGAGGCGTTGTTGACCTTGAGGTTGTTGCCGGAGCCGGTCACGGTCACCGAGGCGCCCTGCACTGTCGGGTGCGTGCCATCGATCTGGGCTGGGCTCAGCTGCCCGGGCACTACGTGATAGGTGAGGATATTCGTCAGCGTCGGCGAGTCGGTCTTGAGCGAGTCGATCGTCGCCGGGGGGATCTTCGCGAACGCGTCGTCGACCGGCGCGAACACCGTGAACTGGCTCCCGTTGAGGGTGTCGACCAGATTCACGTTCGGGTTGAGCTTGCCCGAGACGGCCGAGGTCAGGGTGGTGAGCATCGGGTTGTTCGATGCGGCCACGGCGACCGGGTCCTGGGCCATCCCGGCCACCGACCCCGGCCCGGTAGGTACCTTCTGCGCGTACGCCGCGCAGCCCGGACCGACCAGGTTGGCCGTCGAATCGGCCTGGGCGCTCGCGGCGGTGCCCACCGATAGAGCCACCATCGCGGTCGCGGCGAGACCGGCCGCCTTGACTGCCTTGTTTGGAACTTTCATGGACCTTGACTCCTTGCGTTACAGACGGCGCGATGCCGTCATCTTCGGGCTGTCCCAACCGGTATTCGAAGCCGGGCCCGTCATGGATGGGGGGGCGGCATTCTTTTCGCGCATGCGACTCATCGGCGGTCGGGGCCCATCCGAGTCGTCATCCGCTCCGAAGACCCGGTGTGCAGCGCACACACAGCACCGGTCGCTCGGTTGCGGTCATCGGCAGCGGCGTCGCGGGCCTGACCGCCGCCTACCTCCTGTCCGGACGCGACCGCGTCACGCTGTATGAGGCCGATACCCGGCTCGGCGGTCATGCGCACACGCATTTTCTCGATCGCGGCGACGGCAACATCGTCGGCGTCGATTCGGCCTTTTTGGTGCACAACGACCGCACCTATCCCACGCTGTGCCGGTTGTTCGCCGAACTCGATGTGCCCACACAGGAATCCGACATGTCGATGTCAGTGCGTGCCGCCGACAGCGCGGCAGGCTGTTCGCGCAACCGGCTTACCGGCGGGCTGGAGTACGCGGGCGCCCGCGGCATCGGTGGGCTTTTTGCATGCTGGGCGAGCGCCCACCCCCGCTACCTGCTCATGCTCGGCGAAGTCGTTCGGTTTCACCGGGCCGCCGCCCGGTTGCTGCGCACCGAATCGGGCGGTGACCTGGAGACGCTGGGATCTTTTCTTGACCGGCAACGCTTTTCGCGATTCTTCGTCGAGCACTTCATGACGCCGTTGGTGGCGGCGCTATGGTCCTGCGCGCCGGGTGAGGCGATGTCCTGCCCCGCCCGCTATCTGTTTGAATTTCTCGAACACCACGGGATGCTGTCGGTGTTCGGCTCACCGACGTGGCGAACGGTCACGGGCGGTTCGGCCAGCTACGTCGAGGCCGTCGTGTCGCGGCTCGACGAGGTATCGGCGGGAACGCCGGTGCGCTCGCTGCGGCGCGGTGCGGACGGCGTGACCGTGCAGACCGATCGGGCCCCGCCGCGGCTTTTCGACGCGGTCGTCATCGCCGTGCACCCCGACCAGGCGTTGCTCCTGCTGGATGCACCCACCCCCGCCGAACGTGCGATCCTGGGCGCGATTGCCTACACCGCGAACTGTGCGCAGCTGCACACCGACGAATCGGTACTGCCGCGCCATCCCCGTGCGCGCGCATCGTGGAACTACCTGATCACGGCGAATCGCGACGCGGCCCTGGTGACCTACGACGTCAGCCGGTTGATGCGGATCCAGGGCGGCCGCCGCTTTTTGGTCACCCTCGGCGGCCGCGACCGTGTCGACCCCGCTTCGGTGCTGGCCGAGATGACCTACCGTCACCCGCGGTATACGGCGGAATCGGTTGCTGCCCAACAGCTCCTGCCGACCCTTGACGACGACCGGGTGGCGTTCGCGGGCGCCTACCACGGATGGGGATTCCACGAAGACGGCGCGGCGTCCGGTCTGCGCGCCGCGCGCCGGCTGGGCGCCGACTGGCCGGCCGCCGGCCGTCGGAAGATGGTGGCGCTCTCATGCTGACCGCGATCCGAAGAGAGACCCATGTTCACCTTGATGTTGATCGGCTTTCTGGGTGGGCTGATCACCGGCATCTCGCCCTGCATCCTCCCGGTCCTGCCGGTGATCTTCTTCTCCGGCGCACAAAGTGGCCGCGATAAGCAGCCCCGATCAGGGCACAGCGGCGGCGGTGTCGTCACGACGGCGGCTCGACCGAACCGCTCCCTGCCAGACGCGATTCGCCCATACGCCGTGGTCGCCGGCCTGGTGGTGAGCTTCAGCGTGATCACCTGGCCGGGTCGGCCCTGCTGACGCTGCTGCACCTGCCGCAGGACACGATCCGGTGGATCGGCCTCGCCGCGCTGACCCTGATCGGCCTCGGCCTGATTTTCCCCGGGTTGGAGCGGATCCTGGAAAAACCCTTCGCCCGTATCCCGCAATGGAATATCGGTACCGGCAAGACCGGGTTTGGCCTCGGTCTGGCGGTGGGCGTCCTCTACGTGCCGTGTGCCGGCCCGGTTCTGGCCGCCATCGTGCTCGCCGGTGCCACCGGAAACATCGGCGTTCAAACCATCGCCTTGACGGTGTCGTTCGGCGCGGGCGCCGCGCTGCCGCTGCTCGTCTTCGCCCTGGCCGGACGCCAGGTCGCCGAACGGATCAGCGCCTTTCGCCGCCGCCAGCGCCAGATCCGCATCGCCGGCGGCATCGTGACGCTCGCGTTGGCGATAGCGCTGGCGTTCAACCTGCCCACCATGCTGCAGCGGGCACTGCCCGACTACACCAGCCCCCTGCAAGACAAAGTCGCCGGCGCCAGCGACGTCCAGCAGAAACTCAACCTCGGCGGCATCGTCAACTCTCAGAACAAAGACCTGGCAAATTGTTCGAACGGCGCCGCACAGCTCGAAAACTGCGGCACCGCAGCCGTCTCACCGGCATCACCGGTTGGCTCAACACCCCCGGGAACGCCCCGATCGACCTCGAGTCGCTGCGCGGCAAAGTGGTCCTGATCGACTTCTGGGCCTACTCCTGCATCAACTGCCAACGCTCCGTCCCCCATGTCGTCGACTGGTACAACACTTACGAGCGCGCGGGGTTTGAGGCCATCGGCGTGCACAGCCCCGAGTACGCCTTCGAAAAAGTCCCCGGCAACGTCGCCGGCGGCGCCGCCGACCTGCACATCACCTACCCGATCGCGCTCGACAACAACCTGTCCACCTGGACGAACTACCGCAGCCGATATTGGCCCGCCGAATACCTGATCGACGCCACTGGCACGGTTCGGCACATCAAATTCGGCGAAGGCGACTACGCCGGCACTGAAACCCTGATCCGAGAACTCCTCAACGACGCCCACCCCGGCGCGAAATTGCCCACACCCACCGAGGACGCCGAGACCACACCGCATGCCGGTCTCACACCCGAGACCTATCTGTCGGTCGGCAAGGTCGTCAACTACGGCGGCACCGGAACATACGACCAGGGCACCGCCATTTTCGACTACCCGGCGACGCTGCCCCACGACAGCTTCGCCTACCGCGGGCCCTGGACATTGGACTACCAGGGCGCCACCGCCGGCAGCGATCAATCCAGCATCGAACTGAACTACCACGCCGAGAACGTCTACCTCGTCGTCGGCGGCACCGGCACCCTGACGGTGACCCGAGACGGGAGGACCACCGTCATACCAGTCAGCGGGCCACCGAACATGCACCAAATCGCCACCCGGGAAAACGTCGCCGATGGACACCTCGAGGTGCGTTTCAGCCCAGAGCTGCAAGCCTTCTCCTTTACCTACGGCTAACGGCGTGACAACGTCGAAGCAGCTCCCCGCCCTGTGCCGTCCGCACCGGGAGAAAAACAAGTAGCTCACTACGCTGGCCCGGACTCCGTGGCGGCAGAGAAGATTCGTGTGAAGTCGATTCGCGACCGCTTCGCAGCAGCTCATCGGACAGCTGCGCCCAGGTTAGGGGATCTTCATGACGATATGTCGGCCGTCCTCCGCAGGAGTTGGCATGGACGACACCAGCAAGAAAACCGACATTGCATTGCTGCCGCTGGCGCCGAAGAATCCGCTGCCGTATCGGCAGCGGCTCAAGGCCGGGCGGTCGTTGATCGACGGCTTCCAGGCGCTGCTGGACGCCGGAGGTCCGATTACGCGGATCGTGCTCGGACCCAAGTGGCTGATTCCACCG
>NZ_DATFYW010000082.1:0-18119 GCF_035314905.1 Mycobacterium sp.
GAGCCGTTCGAGCACATCTACCGCCATCACCGCCGTTACCGCATCACCGAGGGCGCCGAGGAGATCCAGATCCGCCGAGTCGCCCAGCGGCTGTTCAAGTTCGGGCGGAGTTCACGATGACAGATCCCGATCGGCTCCGCCCGGCACTGGCCGCCGTGCTCTCGCGTGTGCTCGGTGGCCCGGTCGAAGTCGACGATCTGCGGCGGCTGACCGGTGGGGCCAGTCGCGCGACGTGGGCGTTCGGGGTGCGGGTCGGCGGCGATCAGCGGCGGCTCATCCTGCGCACCGGGCCGCCCGACGACGTGCACGCCACTATGGAACTGGAGGCTCGCGCCCAGACGCTGGCCGCGGCCGAGGGGGCCCCGGTACCGCACGTGCTGGTTGCCGACAATTCGCCCGCGGCACTGGGCCTTCCGTTCCTGATCTGCGACGAAATCGACGGCGAAACCATCCCCCGCAGGATTTTCCGCACCCTGGACGGCGACGGCAGCGAGCCGCGGCGCGCACGCCTGCTCCGGCAGTGCGCGCAGGCGCTGGCCGCGATCCACCGGGCGGACACCGGCGGTACGGGCCTGCACGAGCGGGACCAGCTCGCGCTGTGGCGCCTTCAGCTCGACGAGATGGGCGACACCACCGCCACGTTCGAGTGGGCGCTGCGGTGGCTGGCCGCCAACCGGCCGGCGCCCTCCCCGCCGCGGATGGTGCACGGCGACTTTCGGATGGGAAACCTGATCATCCACGACGCACGGCTTGCCGCGGTGCTCGACTGGGAGCTCGTGCACATCGGCGAGATCTACGAGGACCTTGCGTGGTTCTGCATCCGGGCCTGGCGGTTCGGCGCCCCCGAGGGCCGCGGCGCAGGCGGGCTTGGCAGCGTCGAAAATTTCCTTTCCGCCTACGAAACGGCCAGCGGGACTACCGTCGACCACGTGGCGATTCGGTGGTGGTTGATCCGGGCCACGCTGTCGTGGGGAATTATCTGCCGCTATCAGGCCCAACGGCACCTGTCCGGCCGGACCCGTTCGGTCGAGCTTGCCGCGATCGGACGGCGGGTCTGCGAGACCGAATGGGACTTGCTCGACCTGCTCGAGGCGACACGGCACGCCGGGGTGCCGGCATGACCGCCGCAAAGCCGGCCCCGGCACACGGGCGACCGACGGCCGCCGAACTTGTCGCCGCGGTCGCGGAGTTCCTGGAATCCGACGTGCGCGGAGCCACCGAGGGTCAGGTGAACTTCCATGCACGCGTGGCGGCCAACGTGCTCCGCACGGTCCAGCGCGAACTCACCCACGCCGGCCTCGACGGCACGGCGGCTGCGCTCGCCGACCTGGACGTCGGCGACGAGGCGGAGCTCGCCGCGGCGATCCGCGCCGGCCGGCTCGACGGCCGCGCCGGCGACGTGCTGCCCGCTCTGCGCCGATTGGTCCGCGACCGCTTGACCGTCGCCCATCCCGGCTACGCGATCACGTCCATCGCCGACCGGCTCTTCGCCGCGATGGAGGCCGGCGACGCCGAGGCGGTCGCCGCGATGTGGGCGCCGGGAATCGCGGTCTGGCAGGTCGGTGCGCCACGGCCCAACGACAAGGCCCGCGCGCGGCGCGTGATCGACTGGTTCCTCTCGGCCTCCGCCGACCGGCGCTACGACGTCCTGGTGCGCCGGCTGTTCGAGGACGGCTTTGTCCAGCAGCACGTGCTCCACGGGCGCTGCCGTGACGGCACCCCGTATTCATTGCGCGTGGCGATCATCGTCGTGGTCGGCGCGGACGGCCTGATCACCCGCATCGACGAATATTTCGACCCGGCAACCCTTGCACCGCTGCTGGATCAGCACGTGCCCGCATCACGGAGGTGACATGTCAACCATCACAGAGCTTTTGCGTAGCCCCGAATTCGTTGGTACTTGGACGCTCGTACCAGATGGGTCGATGTTCGTGTTCGAGAACAAGACCATGTGGGGCCTGGCGAACGTCAGCGGCCGCTTCACCGAATTCCGGGGCGAGGGCGAACTCACCAGCAATGGAACGGTATCAGGGCGAATCGATATCACGGCGCCGTCGCTGAACACCAAACTGGGCATGCGCGATCGGCATCTGCGCTCCGCCGACTTCTTCGATGTTGAAAAGTACCCCGACATCGTCATCACCGTCTCTGGTGCGGAGCCCACCGACGGTGACGAGCTGAACCTGCAGGCGGAGCTGTCCGCCAGAGGCAGGACAGTTCCTCTGCCGTTGCGGGCCAAGATTGAGGTGCTGGACGACGGGGGGATTCGGATGACGACCAAGGCCGCCGTCGAGCGCGAGGAGCTCGGGGTGAGCGGCAACATGGCCGGGATGATGGGCAAGACCACGACGCTGACGGCGTATGCGGTGTTCCGCCGCGAGGGGAGCTAGGCCCGCCGTAGCATCGCCTCGTGCCGAAGCAAACCGCTCCACTGCGCATCCTCGTCTACAGTGACGACGCCCGTGTGCGCGAACAGGTCGAGCTCGCGCTCGGCAAGCGCATCCACCCCGAATTGCCTGAGCTGACCTACATCGACGTCGCCACCGGCCCCATGGTGGTCAAGCAGGTCGACGCCGGCAACGTCGACCTTGCGATCCTCGACGGCGAGGCCGCGCCCACCGGTGGCATGGGCATCGCCAAGCAGCTCAAGGACGAAATCGCCAACTGCCCACCGATCGTGGTGCTGACCGGACGACCGGACGACGCGTGGCTGGCGAAGTGGTCACGGGCCGAAGCCGCGGTGCCGCACCCGATCGACCCGATCAGACTCTCCGATGCGGTCGCGGGCCTCCTTCGCACCCCCGCACCAGGTCTCTGACCTGCGGTTTCGACTCATCGAGCAACCCTGGGGCCTAAAAGTGGGCGGGCCCTTCGATGTCACTATTAGGCTGTGCAATAGTTCACATGGCGGCCGCCCCATGCGGTCACACCACAGCGCGCGAGCACAGGGAGCGAGTTGAACGTCTACTTGCCGATCTTGATTCTGGGTGCGATCGCGGCCGCGTTTGCGGTGTTCTCCGTCGTTGTGGCAGTTGCGGTCGGACCGAGGCGGTACAACCGGTCCAAGCTGGAGGCCTACGAGTGCGGCATCGAGCCCACCGAGAAGTCGGTCAGCGGCCCGAACGCCGCACCCGGGCAGCGATTCCCGATTAAGTACTACCTGACGGCGATGTTGTTCATCATCTTCGATATCGAGATCGTGTTCCTGTATCCGTGGGCGGTCAGCTTCGACGCGCTGGGCCTGTTTGCGTTGGTGGAGATGTTGCTGTTCATGGCAACGGTGTTCGTCGCCTACGGCTATGTATGGCGCCGCGGCGGCCTGAGCTGGGATTGAGACGATGGGTCTGGAAGAGAAGCTTCCCGGCGGCATTCTCCTGTCCACCCTGGAGAAGGTGGCAGGTTACGTCCGCGCCGGATCATTGTGGCCCGCAACGTTCGGGCTGGCCTGCTGCGCGATTGAGATGATGGCGACGGCCGGACCCCGGTTCGATCTCGCCCGGTTCGGGATGGAGCGGTTCTCGGCGACACCTCGCCAGGCGGACCTGATGATTGTGGCAGGCCGGGTCAGCCAGAAGATGGCGCCGGTGCTGCGCCAGGTGTACGACCAGATGGCCGAGCCGAAATGGGTGCTGGCGATGGGGGTTTGCGCGTCCTCGGGCGGAATGTTCAACAACTACGCCGTCGTGCAGGGCGTTGACCATGTGGTGCCGGTGGACATTTATCTCCCCGGCTGCCCGCCGCGGCCCGAGATGCTGCTGCACGCGATCCTCAAGCTGCACGCCAAGATTGCCGAAATGCCGCTGGGCGTCAACCGCGCCGAGGCGATTGCCGAAGCCGAAGCCGCGGCACTGGCCGCGGGCGCGTCCACTGCCACCGCGCTGCAGATCGGCGGCCTGACCCGATGAGTGAACCCAACGGGGCGCCGGCACCGTCAGACACCGAGGTGATCGGGGTGCGTCATGGCATGTTCGGCGTCACGGGCAGCGGCGACACCTCGGGGTATGGGCGGTTAATGGCCGAAGTCACGCTGCCCGGGAGCTCGCCACGACCCTACGGTGGCTATTTCGACGAGGTCGTCGACGCGCTGATCGACGCACTCGGCGAGGAGGGATTCACCGCCGCGGTCGAGCGGGTCGTGGTGTTTCGCCGCGAGCTGACCCTGGAGGTGCGCCGCGAGCAGCTGCTCACCGTGGCCCGCACCCTGCGCGATGATCCCGCGTTGCGGTTCGAGTTGTGCCTGGGTGTTTCCGGTGTGCACTACCCCGACGACACCGGCCGCGAACTGCACGCCGTCTACCCGCTGGCCTCGATCACCCACCACCGCCGCGTTCGGGTGGAGGTCGCGGCCCCGGATGCCGATCCGCATGTGCCGTCGCTGTTTTCGGTGTATCCCACCACCGATTGGCATGAACGCGAGACCTACGACTTCTTCGGGATGGTCTTCGACGGTCACCCGTCGCTGACACGTATCGAGATGCCCGATGACTGGGAGGGCCACCCGCAGCGCAAGGACTACCCGCTGGGCGGGGTTCCGGTGGAGTATCACGGAGCTGAGATACCCCCGCCCGACGAGCGGAGGGCCTACCACTGATGACCACCCCAACCCCCCCGCCGGGGAACGGCGGATCGTCCTCGGCTGGCGGCGACACCGTGGTCATGGTGGGCGGCCAGGACTGGCAGGAGGTCATCGCCGCGGCCGCGCAATCGGCGGCCGGTGATCGCATCGTGGTCAACATGGGACCCCAGCACCCGTCCACGCACGGCGTGTTGCGGCTGATCCTGGAGATCGAGGGCGAAACAGTCACCGAAGCCCGCTGCGGCATCGGCTACCTGCACACCGGAATTGAGAAGAACCTGGAGTACCGCACCTGGACCCAGGGTGTGACGTTTGTGACCCGGATGGACTACCTGTCGCCGCTGTTCAACGAGACCGCCTACTGCTTGGGGGTCGAGAAGCTGCTCGACATCACCGACGACATCCCCGAACGCGCCACTGTGATCCGGGTGATGCTGATGGAACTCAACCGCATCTCCAGCCATTTGGTCGCGCTGGCCACCGGCGGCATGGAGTTGGGTGCGATGTCGGCGATGTTCTTCGGCTTTCGGGAACGCGAACTGATCCTGAGCGTGTTTGAAACCATCACCGGGCTGCGGATGAATCATGCCTTCATCCGCCCCGGCGGGCTGGCCGCCGACCTGCCCGACGAGGCCATCCCCCAGCTGCGTGAGCTTCTGAAAATCCTGCCCAAGCGGCTGCGCGACTTGGAAAACCTGCTCAAGGAGAACTACATCTGGAAGGCCCGCACCGAAGACATCGGCTATCTGGACCTGACCGGGTGCATCGCGCTGGGCATCACCGGGCCGATCCTGCGGGCCACCGGGCTGCCGCACGACCTGCGCCGCGCCGAACCGTATTGCGGGTATGAGAATTACGAATTCGATGTCATCACCGACGACGGCTGCGACGCCTACGGCCGCTACCTGATCCGTGTCAAGGAGATGACCGAGTCGATCAAGATCGTCGAGCAGTGCTTGGACAAGCTGGGCAAGCTCACCCCCGGGCCGGTGATGATCAGCGACAAGAAGCTGGCCTGGCCGGCCGACCTCAAACTCGGCCCCGACGGCCTGGGCAACTCCCCTGAACACATCGCCAAGATCATGGGCACCTCGATGGAGGCGCTGATCCACCACTTCAAGATCGTCACCGAGGGCATCCGGGTGCCCGCCGGACAGGTCTACGTCGCCGTCGAATCACCCCGCGGCGAACTCGGCGTGCACATGGTCTCCGACGGCGGCACCCGCCCCTACCGCGTGCATTACCGCGATCCCTCCTTCACCAACCTGCAAGCCGTCGCCGCCATGTGCGAAGGCGGCATGGTCGCCGACGCGATCTCGGCGGTCGCCTCCATCGATCCGGTCATGGGTGGAGTCGACCGTTGAATGCGCAGGGCGCCGGCATGCAACCCGGCGGCGTCTTTGTCTCGCTGGGGCCCAAACCCGATGAGCCCAGCTATCTTCGCGGCCGCGAGGAGTATCCGGCCGAGGTGCGGGCGCGGCTGGAGGACGACGCGCAGGAGATCATTGCCCGGTATCCGCAGCCGCGCTCGGCGCTGCTGCCGCTGCTGCATCTGGTGCAGGCCGAGGACGGCTGCATCACCCCGGCGGGGGTGGAGTTCTGCGCCGCCCAGCTCGGGCTCACCGGCGCCGAGGTCACCGCGGTGGCGACGTTTTATTCGATGTATCGGCGCGATCCCACCGGCGACTTCTTGGTCGGGGTGTGCACCAACACGTTGTGCGCGATCGTGGGCGGCGACGCGATCTTCGACGCGCTCGAGGACCACCTGGGCATCGGCAACGATGAGACCACCGCCGATGCTGCGATCACGTTGCAGCACATCGAATGCAACGCCGCCTGCGACTTCGCGCCGGTGATGATGGTCAACTGGGAGTTCTTCGACAACCAAACCCCCGAATCGGCCCGCACCCTCGTCGACGCGCTGCGCGCAGGCCGGCCCGTCACACCCACCCGCGGGCAGGGACCGCTGTGCAAGTTCCGCCAGACCGAACGCATCCTGGCCGGCTTCCCCGACGACCGCCCCGACACCGGCCAGGGCGGCCCGGGCGCCCCCACCCTCGCCGGCCTGCATGTCGCGCGGGACGGCGGCATGCAGACACCGACTAGCCCGGAGAACGAGTGAGATGGCCGACAAGACCCCACTGACTCCGGTGCTGAGCCGATTCTGGGACGACCCACGATCCTGGACGCTGGACACCTACCGCGCCCATGACGGCTACCGCGCGCTGCAGAAGGCGCTCGGCATGGATCCCGACACGCTGATCCAGACCGTCAAGGACTCGGGGTTGCGCGGCCGCGGCGGCGCGGGGTTCGCGACGGGGATGAAATGGTCGTTCATTCCGCAGGATTCGAGCGGCGCCGGCGGAAAGCCGCATTATCTGGTGATCAATGCCGATGAGTCGGAGCCGGGCACGTGCAAGGACATTCCGTTGATGTTGGCCACCCCGCATGTGTTGATCGAAGGGGCGATCATCGCCGCGTATGCGATCCGCGCGCGGCAGGCGTTCATCTATGTGCGCGGCGAGGTGGTTCCGGTGCTGCGCCGCGTGCAGGCGGCCGTCGCCGAGGCGTACGCGGCGGGGTATCTGGGCCGCGACATCCTGGGCTCGGGCTGTGACCTCGACGTGATCGTGCACGCCGGCGCGGGTGCCTACATCTGTGGTGAGGAGACCGCGCTGCTGGACTCGTTGGAGGGACGGCGCGGCCAGCCGCGGCTGCGCCCACCGTTCCCCGCGGTATCCGGGCTTTACGCGTGCCCGACGGTGGTCAACAACGTCGAATCGATCGCCAGTGTGCCGCCGATCATTCTCAACGGCATCGACTGGTTCCGGTCGATGGGCAGTCAAAAGTCGCCGGGCTTCACCCTGTATTCGTTGTCGGGGCATGTGGCGCGGCCGGGTCAGTATGAGGCGCCGTTGGGGATAACGTTGCGCCAGTTGCTTGATTATGCCGGTGGGGTGCGCGCTGGGCATGAGTTGAAGTTTTGGACACCGGGGGGCTCCTCGACGCCGATTTTGACCGCCGAGCATCTTGATGTGCCGCTGGATTACGAGGCGGTGGCCGCGGCCGGGTCGATGCTGGGCACCAAGGCGTTGCAGATCTTTGACGACACCACCTGTGTGGTGCGAGCGGTGCGGCGGTGGACCCAGTTCTATGAGCATGAGTCGTGCGGCAAGTGCACCCCGTGCCGGGAGGGCACCTACTGGCTGGCCCAGATCTATGAGCGCCTCGAGGACGGCGGCGGCACCGCGGCCGACATCGACAAGCTGCTCGATGTGTCCGACACGATCCTGGGTAAGTCGTTTTGCGCGCTGGGCGACGGCGCGGCCAGCCCGATCATCTCCTCGATCAACTATTTCCGCGACGAGTACGTCGCGCATGTGCAGCAGCGGGGATGCCCGTTTGACCCGCGCGACTCGATGCTGGTCGCGCCGGAGGGAGCAGCGGTATGACGGTGGCGGCCGATGACACCACCGGGGCGGGTGTCGCCCCGCCGGAGATGGTGACGCTGACGATCGACGGTGTCGAGGTGTCGGTGGCCAAGGGGACGTTGGTGATTCGGGCGGCGGAGTTGATCGGGGTGCAGATCCCGCGGTTTTGTGATCATCCGCTGCTGGCTCCGGTGGGGGCGTGTCGGCAGTGTCTGGTGGAGGTGGAGGGTCAGCGCAAGCCGATGGCCTCGTGCACGACCGTGGCCACTGAGGGGATGGTGGTGCGCTCCCAGTTCACCTCGGCGGCTGCTGATGCGGCCCAGCGTGGGGTGATGGAATTGTTGTTGATCAATCATCCGCTGGACTGCCCGGTCTGCGACAAGGGTGGGGAGTGCCCGCTGCAGAACCAGGCGATGTCCAGCGGGCGCGCCGAGTCGCGTTTCACCGATGTCAAGCGCACGTTCGCCAAGCCGATCAACATTTCCGCGCAGGTGTTGCTGGATCGGGAGCGTTGCGTGTTGTGTGCGCGCTGCACCCGGTTTTCGGATCAGATCGCCGGGGACCGGTTCATCGAGTTGCTCGAGCGCGGCGCGCTGCAGCAGGTCGGCATCGCTACCGGCGAGCCGTTCGACTCGTATTTTTCGGGCAACACCGTGCAGATCTGCCCGGTGGGGGCGCTGACGGGCACCGCGTATCGGTTCCGGGCCCGCCCGTTTGATCTGGTGTCGAGCCCCAGTGTGTGTGAGCACTGCGCATCCGGGTGTGCCCAGCGCACCGATCACCGCCGCGGGACGGTGTTGCGCCGGCTGGCCGGTGATGACCCCGAGGTCAACGAGGAATGGAACTGCGACAAGGGCCGCTGGGCGTTCACCTACGCCACCCAGCCCGACCGGCTCACCACCCCGCTGATCCGCGGCGCCGACGGGGTGCTGGCGCCGGCGTCGTGGTCGCAGGCGCTCACGGTGGCGGCCACGGCCCTGTCGGGGGCCTACCGCAACGCCGGGGTGTTGGTGGGCGGGCGCGCCACCGTCGAGGACGCCTACGGCTACGCCAAGTTCGCGCGGGTGGTGCTGGGCAGCAACGACATCGACTTCCGCGCCCGCGCGCACTCGCCCGAGGAAGCCGAGTTCTTGGCCGCCCACATCGGCGGCAAACCCGTCACGGTTACCTATGCCGACCTGGAGAAAGCGCCGGTGGTGCTGCTGGCCGGGCTGGAACCCGAAGAGGAATCCCCCATCGTGTTCTTGCGGCTGCGCAAGGCCGCCCGCCACCACCACACCAAGGTCTACGCCCTGGCCCCGTTCGCCAGCCGCGGGCTGACCAAGATGTCGGGCACCCTGCTGGCCTGTGTCCCCGGCGCCGAAGCCGCCCAGCTGCAGCGCCTGGCCACCGGCCAGCTCGGCGAGCTGCTGTCGCAGCCCGGGGCGGTCATCCTGGTCGGCGAACGGCTCGCGGGCTGCCCAGGCGCGCTGAGCGCGGCCACCGACCTTGCCCAGTCGACCGGGGCGGCGCTGGCCTGGGTGCCCCGCCGTGCCGGTGAACCCGCCGCCGTGGCCGCCGGCGCACTGTTTTCGCTGCTGCCCGGCGGGCGCCCGGTCACCGACCCGGCCGCCCGCGCCCAGCTGTGCACGGGCTGGCACGTGCCCACCCTGCCCACCCGACCCGGCCGCGACACCGCCACCATCCTCGCCGACGCGCACCACCTGGGCGCGCTGCTCATCGGCGGGGTCGAGCTGGCCGATCTGCCCGACCCCGCCGCCGCGGCCGCCGCGCTGAACGCCGCCCCGTTCGTGCTCAGCCTCGAAATCCGCCGCAGCGCCGTCACCGAACTGGCCGACGTGGTGTTCCCGGTGGCCTCCGTCGCCGAAAAAGCCGGCACCTTCCTCACCTGGGAAGGTCGGGCACGCCCCTTCGAGCCCGCGCTGCCGCACCGCGGGACGCTGCCAGACACCCGGGTACTGCACCTGATCGCCGACGAAATGGGCGTCGACCTCGCCCTGCCCGACACCGCCGCGGCCCGCCACGAACTGGCCACCCTGCCCCCCTGGACCGGTGCGCACCCCCGACCCCCCGACACCCCACCGGCCACCACACCCCAACCCGGCCCCGGCACCGCGGTGCTGGCCAGCTGGCGGCTGCTGCTCGACGCCGGGCGCCTCCAAGACGGCGAACCCCACCTGGCCGGCACCGCACACCCGCCGCTGGCGCGGCTCTCAGCGGCCACCGCCGCCGAAATCGGCGCCGACCTGGCCGACTCGATCACCGTCAGCACCCGCCACGGATCCATCACCGCTCCCCTCGCGGTCACCGCCATGCCCGACCGGGTGGTGTGGCTCCCGATGAACTCCGCCGGCTCAGCCATCCACCACCAGCTCCACGCCCAACCCGGCGACATCGTGTCCATCGAGGCCACCCGATGAGCGGATTCGGCCACGACCCATGGTGGCTGGTCGTGATCAAAGCGGTCGCCAATTTCGCGTTCCTGCTGCTGACCGTGCTGGCCGCCATCCTCATCGAACGCAAAGTCCTCGGCCGCATGCAAATGCGCTTCGGCCCCAACCGCGTCGGCCCGCACGGACTGCTGCAAAGCCTCGCCGACGGCCTCAAACTCGGCCTCAAGGAAGGCCTCATCCCCGCCGGCGCGGACAAACCCGTCTACCTGCTGGCCCCCATCATCTCGGTGATCCCCGCCTTCATGGCCTTCGCCGTCATCCCCTTCGGCCCGATCGTGTCCATCCTCGGGCACCACACCCCGCTACAACTGACCGACCTCCCGGTGGCCGTGCTCTACATCCTGGCCGTCACCTCCGTCGGGGTCTACGGCATCGTGCTGGCCGGCTGGGCCTCCGGCTCCACCTACCCGTTGCTGGGCGGGCTGCGCTCCAGCGCCCAGGTCATCTCCTACGAAGTCGCCATGGCCCTGTCGTTTGCCGCGGTGTTCCTCTACGCCGGCACCATGTCCACCTCCGGCATCGTGGCCGCGCAGGACCGGCTATGGTACGTCTTCCTGCTCGCCCCCTCGTTTCTCATCTATGTCACCTCGATGATCGGCGAAACCAACCGCGCCCCCTTCGACCTCCCCGAAGCCGAGGGTGAACTCGTCGGCGGATTTCACACCGAGTACTCCTCACTGAAATTCGCCATGTTCATGCTCGCCGAATACGTGAACATGACCACCGTCTCCGCACTGGCCACCACCTTGTTCCTGGGCGGCTGGCACGCCTTCTGGCCCTTCAACATGATCCCCGGTGCCAACACCGGCTGGTGGCCCCTGATTTGGTTCATCACGAAAGTCTGGGGATTTCTGTTCGTGTTCATCTGGCTCCGCGCCACCCTGCCCCGCCTGCGCTACGACCAATTCATGGCCCTGGGCTGGAAAATTCTCATCCCCACCTCCCTGGTCTGGGTCATGGTCGTCGCCACCGTCCGCACGCTGCGGGCAGAGGGTTATCACTCGTGGGCGGTCGCTCTGATCGTCGCCAGCACTGTGGCCGGGATCGCTCTACTGGTTCTTATCCGAAACCTGTTGCGCCAGAGGCATGTTCGCTCTACCGAACCGGAGCCGCCGACGTCGCGGTACACCGACTTCCCGGTGCCCCCGCTGCCCAACCAGGAGTCCACCCATGCCTAAGCTGCTCGAGTCGATCGCCGGTTTCGGTGTGACGTTGTCGACGATGTTCAAAAGGCCGGTGACGGAGCAGTATCCGGAGAAGCCGGGTCCGGTGGCGCCGCGCTATCACGGCCGCCATCAGCTCAACCGCTACCCCGACGGGTTGGAAAAGTGTATCGGCTGTGAGTTGTGCGCGTGGGCGTGTCCGGCCGATGCGATCTATGTCGAGGGTGCCGATAACAGCGAGCAGGCCCGCTACTCGCCCGGTGAGCGCTACGGGCGGGTATATCAGATCAACTACCTGCGCTGCATCGGGTGCGGGTTGTGCATCGAGGCCTGCCCGACGCGGGCGTTGACGATGACCAACGACTACGAGATGGCCGACGACAACCGCACCGATTTGATCTACGGCAAGGACAAACTGCTGGCCCCGTTGCAGCCGGGCATGACCGCCCCGCCGCATCCGATGGTGCCCGGGGCCACCGATGAGGACTACTACCGGGGCAACGTCAAACCCGGCACAGCGGAGAACGTCTCATGACCACGGTGCTTGCTGCCGAGGCGTTGACGCGCACCTCGACGGGTGAGGCGGTGTTGTTTTGGCTGCTCGGTGCGGTGGCGGTGATCGGCGCGCTCAGCATGGTGCTGGTCCCCAAGGCGGTGTACTCGGCGATCTCGCTGGCCGCGACGATGATCGCGCTGGCGGTGTTCTACATCGCCCAAGACGCGCTGTTTTTGGGCGTGGTGCAGGTGGTGGTCTACACCGGCGCGGTGATGATGCTGTTTTTGTTCGTGCTGATGCTCATCGGCGTGGACTCCTCGGATTCACTGGTGGAAAACCTGCGCGGGCAACGCGTCGCGGCCATCGCCGCCGGGCTGGGCTTTGGCATCCTGCTCATCGCCGGCATCGGCACCGTGACCACCACCGGGTTCCGCGGGCTCAGCGCGGCCAACGCCGGCGGCAACGTCCAAGGCCTGGCCGCGCTGATCTTCACCCGCTACCTATGGGCCTTCGAACTGACCAGCGCGCTGCTGATCACCGCCGCGATCGGGGCGATGGTGCTGGCCCACCGCGAACGCTTCGACCGGCGCAAAACCCAAAAACAACTCTCCCGCGAACGGTTCGCCCCCGGCGCGCGGCCCACCCCACTGCCCGGCCCCGGCGTGTATGCCCGCCACAACGCCGTCGACATGCCCGCCCTGCTACCCGACGGCACCCCCGCCGAGGACTCGGTCTCCAAGATCCTGGCCCGGCGCACCGTCGGCGCCAGCGCCAACGGCTCCCCCAAGAATGGCGAAAGGGCCCGATGAACCCGGCCAACTACCTGTATCTGTCGGCGCTGCTGTTCACCATCGGCGCGGCCGGGGTCCTGCTGCGCCGCAACGCGATCGTGATGTTCATGTGCGTGGAGCTGATGCTCAACGCCGCCAACCTCGCGTTCGTCACCTTCGCCCGCCTGCACGGGCACCTCGACGGGCAAATGGTCGCCTTCTTCGTCATGGTCGTGGCCGCCTGCGAAGTCGTCATCGGGCTGGCCATCATCATGGCCATCTTCCGCACCCGCCGCTCGGCCAGCGTCGACGACGCCAACCTGCTGAAGGGCTGACATGACGCAACTGGTGTGGCTGCTGCTGGGGCTGCCCGCGGCCGGGGCGGTGGTGCTGCTGCTGGCCGGGCGGCGCAGCGACCGGTGGGGGCACCTGTTGGGCTGCGCCACCGTGGTGGCCGCGTTCGCGGTCGGGCTGATGCTGCTGGCCGACCTGCTGGGCCGGCCCGCCGATGACCGCGCCATCCACGTCGCCGGCTTTCAGTGGCTGGATGTCGGCCGCCTTCAGGTGAACTTCGGCCTGCTGGTCGACCCGCTGTCGATGTGCTTTGTGCTGCTGATCACCGGGGTCGGCGCGCTGATTCACATCTACTCGGTGGGTTACATGGCCGCCGATCCCGACCGGCGCCGGTTTTTCGCCTACCTGAACCTGTTCGTCGCCGCGATGCTGCTTTTGGTGCTCGCCGACAACTACCTGGGCTTGTACGTGGGGTGGGAGGGCGTCGGGTTGGCGTCCTACCTGCTGATCGGGTTCTGGTCCTATAAACCCTCGGCGGCCACCGCGGCGAAGAAAGCGTTCGTGGTCAACCGGGTCGGCGACACCGGACTGGCCGTGGCGATGTTTGTGATGTTCGCGAACTTCGGCACCATCTCCTTTGCCGGGGTGTTCGCCGCCACCCCGCATGCCGGTGAGGGGCTGTTGACCGCGATCGGGTTCCTGTTGTTGCTGGCCGCGTGCGGCAAGTCCGCGCAGGTGCCGTTGCAGTCCTGGCTCGGTGATGCGATGGAGGGCCCCACACCGGTGTCGGCCTTGATCCACGCCGCGACGATGGTGACCGCCGGGGTGTATCTCATCGTGCGCTCCAACCCGATCTTCACGCTGGCGCCCACTGCCCGACTCGGCGTGGTCGTCGTGGGCGCGGTCACGTTGTTGTTCGGGGCGATCGTCGGCTGCGCCAAAGATGACATCAAGAAAGCGCTCGCCGCCTCCACGATGAGCCAGATCGGCTACATGGTGCTCGCCGCCGGCCTGGGCCCGGCCGGCTACGCGTTCGCGATCCTGCACCTGCTCACCCACGGCTTCTTCAAGGCGGGGCTGTTCCTCGGCGCCGGCTCCGTCATGCACGCCATGGACGACGAGGTGAACATGCGCCGCTACGGCGGCCTGCGCAGCGTGCTGCCGATCACCTTCGCCACCTTCGGGCTGGGCTACCTGGCGATCATTGGGGTGCCCCCGCTGGCGGGGTTCTTCTCCAAGGACGCGATCATCGACACCGCACTGGGCGCGGGCCCAATCAAGGGCCCGATCCTCGGCGGCGCGGCGCTGCTCGGTGCGGGCATCACCGCGTTCTACATGACCCGGGTGATGCTGATGACCTTCTTCGGCGAGAAGCGTTGGGAATCAGACGCGCACCCGCATGAGGCGCCCGCGGTGATGACCTGGCCGATGATCCTGCTCGCGGTGGGTTCGGTGTTCTCCGGCGGGCTGCTGGCCGTCGGCGGGGTGCTGCAGCACTGGCTGGAACCGGTCGTCGGGTCGCACGAGGAAACCCACCCCACTCCGGTGTGGGTCAGCACCGTCGTCACGCTGGCCGTCGTCGCCGTCGGCATCGGGATCGCCTACCGGCTCTACGCCACCCGACCGGTTCCGGCCGAACCACCCGCCGATGTCAAAGCGCTGACCGTGGCCGCCCGCCGCGACCTCTACGGCGACGCGATCAACGAAGAACTGCTGATGAAGCCGGGCGCGCAGCTGACCCGCGCGCTGGTCGTCGTCGACGACAAAGCCGTCGACGGCTCCGTCAACGGGCTGGCCGCGGCCATCGGCCGCTTGTCACAAGGCCTGCGCCACACCCAGACCGGGTTCGTCCGCAACTATGCGTTGTCCATGCTGGCCGGCGCGGCCCTGGTGGTCGCCGTGATCTTGGCGGTGCGGCTGTGGTGACCCCGTGGCTGTCCATTCTCTGGCTGGTTCCCCTGGCCGGGGCGGTGCTGATCATGCTGCTGCCGCCGACCAGGCGCCGACTCGCCCGCTACGTCGGCCTCCTCGTCGCGATCGCGACGTTGGCGGTCTCGGTGGTGCTCACCGCGAGTTTCAAGCCTGGCGGCGCGCCGTACCAGTTCGTCGAAAAGCATGAGTGGATACCGGCTTTCGGCACCGGATACACGCTGGGCATCGACGGGATCGCACTGGTCCTGGTCTTGCTGACCACCGTGCTGGTGCCGCTGCTGATCATCGCGGGCTGGAACGACGGCGGCGACCGACCCCGTGCCACCCACACCTATCTCGCGTTGACGCTGGCCGTCGAGTCCATGGTGCTGATCTCGCTGATCTCCCTCGACGTGCTGCTGTTCTACGTCTTCTTCGAGGCGATGCTGATCCCGATGTACTTCCTCATCGGCGGCTTCGGTAGCGGTGCCCGACGGTCGCAGGCCGCGGTGAAGTTCCTGCTGTACAACTTGTTCGGTGGCCTGATCATGCTCGCCGCAGTCGTCGGGCTGTACGTCGTCACCGACCACCACGGGGCGGGCACTTTCGATTTCCGCGAGATCGTCTCGGCCGCATCCACGGGGCAACTCGGCGTCGACCCGGCGGTGCTGAAGGCGTTGTTCTTGGGCTTCATGTTCGCGTTCGCGATCAAGGCACCGCTGTGGCCGTTCCACCGGTGGCTGCCCGACGCGGCCGTCGAATCCACGCCGGCCACCGCGGTGTTGATGATGGCCGTGGTCGACAAGGTCGGGACTTTCGGCATGCTGCGCTACTGCCTGCAGCTGTTCCCCGACGCGGCAACGTACTTCCGGCCCCTGATCATCGTGCTGGCGGTGATCGGCATCATCTACGGCGCGATTGTGGCGATCGGCCAGACAGACGTGATGCGCCTGATCGCCTACACGTCGATCTCGCACTTCGGATTCATCATCCTCGGCATCTTCGCGATGACCAGCCAGGGCCAGGCCGGCTCGACGCTGTACATGGTCAACCACGGCATCTCGACCGCGGCGCTGTTCCTGATCGCCGGTTTCCTGGTCTCCCGGCGCGGGACCCGCGCCATCGCCGCCTTCGGCGGCGTGCAGAAGGTCGCACCGGTCATGGCCGGCACTTTCCTGGTCGCCGGCCTCGCGACGTTGTCACTGCCCGGGCTGGCGCCGTTCATCAGCGAATTCTTGGTGCTGATCGGCACATACACCCGCTATCAGGTGGCGGCGGTCTTCGCGGTGACCGCGTTGGTGCTCTCGGCGATCTACGTGCTGTGGATGTATCAGCGGATGATGACCGGCCCCGTGCGCGAGGGCAACGAACGAATCCGCGACCTCGTCGGCCGCGAGCTGGTTGTTGTCGCGCCGCTGATCGCGCTGCTGATCGTCCTGGGCTTCTACCCCAAGCCGGCGCTCGACATCATCAACCCCGCGGTCGGCAACACCCTGACCACCATCGGCCAGCACGACCCGTTGCCATCGAAAGTCGCTGAGAGACAGACGAAATGAGCCTTCCAGCCCCCAGCGTCGAGTACGGCCAGCTGGCGCCGATGCTGATCGTGTTCGGTGCCGCCGTCATTAGCGTGCTCGTCGAAGCGTTCCTGCCGCAACAGATGCGCTACCGAGCCCAGCTGGTGCTCAGCATCGGGTCGATGGTCGCCGCGCTCGTGGCCGTGGTGATCCTGGGGAGTCATCTGCATTCCCCCGGCAGGACCGCCGTGGCCGGTGCCATCGCCGTCGATGGCCCCGCTCTGCTGCTGCAAGGCACGCTGCTGGTGGTGGGCCTGTTGGGAATCGCGCTGATCGCCGAGCGCCGTATCGTCCCACAGAAGGTTGGTGTAGCGGCCGGCTCGCAGGCAAGCGGCCTCGACGCGTTCACACCACAGGCGGCGGCGGTGCCCGGCAGCCCGGCCGAGCGCGAGGCCGACCGGGCGGGTTTCACCCAGACCGAGGTGTTCCCGCTGACGTTGCTGGCGCTGGGCGGGATGCTGGTGTTCCCGGCCGCCGACGATCTGCTGACGCTGTTCATCGCGCTGGAAGTGCTCTCGCTGCCGCTGTATCTGCTCTGCGGGCTGGCACGCCGGCGCCGACTGCTCTCCCAGGAAGCCGCGCTGAAATACTTCCTGCTCGGCGCGTTCTCCTCGGCCTTTTTCCTCTACGGCATCGCGCTGCTCTACGGCTACGCCGGCACCCTGACCCTGACCGGCATCGGGCAGGTCGTCGCCACCCACGGCGGTGACCAATCGATGGCCCTCACCGGGGTCGCGCTGCTGTCGGTCGGGCTGCTGTTCAAGGTCGGCGCCGTGCCGTTTCACTCCTGGGTCCCCGACGTCTACCAGGGCGCGCCCACCCCGATCACCGGATTCATGGCCGCGGCCACCAAGATCGCCGCGTTCGGCGCGCTGCTGCGCGTCTTTTACGTCGCGCTGCCCGGATTCAACGTTGACTGGCGCCCGCTGCTGTGGGCCATCGCGATCCTGACGATGGCGGTCGGCACCGTCACCGCGGTCACCCAGACCGACGTCAAACGCATGCTGGCCTATTCGTCGGTGGCTCACGCCGGGTTCATCCTGACCGGTGTGATCGCGGCCAACAAGGCCGGTTTGTCGTCGACGATGTTCTACCTGGTGGCCTACGGCTTCAGCACCGTGGGCGCGTTCGCCGTGGTCAGCCTGGTCCGCAACGCCGACGGCGAAGAGGACACCAGCATGGCCCGCTGGGCCGGGCTCGGCCGCGACCGGCCCCTGGTCGGCGCGATGTTCTCGCTATTTCTGTTGGCACTCGCCGGGATCCCGCTCACCAGCGGGTTTGTCAGCAAGTTCGCCGTGTTCAAGGCCGCGGCCCAGGGCGGTGCCGCGCCGCTCGTAGTCGTCGGTGTCGTGGCCAGCGGCGTCGCCGCCTACTTCTACGTGCGGGTGATCGTGCTGATGTTCTTCACCGAGCCGCCGGCCGATCCGCCGACGATCGCGGTCCCCGGC
>NZ_DATFYW010000083.1:0-5225 GCF_035314905.1 Mycobacterium sp.
CTCGGCATGGACTGGCGGGTGCGTTACGAGGTCGGCTCGGGTGCGGTGGAACCGGTTCAGCCGCAGCGCGACGACGAGGACACGATGCTGGCCGAGGCCGGCCGGGATGCGGTCGTCGACGCGCCGCGCCGCGACCCCGAGGAAGCCGCGCTCGAGCTGCTGCAGAACGAGCTGGGCGCGCGTCGTATCGACGGTCCCTGACGTACCCGCCTAGGGCTGCCACCACGGTCGCAGCGGCAGTCCGCCGTCGCGGCCGTTGTCGTCCAGCTTGACCGCAAGCACCTGGTGCAGCTGAATCGAGTTGTGCTCGAAGCCAACCCGTGACGCCGCCATGTAGAGTCCCCACACCTTCGCTGTGCCGAGGCCGACCTCGGCGACGGCTTCGTCCCAGTGCTCGACGAGGTTGGCGCACCAGTCCCGAAGTGTCATCGCGTAGTGGTGGCGCAGGTTCTCCTCGTGCAGCACCTCCAGGCCGACGTTCTGGATCTCGGTGATGATGCGGCCCGACCCGGTGAGCTCGCCGTCCGGGAACACGTAACGGTCGATGAACCCGCCCCCGTTGGCGCCGTGCCGGTTGTCGTGGCGGGTGATGCAGTGGTTGAGCAACACCCCGCCGTCGCGCAGCTTGTCCTGCAGGAACCGGAAATACGACGGGTAGTTGGCGACGCCGATGTGCTCGGTCAGCCCGATGGACGACACCGCGTCGAACTCCGACTCCGCGACGTCGCGGTAGTCGCCGTGGCGCACCTCGGCAAGCTCGGTGAGCCCTTCGGCGGCGATCGCGTTCTGCCCCCAGGCGGCCTGCTCCGCGGACAGCGTCACGCCGATGGCGTTGACGCCCCTGCGGGCGGCGTAGCGGACCATGCCGCCCCAGCCGCAGCCCACGTCCAGCAGCCGGTCGCCGGGTCGCAGCCGCAGCTTTTCGAATACCAGCCGGTATTTGTAGTCCTGGGCCTGCTCCAGCGTGGCGTCGGGGTGCGGGTAGCACGCGCAGGTGTAGGTCATCGACGGGCCGAGCACCCATTCGTAGAACGTGTTGGATACGTCGTAGTGGTGGTGGATTGCCTCCGCGTCGCGGTGCCTGCTGTGCCGGAGTCCCTCGGCCATGCGTCGCCACCGCGGCAACGTCTCCTGCGGCGGCGGGGCCACCGGCTTGAGGTGCTCGATACCGATGGACCGCACGATGCTCGCCAGCACCCGCGCCGGCGGCCGCCGGAATTCGAGCTTGTCGGCCAGCGCGCCGAGCAGCGGGTACGGGTCGCCCGGATGCACGCCGTGTGGTTCGAGGTCACCGGAGATGTAGGCCCGGGCCAGCCCCAGGTCGCTGGGCGCCGTCAGCAGGTAGGTGGTGCCTCGCGGGGTCCGCAGGTCCAGCCCGAGCGTGGCCTCTTCCGGGCCGCAGCTGCTGCCGTCGTATGCGGTGAAACGCAGCGGCAGCTGGCCGCCGGCGAACACCTCGAGGATCTCTGCCAGCGTCATCCGTCCCGCCGCCGCTGGGGCCGTGCGTTCCTTGAACGTCGTCATCGTCTTTGCACCGCCTTCGCGTAGAGGTCCAGGAAACGGGAGTCGGGATCGTAGGTTTTCTTCAGCGTCTTGTAGGTTTCCCCGCCGTAGAGCTCATCGAACTCCTCTGGCGAGTAAAAGGCGTCCGAATACAGCGACTTGTGCCCGTCGAGCTCGCTGACTGTGTTCTCGATCAGCCTGTTCGTCTCACCCTCGACCGAACCGGCAGGCACCGATGACCAGAACCCGACATTGACGTAGGAGTGGCCTGGCCGTAGCGGATACAGCGGCCAGCCATCGGTGTCACGTAGCCTCAGCGGGCACACCCAGATCGGCTCGATCGGCACGTTGGCGAGAAACCAGTCGAGGAATTCCACGCAGCGCTCGATCGGCACCTCGACGTCCTGTACCACGCGTTCCTGCGGCGGGCGGCCGCCGCGCTTCTCGATGCGGTCGGCGATGTGGAACTTCCGGTCGTAGCCCATCAGCTTCCAGTAGACGCTGCTGCGGCGGTAGCGCCGCGGCCACAACCGCCGCAGTCGTGGGTTTTGCGCCCCGAATGCCCGTGAGCACCAGAACCAGTCGGTGTCCCAACGCCAGAAGTAGTCGTGGATGGTCAGCCTGTCGGCCTTCCCGGCGACCTCTTTGTCCGAGGCGTGCTGAATCGATCGGTAGTAGGTCTGCTGCCCGGTGTAGTCGCTGACCGGCCCCGGTGTGGTGGTCTGCACGCCGAGGGTGAGGTAACTCTCGTCGGCGCTGAACACGACACCGTCGAGATAGTCCACCTGCACGCCGTCGAGGCCACCGGTTTCGATGACGCGGTCCATCGTCGACATCAGGTCGGGCAGCGAATGAAACCGCAGGTGCCTGAGCGCGACGAACGGCTTGACCTTCTCCAGCTCGATCTTCAGCCGGACTGAATAGCCAAGGGTGCCATAGGAATTCGGGAAGCCGCGAAACAGGTCGGCGTGGTTGTCGGCCGACGCGGTGAGAATCTCGCCCGTCCCGGTGAGGATGTCCATCTCTAGCACCGACTCGTGCGGCAGGCCGTTGCGGAACGACGCCGACTCGATGCCCAGCCCGGTCACCGCTCCGCCGAGGGTGATGGTTTTCAGTTGCGGAACGACCAGCGGAGACAAGCCGTATGGCAAGGTCGCGGCCACCAGGTCTTCGTAGGTGCACATTCCCGCGACGTCGGCGGTGCGCGCGTGCGGGTCTACCGAGATCACGCCGGTGAGCCCCGACGTGTCCAGGCCCGGGGCGTCGCGTTTGGCCCGGGCGCGGAACAGGTTCGAGGTGGGCTTGGCCAGCCGTACCGACGCCGATGCCGGGATTGTACGGTAGCTCGCGACGAGCCGGCGCACGCCGTCGGCGTGCGCGGCCTGCGCGTCGGCCCGGGGAATCGGCACGCATATACGCTAGTCCGCGGTCGCGGCCGATGCGACCGCTCGCCTGAGCATGAAGGAGTCTTGCCTGATGGGAGAGGTCAGCGCGTCCAGCAGCGTCCTGATCAACGCCGAACCCGCCGCCGCGCTCGCCGCGGTCGCCGACTACCGGAACGTGCGACCGAAGATCTTGTCGCCGCAGTTCAGCGACTACCAGGTGCTGCAGGGAGGGCAGGGTCAGGGCACGGTGGCGACGTGGAAGCTGCAGGCCACCAAGTCGCGGGTGCGTGACGTGCGGGCCGGCGTCGACGTGGCCGGGCACACCGTGATCGAGAAGGACGCGAACTCGTCGATGGTGACCAACTGGACCGTCGCACCCGCGGGAACCGGATCGACGGTCACCGTCAAGACGACCTGGACGGGCGCCGGCGGCGTCAAAGGGTTCTTCGAGAAGACGTTCGCGCCGCTGGGCCTGCGCCGGATTCAGTCCGAGGTGCTGGCCAACCTGAAGAAGGAGCTGGAGGGCCGGTGAGCGGCCCGGCATCCGGCGGGGAGGGGTCCTAACCCGTCCTAACCCACGTTGCCCTGCGTGCCGAGGAACCCGGCGATTCCCTGTACCACGGCCGCGGCGTACTTCTGCCGGCCCTCGGTCGTGGTCATCACCGCGGAGTCGGCGGGGTTCTTCATGTTGCCGAGTTCGATCAGCACCGCGGGGTACTGCGCCAGGTTCAGCCCGGCCAGGTCGGCGCGCCCGTACAGTCCGTCGGTGCCGATGTAGTTGGCCGGCGGGACGCCCGAGTTTTGCAGTTGGTCCCGCACGATGCGGGCGAGCTGGATTGACGGGCCGGCCTGAGCGGCGTTGAGCGGCGGCGCGGAGTAGTTCACGTGAAAGCCGCGGCCGGTCGGCGGCCCGCCGTCGGCGTGGATGCTGACGATCGCGTTGGGGTGTATCGCGTTGGCCATTGCGGCGCGCTCGTCGACGCACGGGCCGAGCGCGTCGTCGTTGCCGCGTGACATCGCGCTGCGCACCCCGAGCTGGTTCAGCAGGGCTCGGATCCGCAGCACCACATCCCAGTTGAACGTGTGCTCGGGATAGCCGTCGTTGGTGCTGGTGCCGCTGGCCTGACAATCCTTTGTTCCGCCCCGGCCGTCGGGCACCTGCCGGGTGATGGACGCGTCGTTGGCGCCGTGGTGGCCGGGGTCGAGGAACACGACCATCCCGGCGATGTTGGCGGGCTGCGCGGCGGACGGCGGGGCGGCGAGCGTCCATGCGATCACGATTGCCGTTGCGGCCGCGGCGGCGCCGACACGTAGTGCGAGAGAGTCTGGCACCGCGTCAAGCTAGCCCGGCTCACGACTACGCTTGGTTGTCGACCCGCCGACGAGACGAAGTCGAGACCAACAGGCAAGAGGACCGTGATGCAACCCCAAGGCCCATCCGACATGTCGGCGTTGCTGGCTCAGGCGCAGCAGATGCAGCAGCAGCTGATGGAAGCCCAGGACCAGCTGGCCAACACCGAAGTCCACGGGCAGGCCGGCGGTGGGCTGGTTCAGGTGACGATGAAGGGCAGCGGCGAAGTGGTGTCCGTCGCGATCGACCCCAAGGTCGTCGATCCCGACGACGTCGAGACGCTGCAAGACCTGATCGTCGGCGCGCTGGCCGACGCCTCCAAACAGGTGACGATCCTGGCGCAGAGCCGGCTGGGCCCGCTGGCCGGCGGGTTGGGGCTGTGAGTTGTTCGAGGGACCCGTCCAGGATCTGATCGACGAGCTGGGCAAGCTGCCGGGCATCGGCCCGAAGAGCGCCCAGCGCATCGCCTTTCACCTGCTGTCCGTCGAGCCGCCGGACATCGACAGGCTGACCGCCGTGCTGGCCAGGGTCCGCGACGGCGTGCGGTTCTGTGCGGTGTGCGGCAACGTGTCCGACGACGAGCGGTGCCGCATCTGCTCGGACCCGCGCCGCGACGCGTCGCTGGTGTGCGTCGTCGAGGAGCCCAGGGACGTCCAGGCCGTCGAACGTACGCGGGAGTTTCGCGGGCGCTATCACGTGCTGGGCGGTGCGCTCGATCCGCTGTCCGGCATCGGGCCGGATCAGCTGCGGATTCGCGAGCTTTTGAATCGCATCGGCGAGCGGGTCGACGGCGTCGAGGTCGCCGAGGTCATCATCGCCACCGACCCCAACACCGAAGGCGAAGCCACGGCGACCTACCTCGTCCGGATGCTGCGCGACATCCCCGGCCTCACCGTCACCCGCATCGCGTCCGGCCTTCCGATGGGCGGCGACCTCGAGTTCGCCGACGAACTGACCCTCGGCCGCGCATTGTCGGGCCGCCGCCA
>NZ_DATFYW010000084.1:0-11979 GCF_035314905.1 Mycobacterium sp.
TGGACCACCCGAAAACGCGCCGACGGACGCACCGAATGGATCCCCCCACCCCACGCCCCCGCAAGCGGGAGGTACCCCCACGACGGCCAGCCCCGCACCAACACCTTCCACCACCCCGAAGAACTCCTCCGAAAAAACAACAACGACGAGAGCTAGATCGGCACCCGATCGTCAGCCTTCGCCGTCCCCGCGCCGAGGGGCAATTCAGGTACCCCTCCTCTACGGATGTCAAACCCCACTTGCGTCGGGTCTGATGTTCCGGCTTCTATGTGTAGTTGTGCCTGAGATGGATCGTCGCCGCGCGCTGTTGATGACGGGGATCGGCGTGCTGGCAGCCGTGATCCCGGTCCCCGAGGCCCGGGCTTACCCGTCGCGACGGGATGCGCCGGCGGGTCGGGTGCCACCGCCAGCCGCGCCGTCGTCCAATGGCCAAGCCGGGACGTACCTTTTCCAGGACGACTTCGATGGCCCGGCCGGATCAGCTCCCGATACCACGAAGTGGACGGTGGCGCGAGCCCGGGAGCCAATGAAGGACCCGACGTTCTGGGAGAGACCCGAGAACATCGGGCAGTACCGCGACGATCGCGCAAACGTCTTCCTCGACGGCAAGTCCAACCTCGTCATCCGCGCCGCAAAAGATGGCAGCACCTACTACAGCGGCAAACTTTTTGGGAACTGGAGGGGAGGCATCGGCCACATTTGGGAGGCCCGAATAAAACTGAATTGCCTCACTGCCGGTTGTTGGCCCGCTTGGTATTTGTCCAATGACAATCCTGTGAACGGCGGCGAAGTCGACGTGATGGAATGGTACGGCAACGGCAACTGGGCGGCGGGAACTACCGTCCACGCAAAATTGAACGGCGGAGAACACGCGAGCCACGGGATCGCGGTGGACAGCGGGTGGCACACGTGGCGATGCCAATGGGATGACGCCGGTATCCGCTTCTGGGAGGACTACGTCGACGGCGCGCGGCCATACTTCGATGCTCCGGCGAACTCCCTCCCGGACTGGCAGTTCAACGCCCCCGGCTACCAGATGTTTCCGGTCGTCGATCTTGCGGTCGCGGGTTCCGGTGGCGGCGACCCCGGACCGGGGACCTATCCCGCGGACATGCTCGTCGACTGGGTTCGTGTCTGGTGAGACGTGGCGCACCATGTGCGCACCCACCGCACCGACATCGACGACCTGACCTTCGCCTGCCCCCCGCATCACCGCCCGTAGGTTGAAAGTGTGTCACTCCTCGACTTAGCGCTACTGCCCATGCGCGTCGCCCGTCAGGTCACCGGTGCGCTCGCGAACGCCGTCGCCGTCCCGCCGGCGAAGGCTGCCGACCTTGTCGTGATCGATGGCATGCCCGAGGGCGTCCCCGCGGCAGCGCTGCGGCCGGAGCGGCGGCTGCCCGCTCCGGCGGACTGGCCGTTCGGCGAAGAGTTCCCGCGGACCTGCGGCACCGGACGCTTCGCCGGCGGCGCCCTGTTCTGGACCGACTTCCTCTATGACGACCACGGTGCGACCGGCGTACCCGTCAGCGTGCCGGCCGGCGGAGCCCCACCACGCGGCACGTACGTCTACCCCGCAGGCCCCGCGGCCAACAACGGCGCCGACATCTTCCGCGCGGCGATCGGGCTGACCGACACCCACACGTGGTGGCGCGTCGACTGGAATACGCTGCTCGATGCGTCGGTGCCGATCGCGCTGTTCACGTTCGACACCGACCCCGGCCGGGCGGCCACCGTGGGGTGGCCGGCGGGAGCGGGCATTCGCTCCGCCGGCATCGACTTGGCCCTGCTCGTTTCCGGTGCGGGAGCGACGTTGATCGACCTGACCACGCAGGCGAGGACGCCGGTTGACCACAGCGTCGACCTCCGGGCGCGGTCTTTCCTCGCGCAACTCCCGCGCTCGGTCGTCGAGCCGACGGGCACCTGGACGGTTCGGCTGGCGGCAGGGCTGGCGAATCCGGCAGGAGACGGGTTCGCCGACGTCGCGGCCATCCATGGCGCCCTGCCCGGGCAGCCCAACGTCTACAACGTCGCCTTCCGCACCACGCAGCAGGAGACGCCGAAGCTCAACTTCTGGTCCGATGCGGCACAGGCGGCCGCGCTCGCCGACGGCGACGTGTCGCAGTTTTCGCTCGCTGTGCCGTGGAACGTGCTCGCTGACCGCCACAGCACCGACGAACCGGTCGTGACCGGCACCTCGACCCGGTGGTACGTGTCGTCGGTCGAGCTTGGCCAAGGTGTCGGTGAGGCCGATTTTCTCAGCACGAAGCCACAGTTTCTCGGCCGGGTCCAGCCCTACTCGGTATGCCTTCCCACCACCTACGCGCCCGGGCAGAAGCTGCCGCTCACCCTGCTGCTGCATTCGCTTGCGCTCGGCCAAAACCAGTACGCCGCAATCGATCCCCGTTTTTTGCACGAGACCTGCGATAGCCGCGACTCCATCGTCGTGACACCGCTGGCGCGCGGTCCGTCGTGCTGGTACTTCGACGAGGGTGAACTCGACGTCTGGGAGGTGTGGGCCAGGGTTGCCGAACAGCTCGGCGCCGACCCCAACCGCACCGTGATTGCCGGCTATTCGATGGGCGGCTACGGCGCGTACCGACTCGGACTTGCCTACCCGGAGGTGTTCGCGCAGGCGGTCGTCCTGGCCGGGCCGCCGACGTGCGGTGTCCGGCTGTTGCCCGACGTCGACCTGCCCGCCGACCCGGATCCCGGGTCGCACTGCGCGCGCGAGGGCGACACCTGGCGGCTACTCGTGAATGCCCGCTGGCTGCCCTTCGTGATCGCGCACGGCCTGGTCGACGAGCTCGTGCCGTTCTCGTCGGCACTGGAGCAGGTACTGGAACTCGACCGGCTTGGCTATCGCTACCGCTTCACCGCCTACCCGGCCGAGGATCACATCGTCTTCGTGTTCCAGGACAAGTTCGACGATCCCGTCGCCCACATGGGCACCGGGCTGCGCCAGGCCGACCCCGGGCACATCACCTTCGCGTGGCATCCGCAACTGACCCGGCCCGATCTCGGGATCGGCCCACAGCAGGTGTGGTGGCTCTCGGACCTGACCGCCGATCCGAAGGTCACGGCGACACGCGGGGCTATCGCCGAGGTCGACGCGCGGTCCTACGCGCGACCCGACCCGACCCGGACCACCCGGCGGCGTCGCGGCTTCGTGCCGCATTTCGACCCCACGCCTGGCCTGTACACCGAGCAGGTGTGGCTGCTCGGCTCTCCGCCGCCCGCGCTGCCCAGCCTGACGCTGAATCTCAACGGAGTGGCCGGCCTCACCGTTGACGTGGCCCGGGCCGGACTTGCGTCGTGGCCGAAGTCTACGATCGCCGTCGCGACCGGCACCCCGGCCCGGATCACGCTCGCCGCGCTGCCGGCCGACATGACCGTCGACCTCGACGGCGCACCGGCCGGCCCCACCGTGCCGGTGCCCGCTGGACGGCATCGCATCACGCTCGCCAGAACCGGCGGCGAACAGCCCCGCTGACCCGCAGCACCGGCCAACCGCGCTCCGCGGCCATCGCGGCCAGTCCCGGGCGGGGGTTCACCGGCCGGGGCCGGCCGACCACAGACATCAGTGCCACGTCTTCGTCGCCGTCGGCGTAGAAGTAACTGCGGCCCAGGTCGACGTCGTTGGCTGTGCAGAACTGTTGCACCGCGGCGGCTTTTTGCGGGCCCCACACGACTGGCTTGGTGATCCCGCCGGTGAGCGCGCCTTGATCGTCGACCTCGAAGTGGTTGCACAGCACGCGGTCGACGCCGAGGAAGCGGGCCACCGGCTCGGCGTGGATGGTCAGCGCCGACGAGCTGAGCACGACGGTGTGGGCCCGCCCCTGGTGGGCGTGCACGATTTCGCGCATCTGCGGATAGATCCATGACACGACGCGGTCGACGAACAGCCGCTCGCCGAGGTCGTCGAGCTCGGCCAGCGATTCGCCCCGCAGATAGCCGGCGGCTCTGACCAGGAGCCGCTCGAAAGGCACGTGACCGAGTCGGTACCTCAGCGAGGCTTCGATCACCCCCAGCACCTCGCCGATGCTGGCTTGCCTGCGCCGGATCCGGTCGCCGGCATGAGCGGTCGCGGTGATCCCCGCGACCAGCGTGCCGTCGAGGTCGAAGAACGCGCCGACATGTGGGCCGGCCTCACCGGCGGCGATCTCCGCGACCGTGTCCAACAGCGGCAGCACGGACGCTAATCCTTCCCTAATCCTTCGTTCTGCGCGATTCGCCGATGAACGCGGACAGCGCGGCGGCGTTGGCCTGCGCGCCCATGAGCTCGGCGAAGCACGCGTTCTCTCTTTCCCGCGCGGCGGTGATCTCGTCGCGCAACGGCGCGGTCATCGTCGTCTTGACCGCGATCAGGCTCGGGATCGGCCTGGACGCGAGGATCGCCGCGTGCCTGCGGGCCTCGGGCAGCAACTCGTCGGGCTCGCAGACCTTCCAGACCAGCCCCATCTCCCGGGCTTCGGCGGCACCGACCCACTCGGAAGACATCAACAGCCATGCCGCGTTCTGCGTCCCGACCAGCCGGGGCAGCAGGTATGACGACGCCGCCTCGGGCGCGACGCCGAGGCTGGTGAACGGGCACTGCAACCGCGCCGTCGTCGACATGAACGCCAGGTCTGCGAAACCGAGGATCGTGGCCCCGATGCCGACCCCGACGCCGTTGACGGCGCAGATCAGGGGTTTGGGAAATGTGGTCAGTGTGTCGATCATCCCGATGAAGCCGCTGCCGCCACCCGCGAAGCCGGGGTTGGTGATCCGCTGCGCCATCTCGTAGAGGTCGGCTCCGGCGCTGAACGCGCGCCCGTTCCCCGTGATCAGGACCACGGCCACCTCGGGATCGTCGGCGGCCTCGCGAAGCGCGGTCGTCGTCGCGTCGTAGAGGGCTTCGTTGAACGCGTTGAGCGCTTCGGGACGGTTGAGCGTCAGCGTGCGGACCCGGTCCCCGTCGTGAATCTGCAGAATCACACTGACCTCGCTTCCCTCGCACCCACCATGCGGTGTACCTCGGCGACTGGCCAGGGTGGCGAGTCGCGGTGGTCGCGGTAGCCGAGCAGGGTCGGCGTCGCACGCTCGTAGTGGCCGACGAATCCCCCTGCCGCGGCGAAGATCTGGCCCGTCACATCGCGCGCGAGCTCGCTGGCCAGATAGACGTACGTCGGCGCGACATACGCCGGCGGCGGGACGTCCAGGGATACGCGCATCATGGTGTCGTCGAGGATGCCGCGGCGGTGCAGTTTCCTGATGTGCTCCTCGTACTCGGGACTGGTGTTGAGCCTGGTCCTGGCTCCCGGGCAGACGACGTTGGCGCGGACCCCGTGCTCGCGGAGTTCGGCCGCGATCGCCAGGGTGAGGCTGTTGACCGCACCCTTGCCGGCCGGGTATCCGGTACCGCCGTAGTCGCCGAGGAACGCGGCCGAGCTGGTGTTGACGATCGCGCCTGCGCCTTGGTCCACCATCACCGGCGCCGCGGCGCGGCAGGTCGCAAAGACCGTGCCGAGGTGGGCGCTCATCAGGTCACGGAACTCCGCGGTGCTGATGTTCAGGATCGACGAGCCCGGCGGCTCCGGGGCGCCTGCGCAGTTGATCAGGATGTCAATGCGCCCGTACTCGGCCGCACACGCATCAACCAGCGACCGCGCCACCGCTTCGTCGGCGGCCGGGCCCGGGTGAGCCACGGCCCGGCCGCCGTCCGCGCAGATCGCCGCTGCGGCCTCGGCTGCCGCATCCGCGTCCCTGCCGTTGACCACCACGCCGGCGCCGTTGGCCGCCAGCAGGCCCGCGACGGCCCGTCCGATGCCGCGGCTCCCGCCGACGACGACGGCGCCGCGGCCGGCGAGAAGTGGTGTGTCAGTCACCCGTGCACCTCCAGCATCTGAATTGCGGCGCCCAACCGGTCGAACTATAGTCCGGACACATGTCCAGCTATGGCCGGTGACCGCCGGCTGTGGCGCAACGTCCGGGTGACCGGGCCACCCTCAACGCGATATGGCAGATTCTTTTCCAGGCGGGGCCACCGATTTTGTCAGGCAGGGCACGCCGGCCTCCGGCGGAGAAGGGTTGAGTATGCGCATTGCCTTGTTGTCCTATCGCAGCAAGACCCATTGCGGAGGGCAAGGGGTTTACGTCCGCCGTCTCAGCCACGGGCTGGTCGAACTGGGTCACGACGTCGAAGTGTTCTCCGGTCAGCCGTACCCCGAAGCGCTCGATCCGCGCGTCCGATTCACCAAGGTGCCCAGCCTCGACCTGTATCGCGAGCCCGACCCGTTCCGGGTTCCGTGGCCCGGCGAGATACGCGACCGCGTCGACCTGCTGGAGCTGACCACGATGTGGACGGCCGGTTTCCCCGAACCGCGCACGTTCACGTTGCGCGCCGCGCGCGTCTTGGCCCGCCGAGCCGGTGAGTTCGATGTGGTTCATGACAATCAGAGCCTGGGCACCGGACTGCTGAAGATCGCGGCAACCGGCCTGCCGGTGGTGGCCACCGTGCACCACCCCATCACACGCGATCGCGTGCTGGACCTCGCCGCGGCGCGATGGTGGCGAAAACCGTTGGTGCACCGCTGGTATGGGTTTGCGAAGATGCAGCAGCGCGTTTCGCGTCAGATCCCCGAACTGTTGACCGTGTCGTCGTCGTCTGCGGCGGACATCGCCACTGACTTCGGTGTGTTGCCGGAACAGTTGCACGTGGTGCCGCTGGGAGTGGACACCAGGTTGTTCAAGCCCGGGCCCCAACCGCGGCGACCCGGCCGGATCATCGCGATCGCCAGCGCTGACATCCCGCTCAAGGGCATCGGCACGCTGCTGCATGCGGTTTCGAGGCTGCGAGTCGAACGAGATCTGGAACTGCAGCTGGTCGCCAGGGTCGAACCGAACGGGCCCACTCACAAACTGATCGCCGAGCTCGGTATCTCCGATATCGTGCACGTCACGAGCGGCCTGTCCGACGACGAACTCGCAGCGCTGTTCGCGTCGGCGGAAGTGGCGTGCATCCCCTCGCTGTATGAAGGGTTTTCGCTGCCTGCCGTCGAAGCCATGGCGAGCGGCACACCGATCGTCGCCAGCCGCACGGGAGCACTTCCGGAAGTCGTCGGCAGCGACGGTTCCTGCGCGGAACTGGTGACACCGGCCGACGTCGACGAACTCACCGGCGCGCTCGGTCACCTGCTTGACTCGCCGGACAAGCGCCGCCGGCTCGGCGCGGCGGGTCGTCGCCGGGCGCTCGAGGTGTTCAGCTGGGAATCCGTCGCGGCTCAGACCGTACGGGTCTACGAGCAGGCGATCGCGCGCGCGGCCGCCCAGAAAACCAAAGAGACATGCTGACCGTCGATTTCGACCGGCTTGGGATCGGCCCGGGCGTCAAGGTGATCGATGTGGGCTGCGGCGCCGGCCGGCATTCCTTCGAAGCGTACCGGCGAGGGGCCGACGTGGTCGCGTTCGACCGTGACGAGTCCGAACTGCGTTCTGTGGAGGCGATTTTCGAGGCGATGGCGCAGGCCGGCGAGGCGCCCGCTTCGGCCTCCGCGCACGCGGTTCTCGGTGACGCGCTGTCGCTGCCGCATCCGGACCAGTCGTTCGACTGCGTGATCGCCTCGGAGATTCTCGAGCACGTTCCCCAAGACGGTGCGGCGATCAGCGAATTGATCAGGGTGCTGAAAGTCGGCGGCACACTGGCTGTCAGCGTGCCCCGCTGGTTGCCTGAGCGGCTGTGCTGGTGGTTGTCCGATGAGTATCACGCCAACGAGGGCGGCCACGTCCGGATCTACCGGGCCAGCGACTTGCGTGACAAGATCGTCGGCGGCGGAATGCGGTTGACGCGTAGCCATCACGCGCACGCGCTGCATGCGCCGTTCTGGTGGCTGAAGTGCGCGGTCGGCGTGTCCCGGGCCGACCACCCCGCCGTCAGGGCGTACCACAAATTGCTCGTGTGGGACCTGATGAATCGGCCCAGGATCACTCGCGTCGCCGAGTCGGTGCTCAACCCGGTGGTGGGCAAGAGCGTGGCGATGTATTTCGTCAAGCCGGCGGCATCGGCCCCGGCGCGCAGGGCCGCTGCGATATGAGGCGGACATATGATCCGCCGTGCGTACCCGGTGTGCTGACGCCGGCGCAGTGCCGGCAGACGGCGCTGTCGATCGCGGCCACACAGGAGTCCTCGGGTGCGATTCCGTGGTTCGAGGGTGGCCACACTGACCCGTGGGACCATGTCGAGTGCGCGATGGCCCTCACCGCCGCGGGGCTGCTGGGTCCGGCCCGCGCCGCGTTCGACTGGTGCAGGCACATGCAGCGCGCGGACGGGTCCTGGCCGATCCAGTTGCGCAGCGGCGCTGTCGAGGACGCCAACAGCGACAGCAACTTCTGCGCGTACATCGCCGCGGGTGTCTGGCATCACGTGTTGATCACCGGCGACCGAACGTTCGCCGCCACGATGTGGCCGGTGGTGAGCGCGGCGATCGACTTCGTGCTCGGCCTGCAGGCAGATGGCGGTGAAATCTACTGGGCGCGAAGTGAATCCGGGCCCGTGCCCGAGGCCCTTCTGACCGGGTGCGCCAGCATCTTTCACAGTATTCGATGCGCGCTGGCATTGGCCGAGTACGTCGGCGAGCCGCAGCCCGAGTGGGAGGTCGCGCTCGGGCGTCTCGGGCATGCGATCGCCGCCCACCCGGAGGCGTTCTCCGAAAAGGACCGTCATTCGATGGACTGGTATTACCCCGTCCTGGGCGGCGCGCTGCGCGGGCCGGCCGCGCAGGCGCGAATCACCCGGCGCTGGAATGATTTTGTGGTCGACGGACTCGGCATCCGGTGCGTCGACGACCGGCCGTGGGTGACTGGCGCCGAGACGTGCGAACTGGTCATGGCGCTCGACGCGGTCGGCCACTCGACCGCTGCCCGTCAACAGTTCGCCGCGATGCAGCACCTGCGCGACCCGGATGGCTCCTACTGGACCGGTCTGGTATTCGCCGACGGCAAGCGCTGGCCGGAGGAACGCACCACGTGGACCGGCGCCGCGGTGATCCTGGCCGCCGACACACTGTCCAACACCACCCCCGGCGCCGGCATTTTCCGGGGTCACGACCTGCCGGTGGGCCTGCAGGGTGAGTTCGACTGCGAGTGCGCGGTGGCGCCGTAGACTGCGCAACATAAATCATCCGCGTCACCCTGCCCCGATGCGATGAAGCAGGGTACTTGGCTACATTGTGGTGTGGGCTGTCGAGCAGCTTGCTGCAGCGGGGCTTCTGCCGATCATCATCGTCGGCCGGAACATCCAGGCCAAGGCGGCCGATCAGCGCGCTCCGGGGATACGTTCAGCGCGCGATCGAATCACAGAAGGGGGTCGACGATGGCACGAACTGACGACGACAGTTGGGACTTGGCAACCAGTGTCGGCGCGACCGCCACGATGGTCGCCGCGCACCGGGCTGTCGCGACGAACAGGCCGCAGCCATTGATCGACGATCCCTTCGCCGAGCCGTTGGTCCGCGCGGCGGGGATCGAGGTTTTCTCCCGGTTGGCGGCAGGTGAACTGGAGCCGGGGCAGGCCGGTGACTTCCTGCACCGGATGACTGACCTGTTTGCCTCGCGCACTAGGTTTTTCGATGAGTTCTGCACCGATGCTGCCGCTTCGGGCATCCGGCAGGTGGTCATCTTGGCGTCGGGACTCGACGCCCGCGGCTATCGGCTGGCCTGGCCGGCGGGCACCACGGTGTATGAGATCGACCAACCCGAGGTCATCGAGTTCAAGACCCGGACACTGTCCGGCCTTGGTGCCGTACCGACCGTCGAGCTTTCCACGGTCGGCATCGATCTTCGGCAGGATTGGCGGGCGGCGTTGAGGCGGGCCGGCTTCGACCCGCGCCAGCCCACCGCCTGGCTCGCCGAGGGACTGCTTATCGGGTTCCTGCCGCCCGACGCCCAGGATGCGTTGGTCGACGCCATCTCTGGGCTCAGCGCCACCGGCAGCCGATTCGCCTGCGATTACCTGTCGGACGCGGGCCGGGCCGAGCAGGCGCAGGAGCAGATGCGCCACGTGGCTGACAGCTGGCGCGAGCACGGGCTCGACCTGGACATGGCCGCCTTGACCTTTACCGGCCAGCGCCGGGACGTGGCCGACCAACTGAGGTCTCTCGGCTGGGATACGGTAGGGGCAGACGTCAACGACTTGTTCGCGGCGAGCGGCCTTCCACTGGTCGGGGGCGACGATCTCCCGACCTTCGATTGGATCGTCTACGTCCGGGCCACCCGACAGTGATTCCCGGGTGCGCAGATTCACTGCTGTTTGCCCCGGCCCGTCCTCCACGTGTCGCCGTGATCCGACAGGTCACGCCGTTCGCGGATAGAGTGTTCGCGGATAGAGCGTAGGTGCCCCGGCAATTCGGCTTTGAGGAAGTACCAGGATGGCGATGTCTCGATCAGCGGCACGGCGCATCGTTGCCGCAGGATTTGCCCTGGCGGTTGCCGTAGCGCCGGTCGTCGCGTTGGCGGCGCCGGCGTCTTCGCCCGGTCGGGCACTCGCCGACGACGGCGCTGACTGCACGTCCGGCGAATCGATCGACGCCTACTCGCTCTCGTGTGTGCCTGACATCGCGCCCAACACCGGCGGTGCACCGGGCGAGATGCAGTTGACCGAGTCCAACCCGGGGATCGCGTCGCCGAGCCACGCCGGCCACTGATCCGTCACACCACCGGATCGCCCGGCACGCCGCGGACCCGCTCCGTCACGCGCAGCGATCCGGTCACCCCGACCTCGCGGAACTGGCCGGAATCGATTGCCCGGCGGTAGATGTGATACGGCGCCTGGCCACCGTCGCGCGGATCGGGGAACACGTCGTGGATCACCAGCGCGCCACCGACGCCGACCCATGGCGCCCAGCCGTCGAAGTCCTGTTGGGCGGCGGCCTCGCTGTGGCCGCCGTCGATGAACAGCAGCTGTAACGGGGTCCGCCAGCCCTTGGCGGCGATCGCGGACTTGCCGACCACGGCCACGACGTGCTCGTCCAGCCCGGCGGCGTCGAGGGTGCGCCGAAACACCGGCAGCGTGTCGAACATGCCCGTCTGCTCGTCGACCAGCGAGGAGTCGTGATACTCCCAGCCCGGCTGGTGCTCCTCGGAGCCGTGGTGATGGTCGACGGTGTAGACGACGCTGTCGGTGTTCTGCGCCGCTGCCCCCAGCAGGACCGTCGATTTGCCGCAGTACGTGCCGATTTCGACGCCGACCCCCCCGTCGAGGTACCGCAGCGCGGCCTCGTACAACGCGCGGCCCTCGTCGGCGGGCATGAAGCCGGTCACCCCCTCCGCGAGGGCGAACAATCGATCGGTCTTGCCCGTGACCTCGGCTCGGCTCATCCCGCGAACCTATCGCGTGGCGGCTGATTGCCCACCACCCAGGGGTGTAGCTGATTGCCCACCACCCAGGGGTGTAGTAGTGTCCGGACACGTGTCCGACTCGGTGTCCCTGGAGTCGACCCGCCGCCGCCTCACCCGCAAGCAGGCGGAGACCATCCACCGGTTGAGCACCGCGGCGATGACGGTCCTGAGCCGGGAAGGATTCGGTGGACTGACGATCCGGCTGGTGGCCGCCGAGGCGGGCGTGGGTGCCGCCACCGCCTACACCTACTTCTCCTCCAAGGAGCACCTCGTCGCCGAGGTTTTCTGGCGGCGGCTGGCCTCCAGCCCGGTACCGGCGAACCACGCCGGCGCCGCGCCCGCCGACCGCGCCGTCGCGGTGTTACGTCACATCGCCCTGCTGGTGGCCGACGAACCCGAGTTCGCCGGCGCGGTCACCGCAGCGCTGCTGGGCAGGGACCCGGATGTGCAGCACTTGCGCGAACGCATCGGTGGCGAGATCCGGGATCGCCTTTCCGGCGCTTTGGGCCCCGGCGGGGATCTTGACCTCGTGCCCGCCCTCGAACTGCTCTACACGGGTGCCCTGGTCCATGCCGGCATGGGGTACGCCTCGTACGCCGAGGTGGC
>NZ_DATFYW010000085.1:0-10457 GCF_035314905.1 Mycobacterium sp.
ACCTCAAAGAAGCGGGCCGTCATCTCGACGGGCAGGGCGAGGTTGGCGGCGTGGTCGGTGCGCACGCAGACCAGGCTGGGACCGTCGTGCTCGCGCGAGCGCCGCAGCGCGCCGTCGAGGTCCTCGATGCGCTCCACGTACTCGCCGTGACAGCCCAGCCCCTGCGCGACGAGGTCCCAGTGGATCTCGCCCTGGGCGGTCCCGAAGGTGGTGCCGTACAGCTGGCGCTCGTTGAGCTCCTCCATCGTCCATGAGCCCTCGGCGAACACGATCACTGTGATATCGATGCCCTCGCGCGCGGCGGTCTGCAGCTCCATGACGTTGAAGCCCGCGGCCCCGTCACCCGTGACGCAGACGACCCCGCGCTCAGGCGCACCGAGCTTGGCGCCGATCGCCGACGGGATCCCGGTACCGAGCATCCCCAGCTCCAGGATCGAGTGATACGACCGCGGCCGCGTCGGCGGCAGCACGTTGTAGGCCCAAAGCGACGTGTTTCCGCCGTCGACGGTGTACACCGCGTCCGGACCGAACACCGCGCCGATCGCACCGACCGCGTGCGCGGGATGGATGCCCGGGCCCTGCCATTCGAGGATCGGCGCCGCCACCTGCGTCCGCACCTGCTCGTCGAGCTCACGGTAGCGCGCAAGATCCGCGCCGTCGCGCGTGCCAAGGTCCGCCGCGCGCAGCCGCGCGGCGATGGCCTCGAGCGCGGCCTTCGCGTCGGCGAGGATGCCGAGGTGCAGCGGCCGCGTGACGCCGAAGTTTCGCGGGTCGATGTCGATCTGGATCAGCCGCTTGCCCTCGGGATCCCCCCAGTAGGCGTCGTAGGGGACGTCGAGATTGCCCATCCGCGAGCCGGCGACGAGCAACACGTCGGCCTCGCTGCGCGCCAGGTCGCCGGCGGGGCCGAATCCGAAGACGTAGTTGGGGTGATCGGCCGGGACGCTCGCGCGCCCGGCCATCGAGCTGATCGCCGCGCAGCCGAGCAGCTCGGCGATCTCGAGCACACTGTCTCGTGCGTCGGCACGATCGACGCCGCTGCCCGCGATCAGCACCGGGCGCTGGGCAGCGGCGAGAAGCGCGGCGGCCTCGTCGAGCTGCCGGTCCGCCGGCTGGGGTGCCCCGATGCGATACGCACCGGGCGGCCACACCGGCGCCGCCTGCGCATCGCCGGTCTCATACAGGATCGGTGCCGGCAGCTCGACGTGCACTGGACCCGGTCGGCCGTTGTGCATCTCGCGAAACGCCAGCCGCAGCACCTCAGGAATCCGCGCCCACTCGAAGACTGGGCCGCCCCACTTGACCGCCGGCCGGAAAAGGTCGAGCTGGTCCTGGCCCTGAAACGTCGAGGGCGGCGATGGGTAGACAATTCCGAGCCGGTGCTGAGAAGTGATCGCGAGCACCGGAACGCCCTCGTGCAGCGCCGTGATGACCCCTGGCAGCAGGTTCGCCGAGCCGGGGCCGGGATTGCCGAGGACGGCGGCGACCTTGCCTGTCGTCTTGTAGAGACCCTCGGCCATATGCACGCCTGCCGCCTCGTGGCGCACGGGCACCAGCCGGATGCCGTGCGCATCCAGTTGGGCCAGCAGCGGATCGATCTCCGGGCACGGAAGGCCGAAGAGGAACTCGATCCCCTCCGCCTGAAGCGCGCGGGCGAACAGCTCCCCGCCGGTGATCTCGGTCATCTCCAACCTCCAGTTCAGGTCTGTTTGGGCTGTCCTCTCAGGGCTGCCGGACCGATCCGACGCACGCCATCGATCTTTGTGACCGGTGGTGGGCCAGCCCAGGCGTAAGAAGCCAGGTCATCACCGCGACGGTATGGCCGAACTTTGAATGCTTTCCATCCACCGACCGCGCCAGATACGTTGTAGAACCTCTCGTTTCGCCTTGTTCTGAGCGTTATGTTCTGGATCGGACCACTTCGCACCCTTCCAGGAGTAGGGGCCGAGGTCCCCGGCCAACGGGTCCTTGGTCGTCGCTTCTGAACCCGCCGTAGCCGGCGGAGTAGGCGGTAACAGCTCGTTTTCGGCGAGGCCGCAAGCACCCCGCTTTCGGGCGATCACGAAACGATTACGTGATTCATTTCAACGCCGGTAAGCTGCCACCGCGTTCTGGTCGGCGACGATGGATGACGCCGACGGCTTCCAGCTCGCCAACGCCAGCATGACGTCATCTGCACCACGTTGCGTGACCGGGAGTTGGCCAAAGTCGTCCACCCGGTCACCGCGGTTCGGCGCAGGCAGCGTCTGTCGACCACGCGCGCCAGTACACAATTCCGTTGACCGCTCACCGGATCGACAGCGATCTCTATGCCCTGACCGCCGCACCCTGGCAGGGGAACTTCCGCCACGGCGAGCGTTGTGTGCAGATGAGGAGTCGCCATGGCAGTCCCTTTGGAAGGATCGGCCTGACGACGGCGATGCCAGAAGTTCTGTTTGCCCTAGGGTCCCGCCTCGTTGCGTCACAGTGACGTAATTAGAGCCCGCGGCGGGGCATGCCAGCTCAAGGTGGGAAGCGGCCACCGCCGAGCCGTCGATGCGGGCCGAAACGTCAACGCCGTTACAGCCCACCGCGCCGGCGCAAATTAGGTGGAAGAGATCCGACGCGCTGAATAGCGCCATGGCTCCACGCCACGAGCCGAGGCGTTCGCTCTGCGCTCGTCGCCAGCACTGTGCGTTTGGCCGCGGGCTTACCTGCTCGCGACCAGACGAACGCCCGCGCACAGATGGCGCGCCGGAACCTTATTTGATGGATAATGTAGATTATCCATGATACGGAGGGTTGATCGACGGTTCATGGTGGTCGATTGGTGTGGCTGACGGCCGGCAGTAAATGTACGCGTAGTCACCTGGCATTCGCTCACCAATGCTGGCTGGCCTGGCCCTTGTGCCCACCGCCGGGAGGCTCACGACGCGCGGGCATGACAACCGGATCCTTCCGCGTGGCACCCGCTTCAGCCGCGGCCGCCACGGGCAGTCTGGAACCGCGTAAACCCTTGCCGGCCATGCCAAGTGGATTCGTCACTGTGACGTAATGGCGCGATGTCGGTGTCGATTTTGCGGCGAATGTCATTGTTTGGCTGAGGTCGTCGGCGTGAACGTTGGCGGCATCGAGTTCATCGGCATCGCCGCTTGCGGTCAGTGCCGTGGTTCTGTGCCTGTGCCAAAGAACCGCCGCAGTTGGTCGGCGATGACCGCGGGCTTGCCGCCCTGGTCTTGGGCGGCGACGTGGTTCAGTCCGGGCAATTCGACACGAGTCGCGTGCGGCAGCACGTTCGCCAATGCGGCCAGAGTGCCTTTGAAAAGCGGCGGAGCGTCGCTGCCGCACATCAGCAGGACGTCGGCGGTGACGTTTTTGTAGTCGTCCATGGTTCCCTCGGTGGCCTTGACCTGAGCCAATTCCGGTATCAGCGCCGGGACCAGATCGCGCAGCGCAACATCGTCGCCCTTGACCATTCGGGCGTCCACCCACAGCAACACCCGGCAGAAGATCGGCTGCACCACCACCCGGCCCAGCAGACGATACGGTGCTGCAACCGATTTCCGATAACTGTCCGAGTCTTGCGCATCCTTTGCCAGACCCGCCATCGCCGCTGCCGTGTCTCCGCTCGCCACAAGACGTTCCCCTCGGCTGATCACCCCTTTGAATTCGTCCACTCCCGGTTGGCCGGCGAACAGGACCGGCTCAAAGACCGCGACCTTACGGATCGTCGGTACCGTGATCGACGCGTGCAGCGCGAACAAGCCGCCATCGGCCGCTCCGAAGACATACTGCGCGCCGGTGTCGGTGACGACGGCCTCGAGGTCCTCGTCCTCGCGTTGAATGCTGTAGTGCGGCCCGTAGGGCCCGCTCATTCCCCGCCCGCGTCGATCCGGGATGTTGACGGTGAACTCGTCGGCCAGGGCGGCGCCCAGCTTCATGTAGTGCTGTGAAGCGAGCGCGCCGCCGTGCAAGATCACCACCCCGGGACCGTGACCGAACTGGCGAAAGCCGATTGTTGTACCGTCCTTGGACGTCACCGATTTCTTCTGGTACGTAGTCTTTTTCGTGCTCAACAAGGTCGGCGCCCTTTCTCTGTTTTCTCTTGTCGCAAATTTGGGCGGGTAAGCCGCGGCTTCAACTGTTTCGGGGCAGTGCCGCGACGAGCGTCTCGACCTGGGCGTGGGTCAGTACGTTGACACTGCCGTCTGGCAGCCCGAGGATGCGGTCAATGGCAAGTCCATGAAGTCTGAACCGGGTCGTTAGAACGTCGATGGCGTGGTCTCTGGCTGACTCGTCGGCAGCGCGGAACACATCCAAGATCTTTGAGTTCGTGCGTGCGGCAAGGCCTTGTATCATGTCACCAACGCCTTCGGGGTCGAACGTGTCAAAGATGCGTTCTGCCACGCCGTCGGATATCACTTGCGTCAGCAAGGGCCGGTACAGGTCTTCCCCGATGGTGACGATTCGTCCGTACAGGTGCGCATTATCAGGGCGCAGCAACGACACCATCGCGGCCAACTGCTTGGGTGTCCCCATCCTCACCTTGACGTCAAAACCAGCCTGCAGCAACGCGTTGAGCCGGTCCAGCGCATCACCTCTGCACTGGGCGAGAGCGTCCTCGATGGCGGCGAGTCCTTCGCGGACGCTGCGTTCGACCAGCGCCGCGATCAGCGCCTCCTTTGACGGAAACCAGTGGTAGAAGGCGCCTTTCGAAACCCCGGCGTCGGCAATCAGATCATTGAGGCTGACATTGTCGTATCCGTGTTGCAGAAACAGCGCCAAAGCCCGGTCGAGCATCTCGCCCCGGCGTACGTCTGGATGCTTAATCACCCGCGGCATCGGGGCAATCCTGGGTTGCGCTCGCCATGGCTTTTGGCGTGCGGGGTGCCGGTTTCCAGCCGATGTAGGTCAGATACAGCCCGGCCAGACCTAGGCAGATTGCCAACACCCGCACCGCCGCAATCGCGCCCGAGCTATAGATGGCGTTCCCGGCCGCGCTATAGGCCTGTGGAACGGTCAGCAGCAGCACGCCGCGGATAGCGAGAAACCAGCCCACAAGCGACACGATGATCGCCGCCGGGCTGCGCCAGTACTGGTGAAACGCGATGATCACGAGGCCGAACATCAGAAGAATGGCGCCGAACAGCCACGGCCACATCGGGTTGGCCTTGAACTCCGTAAACAGTGTCTGCATGTACGCGCCGCGGATGGCAACAGTCGTGGGAACGATCGCAAAGAACGGGCCGAATACCCGGGCGAACATGCGCGTCCTGGTCTGCGACTGCTCTGAGGAGCTCATTGCGGTACCTCCATCCGTGGCATCGACTCTATACCGACCGATGGTTGGTATGCAAGACCGACAGTTGGTATAGCAAACCGCTGGTCGCCTATCGGGGTGCACCCGGCGGGGTTGAAGCGGATGACGCCGGCAACGTGGAGGTGAGCGGCAATTACACCCGTCCACCGGAGCACACTCAACTCACCCCGTCGTCACCAGCAAAGGGCTGTACGCTCCCTGACAGGCCGTCGAAAGGATCACCCATGTGGACGCGATTCAACTATCTGATGGCGGCCGGCGCGGCGGCGGCGATCTTCGGCGCCCCGGCGGCCGTAGCGGATGACACGAATCCGACGTGTACCGACGTGGGTGGGGGCACTGAATGCTCGACGCCCGGCAACGTTCAGATCAACGCTTCTCCCCCGGTCGACGATGGGATCTACCCGATACCCTATTGGGACGACGTCTGGGGCGGTCCGACCGTGCAGATCGGCGGCGGCGGGGGCGTAGTGCCAGCACCGCACCGCTAGCTACCGCGCGGAACCATGGGGCTCAAACTGGGAACTTCTTCCTGGACCAACACTTCACCGCGAAGATCGACCGCATCAAAGGTATTGCAGCACAACGTGTCTGCAGCCGCTTCGTCACGTGTTCCAGCGTGACCAGCGTGGGCTTCGACGAGGGCATGGTCGAACTTCGTGAAAGTCGTCAATCGCCGGGGTGGTTGAAAACGGATGCGATGCGGCAAACGCTCGGACTCCGGCGAACCGCGGCGGGCGGTTGGTGACTGTCATCGGCGGGAGAGGTCGGCGCGGTGGCCGGCCCGCAGGATCAGCGTCAGCTTCCCATGCTCTGCAGCCACATCTCCAGCACTGCAAGCTGCCACAGCGCGTTGGAGCCCAGTGTGGTGCGCGTTTCGTTGGGCGCGGCGAGCAGGGCGTCGACGGTCTCCTTGCGGTACAGGCCACGTGCCTGCGCGGCGTCGCACGTCAGCGCGTCGCGGACCATATCCAACATCTCGCCGTGAAGGTGGCGGATGCCGGGCACCGGGAAATAGCCCTTCGTCCGGTCGATCACCTCGGAAGGCATCAGCGCCCGCGACGCGTCCTTGAGCACACCCTTGCCGCCGCACGCCAACTTCAGCTCCGGCGGGCAGGTGGCCGCCAACTCGACGAATTCGTGGTCGAGGAACGGAACCCGAGCCTCCAGCCCCCACGCCATCGTCATCGTGTCGACGCGCTTAACCGGATCTTCGATGAGCATCACCTCGGTGTCCAGCCGCAGCGCGGCGTCCACCGCGGTTTCGGCGCCCGGCGCGGCCTGATAGGCCGCGACGAGTTCGCGGCTGGCGTCGACGTCGATCCCGTACTCCGGGGCGAAGATCGACAGCACGTCGGCGTGGCTGCGGTCGAAGAACACTTTCGTGTACGCCTCGGTCACCTGTTCGCGGGCGACGCTGGCCAACGGCGGGTACCAGTCGTAGCCGCCCAGGATCTCGTCGGCGCCCTGGCCTGACTGCACCACCTTGACCCACTGGCTGACCTCCTGCGACAGCAGGTAAAAGGCGACGCAATCGTGACTGACCATCGGTTCACTCATCGCCGCAATGGTTTTCGGCACGGCCGGCAACAGCCGCGAGGTCGCGATGTGAATCTTGTGGTGGTCGGTGTCAAACGTTTTGGCGATCAGGTCGGAATAATAGTATTCGTCGCCGGATTCTCCCCCGGCGGAGTCGAATCCGATGCTGAAGGTGGCCAACCCATGCTGGCCCTGTTCGGCCAGCAGTGCAACGACCACCGACGAGTCGATGCCGCCGGACAGGAGCACACCGACGGGCACGTCGGCCACCATCCGGCGTTCCACGGCGGTGCGCAGTGCGTCCATCAGCGCGTCCTGCCAGTCGCGCGCCGACCAGGCGGCGCGGTCGGGGTCGCGGCGGAATTCCAATGTCCAGTAGACGATGTCGGTATGCGACCCGTCGGGCTGGATCGTCCGCACCGTGGCCGGCGGCAGCTTGCGCACGCCGCGGTAGATGGTCCGCGGTGCCGGCACCACCGAGTGGAAGCTCATGTAGTGATGCAGCGCGTGGCGGTCCAGCTCGGTGTCGACGCCTCCGGCGTCGAGGAGCGCCCGCACCGTGGAGGCGAACCGCAGCCGGCCGGGCGTGGCGGCCAGATAAAGCGGCTTGATGCCCAGCCGATCGCGCGCGAGCGTCACGACGCCGGAGTCGCGCTCGGCTATCGCGAACGCGAACATGCCCTTGAACCGGTCGACACAACGCGGGCCCCACTTGTGGAACGCTTTGATCACCACCTCGCTGTCGGCGGTGGAGAAGAAGCGGTAACCGTCGGCCTGAAGCTCCGTGCGCAGGTCCTGGTGGTTATAGATGCAGCCGTTGAACACCAGCGTCAAACCGAGGTCGCTGTCCACCATCGGCTGCCCGCCACAGGCCGAAAGGTCGATGATCGACAGGCGGCGGTGCCCGAACGCCACCGGCCCGTGCGCCACCACACCGTCGGAGTCCGGCCCCCGCGACGTCATCGCTTGGGTCATCCGAGTCACGGCGGCGACATCCGCCGACTCGTCGTCGAAGCGGATCTCTCCGCAGATACCGCACATCTCGTTCCCCTTAGCTGTCTCTGACATCGCCGGCGGCGAGGATCCACGTGTCCTTGCTGCCGCCTCCTGATGACGAGTTCACGATCCGCGACCCGCGGCTGGCCACGCGGGTCAATGCGGTCGGCATCACATGCGCCGACACCGATCCCGCGTCACCGGCGCGCAGATGGACGAACGCGCGCAGATCGACGTGATGCGGGAACATCCCTTCGCCGTCGAAGGTGGGATGGGTGGACAGTGCGACCAACTCCTGCGCGATGAACCGCTCGGGCTGGGTGAGCAGCTCACGCCGGCGCGCCTCCAGGGCCGCGTCGGAGGCATCCGGCCCGATCAGCACGCCGCTGCCGCCGAGTCCGTCGATCGGCTTTACCACCAGGTCGCCGATATGGGCCAGTACGTAGTCGCGCTGCGCGCGCTCCGCGCAGATCCAGGTCGGCACCTGTGCGAGCTTCGGCTTCTCGCCGAGGTAGTACTCGATCATCGCCGGGACGAACGCGTAGATCGCCTTGTCGTCGGCGACGCCATTGCCCAGCGCGTTGGCGATGGTGAGGTGACCGTCGGCGATCGCGCCGAGCAGCCCGGGGCGCAGCGGCGCGTCGTCGTGGCCGGTCGACGACAGCAGCATGTCCTCGTCCATGCGCGCGTAGATCACGTCCACCGGACGGACGTCAGATCCGATGTGTCGCACCAGCTTTCCGGAGCGAAACGACAAGTCCGACGGCTGGACGAGCGCGACGCCCATCTCCTCGGCCAAGAAGGTGTGCTCGAACCAGGCGGAGTCTTCCCATCCGGCGGACAGCAGCGCAATCGCGGGATCGTCACCGGCGTGCCGCGGCGCGGCCGCGAGCAGCGTGTCGAGCAGCAGCTGCGGGGTGCGGTCAGGGTCGGAGATCGGCACCGGCGGCCGCAGCTCCGGCAGGTGCCTGCTCAGCAGCCGGTGGTTGACCACCGCGTACCCGGTGCCCGACGGCACCCGCAGATTGTCCTCGAGCACCAGCCAGCGGCCCTGCCTGTCGCACACCAGGTCGGTGCCGCTGACGTGCGCGCGCACGGCGTCTCCGGCGAGCCGCCCAGTAGAGCGGAAACCGGGCGCCCGGTCCAAGGAATGCACACCGATGACGCCGTCACCGACGATGGCCTGCTCGAAATAGATGTCGCGCAGGAAAGCGTCGAGCGCCCGGGCGCGCTGGCCGAGGCCGTCGCACAGCATCGCCCACTCGTCGGCGGCCACCATGCGGGGCACCAGATCGAGCGGGAAGAGCTGAGCCTGTGTCTGGCCGGTGACCCGGAAGGTGATATTGCCGGTGCGCTGCTCCTGCTCGATGCCGCCCTCGCGGGAGCGCAGCGTGGCCACACCGAGGTCGGCGATGGCAGCGAGGACCTTGCGGTACTGCGGCCGCGGCCGCCCATCGGCGTCGACGGCTTCGTCGTAGCTGGTGTACACATCGCCGGCCGCGGTGACGCTGCCCGGCTGGTAGCCGAACAACAGGCTGGGGTCGTCGCCGACTGCTGTCGCGGTGTCCGGCCAGCGACCGGCGGTCTCGGCGAGCAGCTGGTCTACCACGTCGGTAAGTCGCCCGCGACGGCGCAGCGCCCGGCGCTGACGGGCCGACGAGGAGCCGGCGATCAGCACCCGCCGCGTCAGGTCGCTGACCATGTCCCAGTCGCCTGCCTGCTCCAGTTGCGGGCGAAGCGAGCGCACCAAGTCGGCGACCACCTCGGCGGCGGGCCGGTGGGCCGGTCCGGTGACGTCGACGAGATCGCCCTCCAGCCCCGACCGGGCGGCCCGCCACAGCGCCGCCCGGCCCAGCGTCGGTGAGATCACCGTCGGCGCCGTGCCCGCCCGCAGCCCGGCCGCCTCGCGCTCGACCAGCGCCCGAAACAGCGCTGCGATCAGGACGATCGTGTCGACGGACGGGCAGCTGTCGCACACCCGCAGCTCAAGGGTCGGCGCGGACGTCGACGGCCGCACGTCGAAGTAGACCATCCCCTCGTCGGTGATGATTCCGCTGTCGATCAGATCGTTGACGAGTCCGTCGTATTCGCCGGCCGACTCCACCGGCGCGGCCAACCCGGTCGTCGGCCAGCGCTGCCAGACCAGCGTGCGCACGCTGGAGTAGCCGGTGTCGGAACCATCCGACCAGAACGGCGAGCTGGTGGACAGCGCCAACAGTGTGGGCAGATGCGGGGCGACGCGATTGCCGACCACGACGGCCTCGTCGCGATCGTCCACTCCGACGTGCACCTGCGTGCCGCAGATGAGCTGCTCGCGGGCCAGCAGCTGGTAATCGGCCAGCATCTGGCGGTATCGGGCGGTCTGGGTGACCTGCATCTCGGCGGGCACCGACAGCGGCACGGCGCCCGCCGCAACCACACCGATGCCGAGCCTCGCGGCGGTGTCGACGAGGACCCGGCGATGGTCGACTAATTCGGTGCGCAATCGCTCCAGGGTGTTGACCACCCTGCTGTTCATCTCGACCACGCAGCGCTGCAACTCCGCGACGTAGTCGTCGGACAGTTGAGCCAACAGTTCCGGCGCGCGTGCGGTGAGCCGCCTCGTCTTCAGATCGACAAGGTG
>NZ_DATFYW010000086.1:0-11197 GCF_035314905.1 Mycobacterium sp.
CGGGAACATTCACCCTTGGCGGCGACCTCACCGTCAACCGGCTCGGGTTCGGGGCGATGCGGCTAACGGGCAGGGGTGTCTGGGGGCCGCCCGACGACCACGACGAATGCATCCGCGTGCTGCGCCGCGCGGTCGAACTCGGCGTCAACTTCATCGACACCGCGGACTCGTATGGTCCGTTCGACTCCGAGGAATTGATCCACGAGGCATTGCACCCCTATCCGGAGCACCTCGTCATCGCCACCAAAGCCGGCCTGGTGCGCACCGGGCCGGACGAGTGGCACCCACTGGGCTTTCCGCCATATCTGCGCCAGGAGTGCGAAACAAGCCTGCGCCGCCTCGGCGTCGACCGTATCGATCTGTTCCAGCTGCACCGCATCGACTCCAAGTTCCCCGCGGAGGATCAGGTCGGCGAGCTGCTCGCGCTGCAGCAGGAGGGCAAGATTCGCCACATCGGGCTCTCCGAGGTCAACGTCGAGCAGCTCGCAGCCGCACAGAACATCGCGACAATCGTCTCGGTGCAGAACATGTACAACATCACCGCCCGGACGGCGGAACCGGTGCTGGAAAGCTGCGAGTCCCAGGGTCTCGGGTTCATCCCGTGGTTCCCGCTGGCCGCCGGGCCGCTGGCCGCGCCCGGCGGCCCGTTGCAGCGCATCGCCGAGAGGCATCACGCCAGCCCGTCGCAACTTGCTCTGGCGTGGCTGCTCAAGCGTTCGCCGGTGATGTTGCCGATCCCAGGCACATCCAAGGTGGCCCACCTCGAGGAGAACGTCGCCGCCGCCGAAATCACGCTGAGCGGCCAGGAATTCGAAGAGCTCAGCAACGCGGCCGCTGCCAGGAAGCTCGCGTAGCCGGCGGGCGGTGCGGGAATCCCACCAGGGGGGCAATACGGTGGCCGGATGGCCACCGAAGAACCTGTCGAGAAACATCGCGGCGGCGGGTTCAACCCGCCGGAGCCCACCACCCGCGGGGGGCCGGACTACGGCAGGTTCGTCGAAGCAGTCCGCACGCTGCAGGACCACGCCCGCGCCGTGGATGCACCCGACGAGGTGATCAGCGAGGCCGCCGACCTGATTGAGAACGTGTCCACGCTGCTCTCCCGGTACTACGCCGACGAATGGAGCTCGCCGTCGGGTCGGCGCATGGACCTGCCCAACCGCGGCAACATCCTGCAGGTGCCGGTCATGCTCGCGAAGACCGACGACGGGCGCATTCGCGGAACGGCGACGTTTCGCCGCTATCACCTCGGCCGCAACGGCGCGGTCCACGGCGGCGCGCTCGGGCTGCTGTTCGATTCCGCGCTGGGCTACGCGGCTTCCAAGCTCACGAGGAGCCCCTACCAACGCACAGCGTTCCTGCACATCAACTATCGCAAGATCGTGCCGATCGAGAAGAAACTGCAGATCGAGGCCGGCATCGAACGCATCGACGGGCGCAAGATCTTCGTCGAGGGGCGACTACTCGACGGCGACACGCCGCTCACAGATGCCGAGGCGCTGTTCGTCAAGTTGCGCCCCGGTCAGCCCTGAGGCAGCGCTTCGCGGCTTGGGGCGGTGACCCTCTTCACCGATAGCATGGTCCGCGATCGTCAACATCCGTCAGCTTGGAGAAACGCGATGAGCACCGCAGCCAGCACCGCCCCCGCAGCCCCGATCAGGGTCGCTGCCGGGACGACCGCGGCCACGGCGGTGCGCGAGGCGGGCCTGCCCGGCCGGGGTTCGCCGGACGCGATCGTCGTCGTGCGTGACGCCGACGGGCGGCTGCGCGACCTGAGCTGGACGCCCGACACCGACGTCGAGGTGACACCCGTCGCGGCGAACACCGAGGACGGCCGCAGCGTCATCCGCCACTCGACCGCCCACGTGCTGGCGCAGGCCGTCCAGGACCTGTTCCCGCAGGCGAAGCTCGGCATCGGCCCACCGATTTCGGATGGCTTCTACTACGACTTCGACGTACCGGAGGCCTTCACGCCTGAGGACCTAGAAGCGCTCGAAAAGCGGATGCGCCAGATCGTCAAGAAAGGCCAGCTGTTCTCGCGTCGGGTCTTCGAATCCATCAACCAGGCCCGCGAAGAGCTGGCCGACGAGCCGTACAAGCTCGAGCTCGTCGACGACAAGTCCGGCGATCCCGAGGTGATGGAGGTCGGCGGCGACGAGCTGACCGCCTACGACAACCTGAATCCCCGCACACGGGAACGCGAATGGGCCGACCTGTGTCGCGGGCCGCACATCCCGACGACGCGGTACATCCCGGCGTTCAAGCTCACGCGCAGCTCGGCGGCGTACTGGCGCGGCAATCAGGACAACGCCAGCCTGCAGCGGATCTACGGCACGGCCTGGGAATCCCAGGAGGCGTTGGACCGCCACCTGGAGCTGATCGAGGAGGCGCAGCGCCGCGATCACCGCAGGATCGGCGTCGAGCTCGACCTGTTCAGCTTTCCCGACGAAATCGGTTCGGGCCTTGCGGTATTCCACCCCAGGGGGGGAATCGTGCGCACCGAGATGGAGGAGTACTCGCGCCGGAAGCACCTCGAGGCCGGTTACCAGTTCGTCAACACCCCGCACATCACCAAGGCGCAGCTGTTCCACACCTCAGGTCACCTGGACTGGTACGCCGACGGCATGTTCCCACCGATGCACCTCGACGCCGAGTACAACGACGACGGCACAGTGCGCAAGCCCGGTCAGGACTATTACCTCAAGCCGATGAACTGCCCGATGCACATCCTGGTCTACCGGTCCCGAGGGCGGTCGTATCGGGAACTTCCGTTGCGGCTCTTCGAATTCGGCACTGTGTACCGCTACGAGAAGTCCGGCGTGGTGCACGGGCTGACCAGGGCGCGCGGCTTCACGATGGACGATTCGCACATCTTCACCACCCGCGAGCAGATGCGCGACGAGCTCGCCTCGCTGCTGCGGTTCGTCCTGGCCCTGCTCGGCGATTACGGCCTGACCAACTTCTATCTGGAGCTGTCCACCAAGGACCCGGACAAGTTCGTCGGCTCGGAAGAGGACTGGGAGGAGGCCACCAACACGCTGGCCGAGGTGGCCGAAGGGTCGGGTTTGGACCTGGTGCCCGATCCGGGCGGCGCGGCGTTCTACGGCCCGAAGATCTCAGTGCAGGCCAAGGACGCGCTGGGCCGGACGTGGCAGATGTCCACGATTCAGTTGGACTTCAACTTCCCGGAACGGTTCGACCTGGAGTACACCGCCGCAGACGGCACGCGACGGCGTCCGGTGATGATTCACCGTGCGCTGTTCGGGTCGATCGAGCGGTTCTTCGGCATCCTCACCGAGCACTACGCCGGTGCGTTCCCGGCATGGCTGTCGCCGGTGCAGGCGGTCGGCATCCCCATCGCCGACGAGCACGTGCCGTATCTGGAAAGTGTCGCAGCCGAGCTCAAGTCTCGTGGTGTACGAGTCGATGTGGACGCCACTGACGACCGCATGGCCAAGAAGATCGTCAATCACACGAACCAGAAGGTGCCGTTCATGCTGCTTGCCGGCGACCGCGACGTCGAGGCCGACGCGGTCAGCTTCCGGTTCCGCGACCGCACGCAAATCAACGGTGTGCCGCGCGGGGAAGCGGTCGAGGCAATCGTGAACTGGATCCACAATCGCGAGAACGCTTCTCCCACCGCGGAATTGTTCAAGCCGGGTGACACGAGGTGAGCGAAGAGCGCAGCGACGCGTCTGGTGACCGCACAATTGCCGACCACGGTGTGGGGGAGCCTGACCACCTGCAGCGGCTGTGGACGCCGTACCGCATGAACTACATCGCCGAGGCGCCGGTGAAGCGTGACCCGTCCTCGGTGCCGCAGCCGTTCACCGACATCCCGACGCTCCCGGACGAGGACGGGCTAGTCGTGGCCCGCGGAGAGCAGGTCTACGTCGTGCTCAACCTCTATCCCTACAACCCGGGTCACCTGATGGTGGTGCCATATCGCCGGGTGTCGGAACTGGAGGACCTCAGCGAGGCCGAAAGCGCGGAGTTGATGGCGTTCACGCAGAAGGCGATTCGCGTGATCAAGGCCGTTTCGCGGCCGATGGGGTTCAACGTCGGGCTCAATTTGGGCAAGGTGTCGGGCGGGTCGCTCGCCGAGCACCTGCACATGCACGTCGTGCCACGGTGGATCGGCGACGCGAACTTCATCACCATCATCGGCGGCTCGAAGATCATCCCGCAGTTGCTGCGTGAAACCCGGCAGTTGCTCGCGACGGAATGGGCAAATCAGCCGTGAGCAACTTCTACTTGATGACCCGAGCGGCGTACGTCAAGCTCAGCACGCCGGTCGCGAAGGCAGCGTTGCGCGCTGGACTCACACCCGACGGCGTGACGATCATCGGCACCGCCGCCTCGGTGATCGGGGCGTTGACACTGTTCCCGATCGGGCGGTTGTTCTGGGGCGGGCTGGTGGTCTCGTTCTTCGTGCTGGCGGACATGCTCGACGGCGCGATGGCACGCGTCAGGGGTGGCGGCACGAGATTCGGCACGGTGCTGGATGCCACCTGCGACCGAATCAGTGACGGCGCGGTGTTCTCCGGGCTGCTGTGGTGGGCGGCGTTCGGCCTCAAGAGCGCTCCGCTGGTGGTCGCGACGCTGATCTGCCTGGTCACCTCGCAGGTGATCTCATACATCAAGGCACGCGCAGAAGCCAGCGGCCTGCGCGGCGGCGGCGGCATCATCGAGCGCCCGGAGCGGCTGACCATCGTGCTGCTCGGTGCGTGGCTGTCCGACCTGCCGTTCTTCCCGCTGCCATCGGCGCTGCACATCGCGATGTGGCTGCTCGCGGTGCTGAGCATGATCACGGTCGGGCAGCGGCTGCACACCGTGCGGACGTCACCCGGGGCGATGGACAAGCTCGAGCAGCCGGAAAAGCCGGAGACGAGCGAGCCGTGATCAGCGCCCCCTCGGCACCACGGCCGGCTCGAAGCGGCCGCGCCGTGCTGGGCCGACACCTCACCGACTGGGGTTTTGTCGCAGGATGGTTGATGGTGCGGGCGATGCCGGACGTTCTCGCGCGCAACGCTTTTGACGCCGGCGCGTGGTACGCCGCCCGAGGCGGGGGACCGGAGCAGCTTCGCAAGAACCTGGCGCGTGTGATCGGCGTCACACCCAGGGAGGTGCCCGACGCGCTGATCCGCGCCTCGTTGGCGTCCTATGCGCGGTATTGGCGCGAGGCGTTCCGGCTGCCGACGATGGACCACCAGGCGCTCGGGGAGCGGCTCAACGAAGCGGTGCAGGGCGACGAGCACCTGTACGCGGCACTGGACGCCGGCCGCGGCGCGGTGGCGGCGCTGCCGCACAGCGGCAACTGGGACATGGCGGGAGTGTGGCTGGTCCACGTGCAAGGCACCTTCACGACGGTCGCCGAAAGACTCAAACCCGAGTCGCTGTACCGGCGGTTCATCGCCTACCGCGAAAGCCTTGGGTTCGAGGTGCTGCCCCTGTCCGGCGGGGAGCGCCCGCCGTACGAGGTGCTGGCAGAGCGGCTCCGGGCGAACCGGGCGGTCTGCCTGATGGCCGAGCGCGACCTCACCCGCAGCGGGGTGGAGGTTCAGTTTTTCGGGGAACCCACACGGATGCCGGCCGGACCCGCGCGGCTGGCCATCGAGACCGGCGCCGCACTGCTGCCCGTGCACTGCTGGTATGAGACAAGCGGGATGGGCATCAAATTCCACCCGCCGCTGGACACGAGCACGGGCGACGTCGCCCTCGTCACGCAGGCGCTGGCCGACCAGTTCGCCGGTGACATCGCCGGGCACCCCGCCGACTGGCACATGATGCAGCCGCAGTGGCTGGCCGACCTGCCCGCCGAGCGCAGAGCCCACCTGCGGGGAGACAATCCGTAAATGCGCATCGGGATGGTGTGCCCGTACTCGTTCGACGTACCCGGTGGCGTCCAGTCGCACGTGTTGCAGTTGGCGGAGGTGATGCGGGCGCGTCACCACGAGGTCAGCGTGCTGGCACCGTCGTCACCCCACGTGGAGCTGCCCGATTACGTCGTCTCTGGCGGCAAGGCCGTGCCCATCCCGTACAACGGGTCGGTCGCACGGCTGCGGTTCGGCCCCGCCACGCACCGGAAGGTGAAGCGCTGGTTGGCCGAGGGCAACTTCGACGTGCTGCACCTGCACGAGCCAAACGCGCCAAGCTTGTCGATGCTCGCGCTGATGATCGCGGAGGGCCCGATCGTCGCGACGTTTCACACCTCGACCACCAAGTCGTTGACGCTCAGCTTCTTCGAACCGATCCTGCGGCCCTGGCACGAGAAAATCGTCGGCCGCATCGCGGTGTCGGACCTGGCCCGACGCTGGCAGATGGAGGCGCTCGGCTCTGATGCGGTCGAGATCCCCAACGGTGTCGACGTCGCGTCGTTCGCCAACGCGCCGCCGCTGGACGGCTATCCGCGGTCCGGCAAGACAGTGCTTTTCCTCGGCCGGTTCAACGAACCCCGCAAGGGCATGGCGGTGCTGCTGCGCGCGCTGCCCGCGCTGGTCGAGCGGTTTCCGGAGCTGCAGGTGCTGATCGTCGGCCGGGGGGACCAGGAGGAGTTGCGCAAAGAGGCCGGGGCGCTGGCGGGTCACCTTCGGTTCCTCGGCCAGGTCGACGACGACGAGAAGGCATCGGCGCTGCGGAGCGCCGATGTGTACTGCGCACCCAACACCGGCGGGGAAAGCTTCGGCATCGTGCTCGTCGAGGCGATGGCCGCCGGGACACCGGTCGTGGCCAATGACCTCGACGCGTTCCGCCGGGTATTGCTCGACGGGAAGGCGGGCCGCCTGGTGCCGGTCGATGACGCCGGTGCGCTCGCCGAGGGAATCAGCGAGCTCCTCGAGTACGACGAGCTGCGGTCCCGCTACGTCGAGGTGGCCACGGCCGCGGTGCGCCAATACGACTGGTCGGTGGTGGCCCAGCAGATCATGCGGGTGTACGAAACCGTCGCCGGCACGGGCGCCAAGGTCCAGGTGGCCAGTTGATCACCTGGGCGGCGATCCTTCTCGCGCTGGTCATCGTCGCGGTCGTCGCGGTCGCGGCGTGGGCGTACCAGACGGCCAACCGGCTGGACCGGTTGCACGTGCGCTACGACCTGTCATGGCAGGCCCTCGATGCGGCGCTGGCCCGTCGCGCGGTGGTGGCCCGCGCGGTGGCCGCCGACGCCTACCGTGACACACCGCAGGGCAAACGCCTTGTCGCGTTGGCCGATGCCGCCGAGCGTTCGCCGCGTGCGGCGCGTGAAACCGCCGAGAACGAGCTGTCGGCCGAGTTGGCGATGGTGGACACGACCTCGCTGCGGCCTGCGTCGATCGCCGAGGTCGCCGACGCCGAGGCGCGGGTGCTGCTCGCGCGCCGGTTCCACAACGACGCGGTCCGCGACACGCTGGCACTGCGGGAGCGGCGTCCGGTGCGGTGGCTGCGGCTGGGCGGGCACGCCCCGCTGCCCACCTATTTCGAGATCGCCGAACGAGCCGAGTCCGCGCGGGCAGGCGACTCGGGCGTTGTCAACGTCCGCACGTCGGCGCGCATCGTGTTGCTCGACGAGGGCGGCAGTGTGCTGCTGTTCTGCGGCTCCGACCCAGCCGTCGCCGACGGTGGCGCACCGAAATGGTGGTTCACGGTCGGTGGCCAGGCCCGCGAAGGGGAGAGGCTCCCGGAGGCGGCCGCGCGGGAGCTGCTCGAGGAGACCGGCTTGCGGGCGGACCCCGCTGCGATGATCGGGCCGGTCTGGCAGCGCGACGCGATCATCGACTTCAACAACGCGGTCATCCGCAGCCGCGAGCTGTTCTTCGTGCACCGCACGCGCCGTTTCGAGCCGTCCACCTCGGGCCACACGGCCCTCGAGCGTCGCTACATCCACGGCCACCGCTGGTGCGACGCCGACGACATCGCCTGCCTGGTCGCCGCGGGCGAGGCGGTGTATCCGCGACAGCTCGGTGAACTGCTCGCCGAAGCGAACGCACTGGCAGACGCGGCCGACCTGACGCCGCCCGAACCGCAGCCGATCAGATGACTGCGCGGCTGCCGGTCAACGGCTCGATTCGCGCAGGGACGTGCTTGTGCCACGGTGTGCCGGCGAAGGAGTCGCGCCAACCGGTCGCGGTGAGCCTATTAGGGGCAACACCCGGGATCAGCGAACGACCGTCGTCGTCGGTGAAATCGAGGCCGTAGCCGTTCGGCAACGAGGCGTGCCCCGGAAGCATTGCCTGGCTGATCTCGACACTGGCCTCCGCGCTTCCGGCCGCGGTCGTGATGCGCGCGCGGCCCCCGTCGACCAGTCCGAGCGCGTCGGCATCCTCCACACTGACGCGCAGAGCCCCGTCCGCGTCGCGCTTGCGCCAGGCCGGATCGCGGAAGATGTCGTTGGCGGTGTACGCCCGGCGCTCTCCGGCGGAGAGCACGATCGGGAACTCTGGGGTCGTCAATTTTGGCTTGGCGTCGAGCAGACCGCGGATCTCGTCGAGCATTTCGGGCATGTCCAGGGCGATCTTGTGGTCCTGGTGGCTGATCAGATCGAAGTCGTCCGCGTAGTCGTGCGCCGTGAAAGTGACGCCCGAGCGGCTCTCGAGAATCGCGTCGAACAACGCGTTGCCGTCAACGTGGCCGGCGCGACGGACAGCCTCGGGGTAGGTCATGGCCGCCTTCTGGGCAAGCCCCCACAGCGCAGCCGCACCGGCGAGACCGTCGGGCAACGTGGGTCCCAGCGTCTCGTACAGCACGACCGGGCCCACTTTGCCCAACATCGGGTTGGTGCTGACGGCCTCCAGGAAGGCCTGCGCATACGCCGCCCGGCCCGCGGCCGCTGCCTCGCGGAGCGGCTTCAGGTCGGCGTCGTCGACGACCCCGAGGGCCCGCACCAGCCGCGCCCAGATCTCGGGCTCTGCGAGCGTGCCCGGGTGCGGCTCCAGCAGCGGATGGCGGAGTTGAAAAGTGTTTCGAGGGAATTCGAAATTGAAAAACGTCGCCTCCGGCTTCTCGTACTGGGTGGCGGCGGGAAGAACGTAATGGGCGAGTCGGGCCGTTTCGGTCATCGCGACGTCGATGACGACAAGCAGCTCCAGCGATTCGAATGCCGCGCGGCACGAAGCGGAGTCGGCCACAGAGTGGGCAGGGTTGCTGCTTTCGACGATCATCGCGCGGAAGCGGTCTGGATGGTCGGACAGGATCTCTTGCGGCACAGCATTGCTCGGCACAAGCCCGGCGATCACGGGGGCACCGGTCACAGGCGTGCGGCCGACCTCCGGGGCATGGCGGAACAGCGGGCCGAATGAGGAATGCAGGTGCTGGCCGCCACGTTTGGCGAAGCTGCCGGTGAGAATCCACAGCAGCTTGTTGAGGTACGAGCAGAGCGTGCTGTTGGGTGCCTGTTGAATGCCGAGATCCTCGAATACCGCCACGCTTTCAGCGCCCGCCATGCGCCGCGCAGCCGCACGCAGAAGTTCACCATCGACGCCGCAACGCTGCGCATAGTCGTCGACCGGTACATCGCGCAGCACCGCCCGCACCGCGTCTGTGCCGCTGACGTGTCGGGTCAAGAACGCCTCGTCGCACAGGTCTTCCTGCACGAGCAGCGCCGCCAGGGCCGCCAGACACCACGCGTCTGTCCCCGGCCGCACCCGCAGGTGGAAGTCGGCCATCTTGGCCGTATCGGTGACCACGGGATCGATGACGATCATCGCGCGGCGCGGGTCCTTGGCGATCTCGTTGAGGACAACCCTGGCACGCGGAAAGCTCTGCGACATCCACGGGTTCTTTCCGACGAACACCGACACCTCGGCATGTTCGAACTCGCCCCGGGTGTGGCCGCCATAGAAGTGAGCGTCCACCCAGGCCTCGCCCGTTTTCTCCTGCGCGAGCGCATTCGAGCGGTAGCGAGAACCGATCGCCCTGAGGAATGCGCCGGCGTACGCGCCGCCGAGGTGGTTGCCCTGCCCGCCGCCGCCGTAGTAGAAGATCTTCTCCCCGCCGTAGTTGTCACGAATCCGCCGGAAACCGTCGGCGACCTCGGCAATGGCGATGTCCCAGTCAATCTCCTCGTAGGTGCCATCGGGTCGACGGCGCATCGGGGAGGTCAGGCGATTGCCGTTGTTCTGGTAATGATCGAGCCGCAGTGCCTTGTTGCAGGTGTACCCCTGGGATGCAGGATGTGCTTTGTCGCCGCGGATGTGGGCCAGCTTGCGGCCGTCCAGTTGCACGACGATGCCGCAGTTGCATTCGCACAGGATGCAGGCCGTTGACTGCCATTCACCGGTCATCGCTGTTGGTTCCTTTCGGAGGCCTCGGCGCGCAGCAGTGCTCGCAGCTGGCGGTGGACAAGGTCGAGGGGTTTGACGTCGCGCGATGCGCGGGCGACGACGATAGCCCCCTCGATGGAGGTGATGATGAGCATCGCCAGCTCCTCGGCGCGCGAGGCGGCAACGCCGTCGGCCAGGAGCCGTTGGGTGATCAGCTCGGTCCAGCGACCGAATACCTGTGCGGCCCGCTCAATCACCGGCTTTGTCCGGCCGGGCTCGTCCGGATCACCGGCCTCGACCGCGACCGCGACGACCGGACACCCCGCCCGGTAGCCGGTGCGGGGCAGCTGCTCCCGGTAATGCTGGACCAGGGCATCGAGCACGTCGAGGCCTCGCTGCCCCGTCGTGATCTTCGCGGCGACATAGTCGCCCGCGTAATCGACGGCCTCACATAACAGTTGCGTGCGGCCGCCAGGGAAATAGTGATACGCCGATCCCCGAGGTGCGCCGCTGTGGCGGAGCACGTCGGCGATCGCGGTCGGGTGCGCACCGCGTTCCCGGATCAGCAGTGCGGCCGATATCACCATGCGCTCACGCGGACTTGCCATCCGTCAGCGTCCCTTTGCGCGGATCTCTACGCTCAACGTGGTATATATGTTGACATACATAACGCGGGCTGTCCACCGGGTTTGATGCTGTTCGCGCACGCGCTCATCGGGTAAGTAATCCGTTGGCGCTTACCCACTAGACTGGGGCGGTACCAGGCATTACCGACAAGAGGGGCAACAGTGGACACCGCGGCTCACCCGAACGGGTCGGGGCAGACCGGAACCGCCCGGGTCAAGCGTGGAATGGCCGAAATGCTCAAGGGCGGCGTGATCATGGACGTCGTCACTCCGGAGCAGGCCCGCATCGCCGAGGGCGCGGGTGCCGTGGCGGTGATGGCGCTCGAGCGGGTGCCCGCC
>NZ_DATFYW010000087.1:0-34678 GCF_035314905.1 Mycobacterium sp.
TCGGCAACGCCTCCGCCTTCGTCACCACCCGCGGGTTGGTGAACGTGTGCGTCCTGCCGTAGTGCTTGATCCGCCCGCCGCCGGCGGCATCGAGGTTTTTCACCCAGTCGCGGTTCGGGCCGTAGGTGAGCAGAATCGCCAGCCCGTCGCCGGTGGTGAATACGTTCACCGGTGTGCGGTATTCCTTGCCGGAGCGCCGTCCCCGGTGCCCGATGATCCCCATCCCCGGCACAAAACCCGCCCACATGCGCTGAATCGGGTTGGTGAAGTAACGGTTGAATTCGGCCAGCCATTGCGGGAGTCGCATATGACAATCAAACTCGCCGGCCTCGCCGAATCACAACCCGCACCGACCGAATTGCGGGTCGAACGGGGAGCAGTCCGATCGGCAGACGGTGCCGCCGGTGGGCACATCGAGCGACACGAAATACGCGACGATGGCAAACGAGCCATTGCGGGCGCTGAGCGGGGTCGGCAAGACTCTAGGGTCATGGCCTATCTAAAGCCGCCGTGGTTCACCGTGAACGTGTTCAACAAGATCGCGATGGCCACCGGCGTCAGCAACAGCGAGACCCTGACGGTGACCAGGCGCGGCAGCAAGGAGCCACAGAAAACCCCGGTCATCACCGTCGACGTCGGCGGCACGAAGTATCTCGTCTCGACCCGCGGCGAATCGCAATGGGTGAAGAACGTCCGAGCCAACCCCAACGTGACGCTGACCAACAAGTCGGGCACGACAGGCTACGTCGCCCGCGAAACCCCCGAGCAGGATCGACAGCCGATTCTGACCGCCTACCGCGAGAAAGCGGGACGCGCCGTGGAGGGCTACTTCCGCCAACTGCCTCGCGAAACCGATCACCCGGTGTTCAGCCTGACCCCCAGTTCCTGACAACTACACCCTGTAGTCGAGGCGAAACTCGCGGGCTGGAACACTGGTGGCATGCGCAGTCCCGACCAGGCCGCCGCCGCGACCGCCAACAGCGAGCGGCTGTTCGCAGAGGCGTGCAAGGTGATCCCCGGCGGGGTGAACTCGCCGGTGCGCGCATTCACCGCCGTCGGCGGCACACCACGGTTCATCACCGAGGCCAGCGGCTACTGGCTCACCGACGCCGACGGCAACCGCTACGTCGACCTGATGTGCTCGTGGGGCCCGATGATCCTCGGCCATGCGCACCCGGCGGTCGTCGAGGCCGTGCAGCGGGCCGCGTCCGGAGGGCTGTCGTTCGGTGCCCCCACGCCGACGGAGACTGAACTGGCGACCGAGATCGCCCGCCGGGTGCCACCCGCCGAGCGAGTGCGCCTGGTGAACTCCGGCACCGAGGCGACGATGAGCGCGGTGCGACTGGCCCGCGGTTTCACCGGCCGGCCCAAGATCGTGAAGTTCGCCGGCTGCTACCACGGGCACGTGGACGCGCTGCTCGCCGATGCCGGCTCGGGCGTGGCGACACTCGCGCTGCCGTCCTCACCCGGCGTCACCGGCGCCACCGCCGCCGACACCATCGTGCTGCCCTACAACGACGTCGAGGCCGTGGAGCAGGCGTTCGCGCGTTTCGGCACCGATATCGCCGCGATCATCACCGAGGCCTGCCCCGGCAACATGGGCACGGTCGCGCCGCTACCCGGCTACAACGAAGCCCTGCGCCGCATCACCGAAGACGCCGGTGCGCTACTGATCAGCGACGAGGTGATGACCGGGTTCAGGGTGAGCCCGTCCGGTTGGTACGGGCTGGAGCCCGTCGTCGCCGACCTGTACACGTTCGGCAAGGTGATGAGTGGCGGCCTGCCCGCCGCGGCGTTCGCCGGCCGTGCGAAGGTGATGGAGCGGCTGGCGCCGCTCGGGCCGGTGTATCAAGCCGGCACGCTGTCGGGCAACCCGGTTGCCGTCGCGGCCGGCCTGGCGACCCTGCGCGCTGCCGACGACGCCGTCTACGACGCGCTGAACCGCAACGCCGACAGGCTGGTCGACCTGCTCAACACCGCGCTGGCGAAAGCAGGTGTGCCGCATGCCATCCCACGTGCAGGCACATTCCTGTCGGTGTTCTTCGGCGACCGCCCGGTCAAGGACTTCGCCTCGGCGCGGGCCAGCCAGACCTTCCGGTACCCGCCGTTCTTCCACGCGCTCCTCGACGGCGGTGTCTACGCGCCGCCGAGTCCGTTCGAAACCTGGTTCGTTTCGGCGGCTTTGGACGACGAGGCGTTTGATCGCATCGAAGCCGCACTTCCCGCCGCAGCCGACGCAGCAGCCGCAGCCCACCGGTCGGAGTTTTGATGGCCGAAACCACAACCGTGCACGTGCTGCGCCACGGCGAGGTGCACAACCCCGACGGCATCCTTTACGGGCGTCTGCCGGGATTCGTACTCTCCGACAAGGGCAAAGCCCAGGCTGAAGCCATCGCCGACGCGTTGGCCGGCAACGACATCGCTGTCGTGGTGGCCTCGCCGCTGCAGCGGGCGCAGGAGACCGCCGTGCCGATCGCCGCGCGCCAGGACCTCGAGGTGGCCACCGACCCCGACCTGACCGAGGCGGCGAATTTCTTTGCCGGCAAGCGCATCTCTCCCGGTGACGGCGCGTTGCGCGACCCGCGGGTGTGGTGGCAGCTGCGCAACCCGTTCAGGCCGTCGTGGGGTGAGCCGTATGCCGAGGTCGCAGCGCGCATGACCACCGCGCTGGAGAAAGCCCGCGCCAAGGCCGCAGGCCACGAGGCGGTGTTGGTCAGCCATCAGCTACCGATCTGGACGTTGCGGCGTCACCTCAGCGGCCGCCACCTGTGGCACGACCCGCGCCGGCGGCAGTGCGGCTTGGCGTCGCTCACGTCGTTTGTGTTCGCCGGCGACAAGCTGGCAGACATCCGCTACTCCGAGCCGGCGGGGAGCTGACCGGTGCGGCGGGTCCCGGTGCTGGCATGCACTGTGTTGGCGGCGTGGCTCACCGGCTGCTCCACCGGGCACGACGCCGTGGCCCAGGGCGGCACCTTCGAATTCGTCGCGCCCGGCGGAAAGACCGACATCTTCTACGATCCGCCCCAGTCCCGCGGCCGCCCCGGGCAACTGGCCGGTCCGGACCTGATGGACCCCGCGAAGACGGTGGCACTCGACGACTTCGCCGGAAAGGTCGTCGTCGTCAACGTCTGGGGACAGTGGTGCGGGCCGTGCCGGGCCGAGGTCTCCCAGCTGCAGCGGGTGTATGACGCCACCCGCGCCCAGGGCGTCGCGTTCCTCGGCATCGACGTGCGCGACAACGAGGGTCAGGCGGCGCGCGACTTCGTCGTCGACCGCAAGGTGACGTACCCGTCGATCTACGACCCGGCGATGCGGACGATGATCGCGTTCGGCGGCAAATATCCCACCACCGTGATCCCCTCCACGCTGGTCCTGGACCGCCAGCACCGGGTGGCGGCGGTGTTCCTGCGCGAACTGCTGGCCGAGGATCTGCAGCCCGTCGTTGCGCGGGTGGCCGCCGAGGCCCCGCCGAATCCGAGTCCCCAATGACCGGGTTCGCCGAAACCGCCGCGGCCGGGCCGCTGCTGCTGGCGCTGGGAATCTGTGTGGTAGCTGGTTTCGTCTCGTTCGCATCGCCGTGCGTGGTGCCGCTGGTGCCCGGTTACCTGTCGTATCTGGCGGCGGTGGTCGGTGTTTCGGAGGAGCCCGGCGTTGTCGCTGTGCGCACCGCGAGATGGCGAGTCGCCGGGTCGGCCGGGCTGTTCGTGGCGGGCTTCACCGCCGTGTTCGTGCTCGGTACGGTCGCGGTGCTCGGGATGACCACGACGCTGATCACGAATCAGCTCCTGCTGCAACGCATCGGCGGGGTACTGACGATTGTGATGGGCCTGGTGTTCGTCGGCTTCGTCCCGGCCCTGCAGCGGCAGGCGCGGTTCACGCCCCGGCAGCTGTCCACGCTCGCCGGCGCGCCGTTGCTGGGGGCGGTTTTCGCGCTGGGCTGGACACCGTGCCTCGGGCCGACGCTGACCGGTGTGATCGCAGTGGCGTCGGCAACTGACGGCGCCAGCGTTGCCCGCGGCGTGCTGCTGGTCACCGCCTACTGCCTCGGTCTGGGCATCCCGTTCGTGCTGTTGGCGTTTGGTTCGGCGCGTGCCGTGCAGGGCCTGGGCTGGCTGCGGCGGCACACGCGCGCCATTCAGATCTTCGGCGGCGTGCTGCTGATTCTGGTCGGCGTCGCGCTGGTGACCGGTGTCTGGAACGACTTCGTGTCATGGCTGCGCGACGCCTTCGTGAGCGATGCGAGGCTCCCGATTTGAGAACGCTTGTGGCGTGGGGACGCAACACGTGGCGCGCGCTGACGTCGATGGGCACCGCGCTGGTGTTGCTGTTCCTGCTCGCCCTGGGGGCCGTGCCCGGTGCCCTGCTGCCGCAACGCAGCCTCAATGCGTCCAAGGTGGACGAGTACGTGGCGAAGCACCCGGTGATCGGGCCGTGGCTGGACCGCCTGCAGTTCTTCGATGTGTTCTCCAGCTTCTGGTTCACCGCGGTCTACGTCCTTCTGTTCGTGTCGCTGGTCGGCTGCCTGCTACCGCGGACGGTCGACCATGTGCGCAGCATGCGAGCCACGCCCGTTGCCGCGCCGCGCAACCTCACCCGGTTGCCGAAGTACGACACCAGGCAGGTCGCCGGTGACCCCGACGGGGTCGCGGCGGCGGTCAACGAGCGGCTGAAGGGCTGGCGACGGATCACCCGGCGTGACGGCGACACCGTCGAAATCTCCGCGGAGAAAGGCTATCTGCGCGAGTTCGGCAACCTGGTCTTCCACTTCTCGCTGCTGGGCCTGCTCGTCGCCGTCGCGGTGGGCAAGCTGTTCGGCTACGAGGGCAACGTGATCGTCATCGCCGACCGTGGCCCCGGATTCTGCTCGGCCTCGCCCGCGGCGTTCGACTCGTTCAAGGCCGGCAACACCGTCGACGGCACCTCGCTGCACCCGATCTGCTTGCGGGTCAACGACTTCGAGGCGCGCTATCTGCCGACCGGCCAGGCCACGTCGTTCGCGGCCAACATCGACTACCAGGCCGGCGGCGACCTGGCGTCCGGCACCTGGCGACCCTACAAGCTCGAGGTCAACCACCCACTGCGTATCAGCGGTGACCGGATTTACCTGCAGGGCCACGGGTACGCCCCGACCTTCACGGTGACGTTCCGCGACGGGCAGACCCGCACCAGCACGATCCAGTGGCGACCCGAGGATCAGCGCACGTTGCTGTCGTCGGGCGTCGCGCGCATCGACCCGCCCGGCGGCACCTATCCCGACGCGCTGGAGCGCCGCAAGCACCAGATCGCGATCCAGGGGCTGTTCGCGCCGACCGAACAACTCGAAGGCACGTTGCTGTCGTCGAACTTCCCGGCGCTCAACGAACCCGCTGTGGCCGTCGACATCTACCGCGGTGACACCGGGCTCGACACCGGGCGCCCGCAGTCGCTGTTCAACCTCGACCCGGAGCTCATCGACCAGGGCAGGCTGACGAAGGTCGCGCGGGTGAACCTCCGCGCCGGCCAGCAGGTCGGGCTCGGCGACGGGACCGTGGTGCGATTCGACGGGGCGGTGCCGTTCGTCAACATCCAGGTCTCCCACGACCCGGGACAAATCTGGGTCCTGGCGTTCGCGCTGGCGATGATGGCAGGCCTGCTGGCGTCCTTGGCGATCCGCCGCAGGCGCATCTGGGTACGGATCGGAGCCCCGGGGCCGCTGACATCACAGATTGCAGACGCCGACCTGCCCGGTACGGTGAACATCGAGCTGGGCGGCCTGGCGCGTACCGACAACTCCGGTTGGGGCGACGAGTTCGAGAGGCTCTGCGAGCGGCTGTCCCCTGCCGGCGGGAGGTGCCCCCCGAACGGGTTTGACGCGCCGACGGCCGCCCCGGCGGTGGCCGGAAGGGAAAGTGAGATGCACGCCAGATGAACACAGTGCACGTCGACATCGGCCTCGCCCGATACTCCGACTGGGCGTTCACGTCCGCCATCGTCGTGCTCGTCGGCGCGCTGATGCTGCTGGCCGTCGAGCTGGCCTACAACCGCAGCCGCAAGGCCGAACAGCGGGAGCTCTCCCCCGCCGGAGGCGGGAGGTACCCGCACGCGGCGGGTGTAGCTGCCGACAGCGCGATGCCGGGCATCGTCATCGACGCGCCGCGGCGGCCAATCGACGAACGCGTCGGCAAGGCCGGACTCGCACTCGTGTACGTCGGCATCGGGCTGCTCGCGGCATGCATCGTGTTGCGCGGCCTGGCCACGATGCGCGCCCCGTGGGGCAACATGTACGAGTTCATCAACCTGACGTGCCTGTCGGGTCTGGTCGCCGCGGCGATCGTGCTGCGTCACGGGCAATACCGTGCGCTGTGGGTGTTCGTCCTGCTACCGGTGTTGATCCTGCTCACCGTTTCGGGCCGCTGGCTGTACACCAACGCCGCGCCCGTCATGCCCGCGCTGCAGTCGTACTGGCTGCCGATCCACGTGTCGGTGGTCAGCCTCGGGTCCGGCGTGTTCCTCGTCGCGGGCGTGGCCAGCATTTTGTTCCTGGTCAAGATGTCAGCGCTGGGCCGACCGGATGCCGACGGAGCTGTCGCGCGCGTCGTGGCGCGCCTGCCCGATGCCCAGACGCTTGACCGGATCGCTTATCGCACAACTATTTTCGCGTTCCCGGTGTTCGGTTTCGGGGTGATCTTCGGCGCCATCTGGGCTGAGGAAGCATGGGGCAGGTACTGGGGCTGGGATCCCAAGGAGACGGTGTCGTTCATCGCCTGGGTGGTCTACGCCGCGTACCTGCATGCCCGCTCGACAGCCGGCTGGCGCGACAAGAAGGCCGCCTGGATCAACGTCGCCGGATTCGTGGCCATGGTGTTCAACCTGTTCTTCATCAACCTGGTGACGGTGGGCCTGCACTCGTACGCAGGAGTCGGCTAGGGGCTATGGTCATTGGTCAGAAAGCCAGCGACGTAGGGGGTCAAACGCGTGTCTGACGGTTTCGACACCGGCGGCTTTCGCGCACAGCAGCGATTCACCGACCCCACGCTGGGCGGCCGGCACGCTGAGCATGTGCCGCCCGAGTGGACGGCGCCCACCCCGCCGACCGGGTTGCCGACGGGATTCCCGCAGCCGGCGAACCCGCCCTGGCAGCCGCCCCCGCCTCCAACGTCGAAGGACCTGTCCATCGAGACGCTGATGCGCCCGGTCCCGCCGCCACCGTCCGCAGGCTGGCGAAAGTGGCTGTATATGGCCTCGTTCAAGCTGATCAACGTCGGCGAGAGCGCCAAGGCAATCAATCACCACAACCTGGTCGCGCGGGTAAACCAGCCGCTGCACGGCTGCTACCGGATCGCGCTGCTGAGCCTCAAGGGCGGCGTCGGCAAGACGACAATCACCGCCACCCTGGGCGGGACTTTCGCGTCGATCCGAGGTGATCGGGTGGTCGCGGTCGACGCAAACCCGGACCGCGGCACGCTGAGCGCCAAGGTGCCACTGGAAACCCCCGCTACCGTGCGTCATCTGCTGCGCGACGCGGAGGGCATCGAGCGCTACAGCGACATCCGCGCTTACACGTCGCAGGGCCCGAGCCGGCTGGAGGTGCTCGCCTCGGAGAGCGACCCGGCCGTGTCCGAAGCATTCAGTTCTGACGACTACCTGCAGACCCTGGATATCCTGGAACGCTTCTACAGCCTGGTGCTCACCGACTGCGGCACCGGCCTGATGCACTCGGCAATGTCAGCCGTGCTGGCCAAGGCCGACGCGCTGATCGTGATCAGCTCCGGCTCGGTCGACGGCGCCCGCAGCGCCTCCGCGACGCTGGACTGGCTCGATGCGCACGGCCACCAGGACATGGTGCGCAACTCGATCGCCGTGATCAACGCCGTGCGCCCCCGGTCGGGCAAGGTCGACATGCACAAGGTGGTCGACCACTTCTCCCGGCGATGCCGCGCGGTGCGGCTCGTCCCGTTCGACCCGCACCTCGAGGAGGGTGCGGAGATCCACCTGGAGCGGCTGAAACGAGAAACCCGCGAGGCGTTGATCGAACTGGCGGCGGTGGTGGCCGACGGCTTCGCCGGTGCTGACCGGCGCGACTTGTTCGGCTAGGCGTCACCGCCTTGGCTTGTCCCGCGGGTTGTCCGGACCGCGACCGAGTCGCCACAAGAAGTCGGGATCGTCGTCGGGCCCGATCACCCGTGTCTTCGGCCGGCTGTCCTTGGCGCGCATCATCCGCCAACCGGCGTAGATCAGACCTGCGACGATGAGCAAGAGCAGCAAGAACAGCACAAATACCTCCTTGGTCCGAATATACGCGTGTCGGTAGGCTCGGGCGGTGCCCGAAGAGGTGTCCACGCCGCGCATGATCCGGGATGTGATCGTGTACGCCGCTGCGCGGCTTCTGCTGGCGGCCGCGCTCGCCGCGCTGATCTACGGCGCCGCAAGGCTGCTCGGCGTCGATGACTTTCCCGTCTACGTCGCGGTCGCGTTCGCGATCGTGATCGCCCTGCCGCTGGGTATCTGGATCTTCACCCCGCTACGCCGCCGCGCCACCGCAAGCATGATGGCGGTCGACGAACGCCGCCGCCGCGCGCGCGAGCAGCTGCGCGCGCGCCTGCGCGGGGAGTCACCGGACTAGGTGGACTGCCCAGGTTTCGGAAGGGACAGAGAGTGTTTCGACGTCGGCACCAGAACTCTCGGCCGGAGCCGTCGTGACCGTCTTTCTCCTGGCAGCTTTCACCGCACTGGATACCCAAAGGCGTGCAGTGACCACGTTGTTCTGACCGGCGATCGTTACCTGCCGAAGGCCAACGCCGAGGCGACGGCCACCGACCACACCAGCATCGTCAGACCGGTGTCGCGCAGCACCGGAATCAACTCCGCGCCGCTGTGCGCCCTGCGCACCGGCGCGGCGGCCCGGACGGCCAGTGGCGCGGCAACCAGCCCGGCCGCACACCACGGCGTCGCGACGATCAAGGCCAGCGTCAGAAGCCCAGCCACAAGAAGCAGGACCTGGTACAGGAGCCGCGTCGCCGCGTCGCCCAGACGCACGGCGAGCGTCATCTTGCCGGAGCGGCTGTCGGTTGGAATGTCACGCAGATTGTTGGCCACCAGCACCGCCGACGACAGCGACCCCGTCGCGAACGCCAACACAACCCCGACCCAGTCGATCCGCAGCGCCTGCACATACTGCGTGCCCAGCACCGCGGCCAGCCCGAAGAACACGAACACCGCGACCTCGCCGAAGCCGCGGTACCCGTACGGCCGCGAGCCGCCGGTATAAAACCAGGCGCCGAGCAGACACACCGCCCCCACGGCGATCAGCCACGGCGCGCTGGTCAGCGCCAGGGCCAGCCCGGCCGCCGAGGCGAGCACCAGGCTCACCACCGCTGCGGTCAGTACCGCGCGCGGCGCAGCCAGGCGCGACCCCACCAGCCGGATCGGGCCGGACCGATCGTCGTCGGTGCCGCGGATGCCGTCGGAATAGTCGTTGGCGTAGTTGACCCCGACGATCATCCCGACGGCGACCACCAGCGCGAGCACCGCTTTCCACCACACCATCGAATGCAGCCACGCCGCCGCGCCCGTCCCGGCGATCACCGGCGCCACCGCGTTCGGCAGGGTGCGCGGGCGGGCACCCTCGACCCACTGCGCGAATGTGGCCACGCGGCGATCCTTTCATGGCGCATAGCCCAGAATGGTCGGCATGCTCGGAGTCATCGGCGGCAGCGGCTTCTACACGTTCTTCGACGAGGCCGCGCGCAGCATCCACCTCGACACCCCGTGGGGGCAACCGAGCGGCGCCATCACCATCGGCAGGGTCGGCGACCACGAGGTGGCGTTCCTGCCGCGGCACGGCCTGCACCACGAGTACTCGCCGCACACCGTGCCGTACCGCGCCAACATGTGGGCGCTCCGGGCGCTGGGTGTGCGCCGCGTCTTCGGGCCGTGTGCGGTCGGTTCCCTGACCCCGAAGCTCGGCCCCGGCGCGATGGTGGTGCCCGACCAGCTCGTCGATCGGACCACCGGCCGCGAGGACAGCTACTTCGACTCCGGCGGCGTGCATGTCAGCTTCGCCGACCCGTACTGCCCGACGTTGCGCGAGGCCGCGTTGGTGCCGGGCGTGCAGGACGGCGGCACGATGGTCGTCGTGCAGGGCCCGCGGTTTTCCACCCGGGCGGAAAGCCAGTGGTACGCGGGCCAGGGCTTCACGCTGGTGAACATGACCGGCTATCCCGAAGCCGTTCTGGCCCGCGAGCTCGAAATGTGTTACGCCGCAATCGCCCTCGTCACCGACCTGGACGCGGGCATCGACGCCGGAACCGGGGTGCGGGCCGTGGACGTGTTCGCCGAGTTCGACAGAAACCTCGGCCCGTTCAAGCAAGTGGTGCTGGAGGCCATCGGTGGGGTGGTTGCCGAGCGCACCTGCACCCACTGCCTGCCGCACGAGGGTGTGACGTTGCCGATCGAGTTGCCGTGAGGGTACTGCTGACCGGTGCGGCCGGCTTCATCGGATCGCGGGTGAAAAGGGCACTGGAAGCCGACGGCCACGACGTCGTCGGCGTGGACCTGATGTTGCCGGCCGCGCACGGCCCCGCCGGCCAGCCGCCGCCGGACTGCCACCGTGTGGACGTCGCCGACGCCTCCGCCCTCGCCCCGCTTCTCGCCGGTGTTGCCGTAGTGTGCCATCAGGCCGCGATAGTGGGCGCCGGGGTCGATGTCGCCGACGCTCCGGAATACGGCAGGCACAACGACTACGCGACGACCGTGCTGCTGGCGCAGATGTACGCCGCGGGATGCCGTCGGCTCGTCCTGGCGTCATCGATGGTGGTCTACGGGCAGGGGCGTTACGACTGCCCCGACCACGGTGCCGTGGAACCGATGCCGCGGCGCCGCGAAGACCTGGACGCCGGAATCTTCGAGCACCGCTGTCCGATCGGCGGCGAGGAGCTGTCCTGGCGGCTGGTCGACGAGGACGCGCCGCTGCGTCCGCGCAGCCTTTACGCCGCGAGCAAGACCGCGCAGGAGCACTATGCGCTGGCCTGGGCCGAGGCCGCACACGCGTCCGTCGTGGCGTTGCGGTACCACAACGTCTACGGTCCCGGCATGCCGCGTGACACCCCATACTCAGGCGTCGCCGCGATATTCCGTTCCGCGCTCGAAAAAGGTGAAGCGCCAAAGGTGTTCGAAGACGGCGGCCAGATGCGCGACTTCGTCCACGTCGACGACGTGGCTCTCGCGAACGTCGCAGCACTGAACCACTGCGAGGCCGGCTTCGTCGCCGCCAATGTCTGCTCAGGGCAACCCATTTCGATCCGCGATGTGGCCGAGCAGCTGTCTGTCGCCAGCGGCGGCCCCGCACCGCAGGTCACCGGGCAGTACCGCAGCGGCGATGTTCGCCACATCGTCGCCGATCCGGTGCGCGCGAAGAAGCTGTTGGGCTTCAGCGCGACGATCCAGCCAAGAGCCGGATTGCGGGAGTTCGCCAAGGCGCCGCTGCGCGATTGACTCGTTGCCTGTCTTTTCGCTATTCGTCGAACGTGATCCGCACCGAGATCGGATCGCTCTGAAGCGCCCGCATCGCGGCGGCGGTCGCCGCGCCGGCGATCTTGCCGCGGGCGAAGCTGCGGGCGCGGGCGCGAACGTCGTCGTCGGGCACAAACACCGCGCTGCCGGTGCGCCAGCGGCCGTTCACCTTGACCCGCACCCGCGGGTCGGCCGTGATGTTGTGCGCCCAGCCGGATCGGTGGCCGTGCTGCGAGATCAGCCAGACGCCGTCGTTGTCGGCACTGCCGGTCAGCGGGACTTGCCGCGGCTGTCCCGACTTGCGCCCGGTGGTCTCCAGCTCCACCACCAGTGCCGAGCGGATGCCGGCGCGGTCCAACGCCGCGACCAGCGGATTGACCACGATGCGGCCCACATTTCGCTCGAATCTGAATTTCCGTACGCCTGTGGCAGCCATCGTGCACCCTTTCCGCGGATTAGGTGAACAACGTTAATAGAATGATCACTCAACTACAAGAGTCAATCGTCCGACGCCAGCGGCAGCCGCACCTCGAAGCGAGCGCCGTCGCCCAGGTTGTGGGCTGAGAGCGTGCCGCGGTGGGCCTGCACCAGGCCTGCCGCGATCGCCAGCCCAAGCCCGGAACCGCTGGGCAGCGACGGGTCGCTGCGCGGCACCCGTCCGTTCGAGCCGCGGTAGGCGACGTCGAAAACCCGGGGCAGGTCGGACTCGTCGATGCCGACGCCGGTGTCGTCGACGCGTGCGAACGCTCCGTTCTCGTCGGCGCCGAGCGCCAGCTCGACCCTGCCGCCCTCCGGAGTGTGTGCGATCGCGTTGGCCACCAGGTTCGACAGCACCCGAACCAGTGCGCGGTCACTGCCGACCACGCGCACCGGCTCCGCGGGCAGAGTGGCGTGAAGTGCGACCCCGGCACGCTCGGCGGCGATCCGGTGCGCGGCGAGCACGTCATCGACCACCTCGTCGAGAGCCACCTTGTCGTGCGGCAACCTCACCGCGCCCGCGTTGATCTTCGACATCTCGAACAGGTCGTCCACCATCTCCGATAACCGGACCGACTCCTGCTCAATGTGTTTGGCGTGTACCCTGATTTCGTCATCGGGAACCACGCCGTCGGCGATCGCTTCGGACACCGCGCGTATCCCGGCAAGCGGTGTGCGCAGGTCGTGGCTGACGAACGCCACCAGGCGCCGCCGTGACTGTTCGGATGCGCGTTCAGCGTCGCGAATTTGTCTCTCCCACACTGTCCTTCGCGCTTGGTAACGCGCCATCATGACCGCAGTCGGAATCGTCACCACCGCGACGATCACCAGCACCACCGCGGTCTGCTCGAACGTCTGGGTGATCATGAACCCGCTCGCGCCCAGTACACCGGTGAACGTCGCAAGGGTCGGAATCAGCACCAGCACCACCATGCTGACGGCCAGCGACCACGACCTCGCCAGCCGGATCACCAGCCACCCGGCGAGCACCACCGGCAGCGTGCAGGCCACCGCCAAACCGAGGATCTCAGCGATGTCACGCGTTTGCACGGCCGTGCCGTCCGTTCTTCGCGCGAGCACTCATCGCGCGTCCTGCCAAAGATACCCTCGCCCCCATACGGTTTGGATGCGGTGGTGGTCGCCAAGCTTGGCACGCAACCGCTTCACATGCACGGTGACCGTCGACAAATCGCCGAACTCCCACCGCCACACCCTCTTGAGCAGCTCCTCGCGGGAGAACACCGCACCGGAGTGGGTCAAGAAGAACAGCAGCAGATCGAACTCGCGATTGGTGACGTTGACGGGTTGACCTGCGACGTGCACGGCCCTGGAGGCGGTGGAAACCGTCAGGTCGCCGAAGGTGATCTCCATCGGCAGCGCGGTCGCGGGCGCGGGGGCGCGGCGCAGCACCGACCGCACCCGCAACGCCAGCTCCCGCGGGCTGAACGGCTTGGTGACGTAGTCGTCGGCGCCGGCCTCCAAACCCGCGATGCGGTCGTCCTCTTCGCCGAGCGCCGTCAACAAGATCACCGGTATCGGGTAGCCGCCGCGCTGGCGCAGGCTGCGGCACAGGGTCAACCCGTCCGGCCCGGGCATCATCACGTCGAGCACCGCGACGTCGATGCGTTCGGTGCCCAACAGGCGCAACGCCTCGGTCCCATCGTCGGCGACGCTGACGTCGAGGCCGTCCCGTTCGAGGTAGCGGCGTACGACATCACGCACCACCGTGTCATCGTCGGCGATGAGCACACGCGCGTTCACAATTTACGAGGTTAGCCTGGCAGGCCGTCGACCTGCGGTGATGTCACTGATTTGTCACCGATAACCAACACCGCCGCATGGTGGGGTGATTAGTCTCGGGACACATGCCCGACTGTCCGGTCACGGTGGTGTTGCCCTGCCTGAACGAGGAGGCATCACTGCCGGGGGTACTGGCCGGTATTCCGCCCGGCTATCGGGCCCTGGTCGTCGACAACAACAGCACCGACGCCACCGCGCTGGTGGCGCGCCGCCATGGCGCGGATGTGGTGGTCGAAACCCAGCCCGGCTACGGGTCGGCCGTGCACGCCGGAGTGGTCGCGGCGACGACGCCGATCGTGGCCGTGCTCGACGCCGATGGATCGCTCGATCCGGCGGAGCTGCCGTTGATGGTCGCCGAACTGGATCGCGGCGCGGACCTCGTGACAGGCCGTCGACGCCCGGTCAGGGGCCTGCGCTGGCCGTGGCACGCCCGGCTGGGTACCGCGGCGGTGTCGTGGCGGCTGCGCACCCGATACGGCCTGCCCGTACACGACATCGCCCCGATGCGGGTCACACGCCGCGACGCGCTTCTGAAACTCGGTGTGCGCGACCGCCGGTCGGGGTATCCGGTGGAGCTGTTGATGCGCGCCGCCGCGGCCGGATGGCGTGTGGTCGAACGCGATGTCGGCTATGGCCCCCGTACCGGCGGGAAGTCAAAGGTCAGCGGGTCGTTGCGCGGTAGTTTCATTGCCGCCGTTGACTTTTGGCGGGCCATCTCATGAAGCCGCTACCGGTCGCGCTTCTCGTGGTAGCCAAGGCGCCGGTCGCCGGGCTGGCGAAGACCCGGCTGGCCGCGGCGGTCGGCGCTGAGGCGGCTGCCGACATCGCGGCCGCTGCCCTGCTCGACACACTCGACGCGGTGGTGGCCGCACCGGTGAGCGCGCGCGTCGTGGCGATGACGGGCGATCTCGACGAGGCCCGAGCCGGGGACGAAATCCGCGAACGGCTGCAGGCATTCACCGTGGTCCCGCAGCGCGGGGGGGATTTCGCCGACCGGCTGGCCAACGCACACATCGACGCTGCCGACGCCGCCGGGGGAATGCCGGTGCTGCAGATCGGGATGGACACCCCGCAGGTCACCGCCGAGCTGCTGACCCGGTGTGCCGAGGCGCTGTTGGGCGCGCCCGCGGTGCTGGGCATGGCCGCCGACGGCGGATGGTGGGTGCTCGGCGTGCGGTCGGCGCGGACGGCCGATGCGCTGCGCGGGGTGCCGATGTCGCGGGGCGACACCGGAGCACTGACGTTTGCCGCGCTGGCCAGCCGGGGTATAGGAGTGACGCTCGTCGACGAGCTTCGCGACGTGGACACGGTGGACGACGTGGCCCCCGTGCGCCGGGCCGGCGCGGCCGACTCCCGATTTGCGCGGGTGACACGAACGGTGGGGGTGTGAGGTGCTGGGCAACCTGTACGACCGAGCGCTCGTCGGCGAGCGGTGCTGGATCCGTCACGACGATGGGTGTGTGCACCGGCTGCCCGTTCGCAGCTGGTTGGGCGGCCGCGGCGCCGACGAGGCCTTCGACAACCACGTGGTGGCGATGTGCAACGGCCCGACGATCGACTTGGGCTGCGGCCCGGGCCGTTTGGTTGCACACCTGATCCGCCGGGGAATACCGGCGCTGGGTGTCGACCAGTCGGCGACCGCGATCCAGCTGGCGCGACGGAACGGGGCGCCCGTGCTCCATCGCGACGTGTTCGAGCCGCTGCCCGGCGTCGGCCGGTGGGAGACCGTGCTGCTGGCCGACGGCAACGTCGGGCTCGGCGGCGACCCGCACCGGATACTGGCGCGTGCACGGGAGTTGCTGCGACGCAGCGGTCGATGTCTGGCCGAATTCGAACCCTGTATCACGGGAGTGCGGCTGCGGTGGGTGCGGCTGGAGTCTCCCCACACCGTCGGGCCTTGGTTTCGGTGGGCATCGGTTGGGGTTGACAGCGCCTGGCGGCTGGCCGAGCAGGTCGATCTTGCGGTGACAGAGGTTCATCGGGTGGGGGAGCGGGTGGTGGCCAGCCTGGTGCCGGCCTGAGCAAGAATCAACGAGTAATTCGCCTGTGCACCAATATATTTCGGATCGCATACAGAACGGCACTGATGCCGAACATTGCCGCGGTGAGCAGGAGCCACCGGCCCAGGAACGGCTCTTGGGTTTGTCCCGTCGCGGCGACGTATGTGGACTTGCCCTGTTGGATGATGCCGGGGAGGAAGACCAGCAGCGTCAGGCCTGACGCGAGCGCGGGGACCCGGATGTGGTTCAGCGCCGGAACCAGAGCTTCGCCGCGGCGCCGGCGGCGGCGCTGCGCCGGAATGGCCAGAAGCCGGTCGGCCAGCGCGTACACCGGGAACAGAACCAGGTCGTGCAGGACGATCGCCGCGGCGAACCACACGGCGATCGACTGCCACCAGACCTGCGGGTTCCACAGGGTCACGGGCTTGAAGGTGGCCACCACGTAGCCGGCGAGCGCGAAGCCGGCCAGCATCGTCAACAGATGCAGCGGATGGGATCCGTAGAGGTCGCGGTAGCGCGTCAGCAACGAACGCATGTCAGCGACCCGCGAAGTCGATCGAGGCCACCCACTTGGTGTTGTGCACACCGGGGAGCGCGGGGACGATGATCCGCGCCGGGTAGCCGTGGTCGAGGGAAAGATCGGCACCGTTGACACCCAGTGCGAGAAGTGCATCAGGATCGCTGATCTGATTCGCCTGCAGGACGGCATGATTGAACGCGCCGAAGCGCTCCAGGGACGACACCAGGGCTGAGCGCGGGTCCGGCACCCCGGCAAGCCGCGCGAGGTCGGCAAGCCGCACCCCACTCCAGGTCTCGGTGGTGGACCAGCCCTCCACGCAGGCGATCGGCAGCCGTGCGGTGTGTTGAGGCATCGCCATCAGCGTCTTTCGGTCCAGCACCACCGGGGCGTGGCCGCCCAGAAGCGTCAGCCGCCACGAATCCCCGGTGCCCGCCGGGGCAATCGCGGCAGCCGCGGCGGTTCGGTTGATTTGAAAGTCGTTCGGGCCGTTGCCGTGATCGCGGCCGCGGGGAAGCAGCAGCGCGGCGCGGCGCGTGAAGCCGCCGAGGGTCTGCCCGGCCGTTATCACGGCCAAGAACAGGGCGCCGCCGCCCACCAATGCCAGCGCACCGCGGCGGCTCATCGTGGCCGGTGCCGGATCGACGGCGACAAGCCCATCGGGATCGAGTGGCTCCGGCAAGGTGGCGGCGCGGTTGGTGCGCAACACGTCCCTCAGCGACATCGACCGCAGCGAGGTGACCATCCGCGGGATCTTCAGCGTGATGTGCATCAGGAAGCCGGCGATGAACACCCAGGCGCCGAAGTAGTGGGCGACATAGAAGTTGAACCCGAAGATGTAGTCGTACTGGATGTTGAGCACGCCGGTGACGATCTCGAACAGGATGCCGCCGACGAGCATCACCAGCGACACACGTTCGAGCGCTTGGGCGACCGAGCGGACGGGCGGCCGGGCGAACAGCCGCGGGATCACCGACCACAGCTTGGCGAGCACCACCGGGATCAGCACCAGGCCGAGCCCGACGTGCAGGCCCTGGGTCAGCCGGTACAGCCACACCGGACTGGTCGGCCAGTCGAAGGTCGGCAACTTGAGCCAGCCAACATCGGCGGGAATGGCCTGCCCGAACTGCGGCCCGTAAGCGATGTAGGAGAGCAGCCCGGTGATGATCACGATCGGCAGGGTGATCAACAGCGCCAAGCCGAACACGGAGGTCAACCATGGTCCCCGAAGCGGGCTTCGCCAGCGGTTCATTTTGTCCTACCAGTTGGTGTAGATGATGTGGTTGATCGCCAGGGCGCCGCCGACGTTGAACGCCAACCACCAGCGGTGTGACGAGCGCGGCAACAGCGCGGGCGCCGCCATCAGCCATACCATGAACGGCAGCCAGATGCGTTCGGTTTCGGCCTTGCTGAGCATGCTCAGGTCCGCGCAGACGATCGCGACCAACGCGGCGAGCACGAGCAGGTGCAGGCCGGATCGGCGGCGGAGAGCCGCGACGTCGAACACCTTGCTGATGCCCGCCACGCTGCCCAGGCCGATCGCGCAGACCACCGACGCCAGGTTGGCCCAGCTCCAGTACTGGAACGGGCGGTCGTTGGCGATGCCCTGCCAATAGCGCTTCTGCACAAGCGTGTAGCCGTCGAACCACCAGAAGCCGGCCCACGCGAACACCGCGACCACGGCAGCGACGGCCGATGTGGCGGCGGCCACGGCGACGAGCGCCGGCCGGGTTTCGCGGGTGGCCACGAGTACCGCCACGGCCAGCAGCACCATCAATGCCAGCCCGTAGTTCAGGAAGATCGCCCAGCCCAGCAGCAGCCCCCCGCAGACCGCCGTGACCATCGGAATGCGTGCCGTGCGGGTGGCCGCCAGCGCCAGCAACGCGATGCTCCATGCCGCCACCCCGGCGAAGTAAGCGTCGGCCGACACCGCGATCCAGATCGCCGTCGGTGCCACCGCGACAAACGGTGCAGCCAGCCGGGCGCTGGCCTCGTCGTCGAGTGCCCGCACCGCAACGATGACCGCGGTCGCCGCGCTCGAGCCGACCAGCACGCAGAATGTCGCGGCCCACGCGCCGCCGCCCAGTCCGATGCGGTCGAGCCAGACGAACGTCAGCAGCGCCCCTGGGGGATGCCCGGATACGTGCGTGATCCACGAGTCGTGTTGGAAGTCGGGGATCCGGCGAGCGAAACTGCGTACTGCATAGGGAATGTCGGTGATGGAGGGCACCTGCCGCAGGTACTCGTGCTGTGCGGTGAGCCGTCCCGTGTAGCCGCCCTTCCAGCCGTCGACCATCGCGAGCGAGAATGCCCACGCGAATGACGTGGCCCAGGTGGCGAGCGTCAGCGCGCGCCACGGCAGCCGTTGCGCGACCATCGGTCCCCAGATCACCGCGGCAAGGCCGATGGCTGCCGCGGCCGGGGTGCCCCAGCCGACGTGCGGGCGCCACCACCCGAATATCGGCGCAGTGTCAGCGAATTGATAGATCCGCGCGGCGTCGGCGTGAATCAGCGGCGTGACGATGCCCAGGTGCAGGTGTGGCACTGCGAATGCCACGGCCATCAGGGCTGCGGCGAGCGGGACTCCCACGGCTTCGCTGCGGATCTTCACGCGCCCAGCCTATGAGCGGCCACCGCGACTCGTGGCTGACGATTCGGTGACGATATCGCGCGGGTGGCGCATAACGACGCGTCCACGTGGGTAATCAGCTAATGAGGATGCCCATCATTTCAATGACGTGGCGGTGAGATGAGCGGAAACGGGTTGCAGGGTGGTGACCACCGTGTTCTGGCACCTGCCGTGACGTCACCGCGTAGCGCGTCCCCGACGGGATGAGGAATCGTTACAAGCAAGAGTAGTTCCAGGCGCCGAAGCAGGTCTACGGGCGGCTGAGCAGTGTGCCGAACTTCGCTGCAAGCCAGGGCTTTCTGCCTCCGGGCAGCAGCTTGCCCCGAACGACCGGTGCCCACTGGGGATCCGTCCGTAGCCGAGCAGCAGGAAGGCAACGGGATCCGCGGTGATGACGCAGTCGGCTTTGTCGCCGGCGGCGGAGATGTGCGCCGTGCCGCCATGCACCGCTAACCGGTACCGGCCGCCGCCACGCATCCGAAGCTCGAAGCTCGCGCGCAGACCTGCGCCTCGGGACGGGTGAACGTAGTGCGGTGCCATGCTGAGCACGCCCGGAATGATCAGCAATGCGTCTTCGCGACTGATCGACCATGGACGGTGCGCCGCGCGCGCGATGTCGAGCCCGTGGCGCCATGCTGATCGCGTCGCCGCCCAATCCCGCCGAGACCCGGCACGCGGTCTCCGGATCCATGCGCGCCGTGTTGAACGGATTCCGACAGCCTCGCCGGGATTGACCGCGCCATCGGTGAAGCGCCGCTGCGCGGCTGACCCCTCAATCTCGGCGAACGGCGCCGGGCCCGAAACGCGCTGCCAGAGCGCGGCGGTCCACCTTGCCGATACCGCGAAGCGGCAATTCGTCGACGGTGTGCACCTCGCGCGGCGCGGCGGTGACGTCCAGCGACCGCGCGACATGAGCGCGGAGATCCTCAAGCGTCGGCGGGTCGGCGCCCGGAGCGGTGATCACCACAGCGGCCACCCGCTGACCCAACCGAACATCGGGCACCCCGAAGACCGCACATTGAGCCACCGCCGGGTGGGTGGCCACGGCGGCCTCGACCACCTGCGGAAGCACGGTCAAGCCGCCGGTGCTGATCGCCTCATCGAGCCGGCCGTACACCCGAAGCACGCCATCGGCGTCGATGCTGCCCGCGTCGTCGGTGCGAAACCAGCCCCGCTCGGCGAACGGGTCGGGCGATGACCGGTTGCGGTACCCCTTCGCCAGTGTCGGACCGCCCAGCACCACCCGGCCGTCGTCAATCCGCACCCGCACGCCCTGAAGCGGCCTCCCGTCGTAGACGCAGCCGCCGGCCGTCTCGCTCATGCCGTATGTGCGCACCAACGGAACCCCGGCGGCCGAGGCCTTTTCGGCCACCGGCGTCGGCAGCGGACCGCCACCGATCAACACCGAGTCCAGCGAGCCCAGCGCGGCAGCGGCCGCCGGATGGTCCAGCGCCTTCGCCAGCTGCGCGGCGACCAAAGACGTGTAACGCCGACCGCCGCCCATCTCGGCGACGACATCCGGCAACGCCGCCACGTCGAAGCCTTCCGACACGTCCATCACCACCGGCGTCGTTGCGGCCTGCACACTGCGAATCAGCACCTGAATGCCTGCGATGTGGTGGGCGGGCAGCGCCAGCAGCCACCGGCCGGGCCCGCCGAGGCGCGAGTGCGTTGCCGACGCGCTCGCCGTCAGCGCCGCGGTCGTCAACATCGCCCCCTTGGGCATGCCCGTCGTACCCGACGTCGACACCACCAAACCGACGTCGTCGTCGATGCCCGAGCCGACCCGCAAAGCCTCCGTCAGCAAGTTCTTTTCGCGCGCATCAAAGGCCGGCACCGGCAGCAGCGCAGCATCGCCTGCCAGCATCGCCTCCAGAGCGGGCAAAACGCGAAGGACTTCCGGGCCGGCCGGGACGTCGAGGGCACGCAGGGTGGCTATCCGGCGTCCTCGCCGTCTCGTGGATCGTCCAGCGGCCAGCCCTTCGCGGCCAGTCGCTCCCGCACCCGCTCGATGTCCTCCGCGGTCGGCAGGTCGTCGGTGATCTGCGTGATCGCCACCCCGATGTCCACGTTGTCGAAGTCGCCCCTTCGCATGAGCTCGTTCGCGACAGCCTTCACCTCGTCCGTGCTCAGCCGCCGCGACAGCAGGGCGAGGACCGGGATGTAATCGGTCCGCGGAACCCCTTCGGGGTACCCGGCGCGCAACCAGTTGACGATCGCAGTCAGGAACCGGCTCATACGCCCCACCCTAGGGTCGAGAACCCCAAGTGGTCACTTACTTGCCGTGCTTGGCTCCGAGGATGTACCACCCGGTGTGGTGGGCGATGAAGTCGCGCGCGATGAACAGCACGCTGATGATGACCGCCGCCAGCACCAGGGCGAAGATCAGCCAGCCCAACACGAGCATCACCGGGTTGCGGTGGCTGACCGACCCGTCGTGGGCGACCACCCCGGCACCCTCCGCGTTCAGCCGTACCCCGACTGCGAACAACGCGGGCAGGCCGGCACCGACCAGCAGACCGAGGATGAGGATTTTCAAGGTTGCCATGTAGTTCCACCATGCACTCACGGTCGCTGCTGCCTTTCGCGGCTGGCGCCGTCGTGGCTGACTGACGCGGTCGGTGTAGCGGCAGCGCCCACAGGCGCCGCCTCGGCCGGCTCCTGCAAGTGCTTCTCGGTGCCGCTGGTGAGGTCGCCCTCCCACTCGGCGTTGACGTTCTTGGCGTTGATCGGCGCCCGCCGCGAGCGCAGCCAGATCGCGGCCGCTACCGCGACGAGCAGCAGGAATCCGACGGAGATCCCGGCGTATCCGCCGATGAGGTGGACGATCCAGTAAGTGACCGCGCCCACGATTCCGGCGGACGGAAGGGTGATCAGCCATGCCGTGGCCATCCGGCCGGCGACGCCCCAGCGGACCTCGGCGCCGGGCTTGCCAACGCCGCTGCCGAGGATCGAACCGGTCGCGACATGGGTGGTGGACAGCGCGTAGCCGAAGGTGCTGGACAGCAGGATGATCGCGGCCGACGACGTCTCCGCGGCCATGCCCTGCGGTGACTCGATCTCCACCAGGCCCTTGCCGAGCGTGCGGATCACCCGCCAGCCCCCGAGGTAGGTGCCGAGCGCGATCGCGCACGCGCACGAGAAGATCACCCACAGCGGCGGCATCGGGTCCCTGCTGCTCGCGGCGCCGTAGGCAATCAGGGCCAGGAAGATGATGCCCATCGTCTTCTGCGCGTCGTTGGTTCCATGGGCCAGCGAAACCAGCGACGCAGAACCGATCTGTCCGTAGCGGAAACCGGTGATGGTGCGTTTTTGGGGTACCCCGCGGACCGCCCGGTAGACCAGCCACGTGCCGGCGGCGGCCACCACTCCGGCGAGGAACGGTGACAGCACGGCGGGAAGAATGACCGACGAGACGAGGCCCCGCCAGATCACCCCGTGGCCACCGACGTGGGCGATCATCGCGCCGACGATGCCGCCGATCAGCGCATGCGAGGAGCTCGATGGGATACCGAGCAGCCAGGTGAGCAGGTTCCAGACGATGCCGCCGACGAGACCCGCGAAGACAAGTTCCAAGTTGACGAGGTGGGCATCGATGAGCCCCTTGGCGATCGTGGCCGCCACCGCGGTCGACAGGAACGCGCCGACGAGGTTCAAAACGGCCGACAGCCCGACCGCGGTTCTCGGCCCCAGCGCGCCGCTGGCAATCGAAGTGGCCATGGCGTTGCCGGTGTCGTGGAAGCCGTTCGTGAAGTCAAACGCCAACGCGGTGACCACCACGATGATCAAGAGGAAGAGCTGAAGGTCCACGGCCAAGATCTTGCGGGAGAGGTAACAGCAATGTCGATCAGATCTGCAAGAATTCCCTGGGCCGCCCTAACTGGTCGGACGGTGTTCGCCTGGCGTTAACCTCGACTGTCGCGGCGCAGCGGGTGCTCGGGCGGCACCTGCACGAAGATGAGCGTGACGCCGTCGGGGTCGATCACGTGCATCTCGTGCAGGCCCCAGCTCTCCTGGCGCGGCTCCCGCGCGATCGGCACGCGGCGGTCCGTCAGCTCGCGCTCCGTGGCGTAGATGTCGCGGACCTGCAGCCACAGTGTCCCACCGGCGTCCGGCCCGCCGTGGCCGGCCAGCTCGAGAAGCGACTGCCCGATGAAAAACACCGTGCCAGCGCCGTATTCGCGGAAGATGGCCAGCCCGATGCCGTCGCGGTAGAAGCCCAGCGAACGCGCATAGTCAGTGGGCCGGATCACGAACCGGCTGGCCAGGATCTCCATGCGCTCGTGTCTATCACGACGGCCATCACCGGCTCGGCTGAACGCGCTGCCGCTTCATGATCGCGTTGACCGTCTCCGGGCTCACGGTGTCGAGCGCCTTCGCTAACAGCGCCATCCGCGGCGCGATACGTACCGGCCGCCTGAGCGCGGCCGTGACCATCCACTCGGCCGCCTCCTCGGCGGTCAACGCCGGCAACCCCTGGTAGGCCTTTGTCGGGGCGATCATCGGCGTGGCCACCAGCGGGTAGTACAGCGTGGTCGAATGCACGCCCCGGCCGCCCCATTCGGTCCCGACAGCCCGGCTGGCCGCGCTCAGCGCGGCCTTCGACGCGTGGTAGACCGCGAACAGCTGGGAGGCCTCGCTCATCACGCCCCACGTCGCGACGTTGATGATGTGCCCGTCGCGGCGCTCGAGCATCCCCGGCGCCAACCCACGGATCAGCCGCAGCGGCGCAAAGTAGTTCAGGGTCATCGTCCGCTCGACGTCGTGCCAGCGGTCCAGGGACTCGGCCAGCGGCCGGCGGATCGACTTGGCGGCGTTGTTGATCAACACGTCCACGCCGCCGAGGCGGTCCTCGACCGTCTTCACCAATCGATCGATCGCGTCGAGGTCAGACAGGTCGCAGGGCAGCGCGAACGCCGAGCCGCCGGCCGACGTGATCCGCTCGACCAGCGCGTCGAGAAGGTCGCCGCGCCGGGCGACGACGACGACCGTCGCGCCGCGGCGGGCGAACAGCACCGCGGCGCTTTCACCGATGCCCGACGACGCGCCGGTCAGCAGGATCCGCTTGCCGGTCAGCTCGACGACGTCGCGGGCCGGCCGGTGCAGGTACAGCTGTTGGGCCAGTGGTGGGCGCATGCTGGCCAACGTCAGCGCGTCGCCAAGTCGCCGCAGCGGGTTTCTGCTCACGTGATCGTCAGCGTGTCACCGGTGACCATCACGGTCTTGGGCGGAAGCGGCTGCGTCGCCGGACCGTCGACGACCGAGCCGTCGGTGATGTTGAACTTGCTGCCGTGGCAGGGGCAGTTGATGGTGCCGTCACTTACGCTGCCCACGGTGCATCCCTGGTGCGTGCAGGTCGCGCTGAACGCCTTGAACTGGCCCGGCTGAGGCTGGGTGACCACGGCGTTCTGGTCTTTGACCACGATGCCGCCGCCCACCGGGACCTGGCTGACGGTCACGCCGCCGGATGCGGCCGCAGACCCGGACGTCGAGGTGGCGGTCTGCGACGTCGACGAGTGCTGGCCGCCGCACGCGACCAGCACCGCCCCCGCCCCCAACACGCCTGCGCCGAGAAGAACACCCCGCCGGGTCGCTTGTGGTTCCGTCATATCGTGCCCCCTTCTGGCCTTCCCCATCGTGGCAGAGACAACAACGCGGCGGACCCCGGGTCGAGTTCATCGCCGGAAACGCACTTTGCGATACCGGACTCAGAAATAGCGCGGGAACGGGCTCCAATCCGGGTCGCGCTTCTGCAGGAATGCGTCGCGGCCCTCGACGGCCTCGTCGGTCATGTACGCCAACCGTGTTGCCTCGCCGGCGAACAACTGCTGACCGACGAGCCCGTCATCGAGCAGGTTGAACGCGAACTTCAGCATCCGTTGGGCTTGCGGCGACTTGGCGTTGATCGCCGCGGCCCACTGCAGCGCGACGTTCTCCAGCTCGGAGTGGTCGACAACCTCGTTGACCGCGCCCATCTGGTGCATCTGCTCGGCGGTGTACGGCCGGCCGAGGAAGAAGATCTCACGGGCGAACTTCTGGCCGACCTGCCTGGCCAGATACGCGCTGCCGTAGCCGCCGTCGAAGCTGCCCACGTCGGCGTCGGTCTGCTTGAACCGCGCATGCTCGCGGCTTGCGAGGGTGAGGTCGCAGACGACGTGCAGGCTGTGCCCGCCGCCGGCGGCCCAGCCGTTGACCAGGCAGATCACCACCTTCGGCATGAAACGGATCAGCCGCTGCACCTCGAGGATGTGCAGGCGGCCGGCACGCGCGACGTCGACGGTGTCGGCGGTCTCGCCCGATGCGTACTGGTAGCCGGTGCGGCCGCGGATGCGCTGGTCGCCGCCGGAGCAGAACGCCCAGCCGCCGTCCTTCGGGCTGGGCCCGTTGCCGGTGAGCAGCACGACGCCGACGTCCGGCGACATCCTGGCGTGGTCCAGCACCCGGTACAGCTCATCAACGGTGTGCGGCCGGAAGGCATTGCGCACCTCCGGGCGGTTGAACGCCACCCGCACGGTCGGCTGCGCCGCACCCTCGATCACATGTCTGTGGTAGGTGATGTCGGTCAGGTCGCCGAAACCGTCAATGGGCTTCCACTTTGACAGATCAAAAGGGTTGTCGCTCAAGGCTTTCGGACTCCGTCCCTGTCGATGGTCAAGTCGCCGCGGCTGATCGTCATGGCCGGTGATGCGTTCGCTGTTCGACATATCGGCGACGCTACCCGTCACACCGGCGCGCCGTCGGCGGCCTTGTCGACGTGCATTCCCTCGAACCAGCTCTCCTCCTTCTCAAGGGAGGAACAGCGCGCCCGAGAAGTCGAACAGCACGGCCCGCGTCGTCACGTCATCGTCGTGTCACGAACACGGAAGTGTGAATTTGCCCCTGCGCGGCTATTCGTCATCAATGACGGAGATGACGCAGGCAGTCGTGGTGGTTCCGGCGCACAACGAGTTCACGGCCTTGCCCCGGTGCCTGCATGCGGTGCTGGCGGCCGCCGAGAACGCGCCGATACCGGTGTTGGTGGTCGCGGTGCTCGATGCCTGTGACGACGACAGCGCGAGCCTTTCTCAGCGGTTCGGACCCGACGTGGTGTTCCGTGAAATCGACGAGCAAAACGTCGGTGCAGCGCGAGCGGCCGGATTCCGTTTTGCTCGTTCGGTTCTGACGAGCCCAGGGGACCGAACGTGGTACGCCACGACGGACGCCGACACGCAGGTGGGCCCGGAATGGCTGCTCGCCCAGCTCGACCACGACGCCGACGTGGTGCTCGGCGTCGTGCACGTGGAGAACTGGCGGCATCACCCGGACGAGGTGGCCGATCGCTACGAAAGGAGCTATGAGTCGGACGAGCCAGGCCACGGGCACATCCACGGCGCCAACATGGGATGCCGGGCCGACGCGTACTGGCGGGTGGGTGGCTTCCGGAGCCTTGCCAGTGGCGAGGACGCCGACCTCGCGAAGCGATTCGAGGCCGCGGGTTTCCGTATTCACTGGGACGACGACCTGTCGGTGGCGACGTCGGACCGTCGCAACGGACGCGCCGCGGGTGGTTTCGCCGACCACCTCGTCGCACTGGCTCGCGAGGTCGCGGCGGAGGGCGAGGCATCGTGACCGTCACCCTGGTCAACCAGTGGCTGTCGTCGGGGGCATTGAACCTCCCGCTGCCGGGCGCTGGGGCCACTGCGGAGCGATGGCGGCGACTTGCCGGGCTGACCGAGATCGACGTGGTGGCCGGACGATTGGCAGAGGCGCACACCGACGCGGTCGCGATCCTTGCCGAACTCGGCGGACCGGAGCCGGAACCTGATGAGCTGTGGGGTGTTTGGGCCGCCGAACCACCTGAGGCGCGGCTGGCGGCGAGCGGTGTCGGCGACCATGTGCTGCTCGACGGCACGAAGCCGTGGTGCTCGGGCGCCGCGCTGTGTGCGCGGGCGCTGGTGACCGCTCGACTCAACGACGGCAGACGCGCGCTGTTCGCGGTTCACCTGAGCGACGAGCGCGTCCAACCGCTGGAGCCGACCTGGCGCAATCCCGGGATGGCCGGCAGTGACACGCGATCAGTCAAGTTCGCCGGCGCGCCCGCGGTTCAGGTGGGGCGGCCCGGTGACTACCTCGAGCGGCCGGGCTTCTGGTTCGGCGCGATCGGGGTCGCCGCGTGCTGGCTGGGCGCCGCGCGGGCGGTCGCCGCCCCGCTGTATCGGCGTGCGGCAGGAACGTCGGTGGACCCGCACACGCTTGCTCATCTCGGCGCCGTGGACGCCGCGTTAACGGCGGCTCAGGCGACGCTCGCGTGGGCCGCAGCTCACGTCGACGGCGACCCGCTCAACAGCTCCGGCCTGGCCGAACTGGTAGCGCGGCGGACGCGCGCGGTGGCCGAGGCGGCCGCGGACGAGGCGATCGTGCGCACGGGCCGCTCGCTGGGGCCCGGCCCGCTGTGCCTCGACGGCGACCATGCACGGCGGGTGGCGGACTTGACGGTGTACCTGAGGCAAAGCCACGCGGAGCGGGATCTCGAAGCGCTCGGCACGCAGGCGGCGGCGGACCATGAGCGCCGCTGAGATAGACCTGGCGAGCGGCGGCACGCCGGCCGACACGTGGACCGCGTGGTTGCCGGACTTTCCGCTGCTCGACCTCGGCGCATGCCCCGCGCTGGTGATCGTCGCGCCGCACCCCGACGACGAGACGCTGGGACTGGGCGCCACCGCCGCGACGCTGGCGGGTCGCGGCGTCCCGGTGCAGGTGGTGGCGGTGTCTGACGGCGACGCGGCGTATCCCGGGCTCGACGCGAACGACCGCGGGCGGCTGGCCGCCGTCCGTCGCACGGAGCTCAGCCAGGCCGCCGCGATGCTGGGCGTCGCCGAGCCCCTATTCGTCGGGCTACCCGATGGTGAACTCGATCACCACGAGGACCGAACGGCCGATGCGCTGGCCGACATTCTCGCCGCCCAGCCAGCCGGGGCATGGTGTGCCGCGACCTGGCGCGGCGACGGGCATCCCGATCACGAGGCGGTCGGCCGCGCCGCGGCAGCAGCCGCGCGTAACGCGGATGCCGTGTTTGCCGAGTACCCAGTGTGGATGTGGCACTGGGCAACGCCGGGCGAGCCGGCGGTGCCCTGGCAGCGCGCCCGCCGGCCGGCGTTGAGCCCCGCCGGCGTCGTTGCCAAACGCCAAGCGGCGCAATGCTTCCGCAGCCAGTTCTTGCCGCCTCCCGGCCAGCCGGCCGTGCTCCCGGCGGGAATGGTGCAGCGGTTGCTCGCGGTGGGGGAGGTGCTGTTCGTCTGAACCGTCGATTGCCGGACGCCTACTTCGACCAGATGTACGCGCACACCAGTGATCCGTGGAACCTGGCCGCACGGTGGTATGAGCGGCGCAAGTACGCGATCACGCTCTCGCTGCTTCCTCACCAGCGCTATCGGCACGCGTTCGAGCCGGGCTGTTCGGTCGGAGTGCTGACCGAGTTGCTGACCCAACGCTGCGACCGGGTGACGGCGACCGACGTCGCGACGGCCGCACTGGGCAACGCGTGCCGGCGGTTGCGCGCCGCGGCGCGGCGCGAGCAGGTGACATTGCTGCGCCAGTCGCTCGACGAGCCGTGGCCGGCAGGCCCGTTCGACCTCGTCGTGCTGTCCGAAGTCTGCTACTACCTGCAGCCCGATACGCTGCGGGCCGTTCTGGACCGCGAAATCCCCCGGCTGGGCCGCGGCGCCACCGTCGTGGCCGCGCACTGGCGCCACCGGGTCGACGACTATCCGATGGCCGGAGACCACGCCAACGACATCATCGGCGCGACCGCGGGACTGCACCTGATCGGCAGCTACCGCGACGCCGACGTCGCGATCGAGGTTTTCGACACCGCCAGCGACGCATCGGTCGCCGCACGCAACGGTGTTCCCGGAGTGTGCCGGTAACCTCGGCCGCATGGTGACGTTGCCGCAGGTGATGCTGACCGTCGACCGGGTGATCACCGCACCACCAGAGGTGGTCTGGGACGTGCTGACCGACGTCGAGACGTGGCCCGACTGGAGCCCGACAATCAGCCGGGCCGAAGTCGACGCGTCCGATTCGAGGATCAAGTACGGCTCGACCGGGCGGGTGTACACCCTCGTCGGGGTGGCGCTGCCGTTCGTGATCACCGAGTTCGACGCAGGCCGGCAATGGGCCTGGAGGGTGGCAGGCGTGCCGGCGACCAGGCACCGTGTCGACGCCGTGCAGGGCGGTGCCCGGCTGAGCTTCGAGGTGCCGTGGTGGGGGTCGGCGTACCTGCCGGTCTGCTCGATCGCGCTGCGTCGGATCCAGGAGCTGGCCGGCCGCTAGGCGCCGGTGTCCAGCCGGTCCATCACTCAGCCGACGGCGCGGTCGGAACCTTGCCAGAACCGCGCGCGGACGGCCTTCTTGTCCACCTTGCCCAGGGCCGTGACGGGGAGCGACTCGACGACGATCACCCGCTTCGGCGACTGCACCGAGCCCTTGCGGTCCTTGACGGCAGCCTGGATCTCGGCGGTCATCGTCGCGATAGCGCCGTCGTGACCCGGCGTGTCCGGCCGCAGCACCACGACGGCGGTGACGGCCTCGCCCCACTTCTCGTCGGGTGTGCCGATCACGCAGACCTGGGCGACGGCGGAGTGCTCGGCGATGACGTCCTCGACCTCCCGCGGGAACACGTTGAACCCGCCGGTGACGATCATGTCCTTGACCCGGTCGACGATGTACCAGAAGCCGTCCTCGTCCTCGCGGGCCATGTCGCCGGTGTGGAGCCAGCCGTCCCTGAACGTCTCCGCCGTCGCGTCGGGCAGATTCCAGTAGCCGCCGGCCAGGAGCGGCCCGCTGACGCAGATTTCGCCGACCTGGCCCTGCGGCACCGGTCCGCCGTCCCGGCCCAGCAGCGCCGTGCGCGCGAAAAGCGTCGGCCGCCCGCAGGACGTCAGCCGCTTGTCGTCGTGATCGCCCTTCGCGAGGTAGGTGATCACCATCGGCGCCTCGGACTGCCCGTAGTACTGGGCGAAGATCGGCCCGAACCGCTCGATCGCCTCGGCCAGCCGCACCGGGTTGATCGCCGAGGCGCCGTAGTACACGGTCTGCAGCGACGACAGGTCGCGCGTGTGCGAATCCGGGTGATCCATAAGGGCGTACAGCATCGACGGCACCAGCATCGTCGCGGTGATGCGGCGCTCCTCGATGACCCGGAGCACCTCGGCGGGGTCGAATTTGCCCAGGACCACCATCTCGCCGCCCTTGACGATCGTCGGCACGAAAAACGCCGCGCCGGCGTGAGACAGCGGCGTGCACATCAAAAACCGCGGCCGCTCCGGCCACTCCCATTCGGCCAGTTGGGTCGTCGTCATGTGGGTGATGGAGCCGACGGTGCCGATGACACCCTTCGGCTTGCCGGTGGTGCCGCCGGTGTAGGTCAGGCCCCCGATGTGATCAGGCGGCAGGTCGGCGGCGACCAGGGGCCGGGGCTCGTACTTGGCGGCCTCCGCGGTCAGGTCCACCGCCACGTGGGAGAGCGCATCCGGCACAGGGCCAATCGTCAGGACCTGCTCGAGCGAGTCGACGCGCTCGAGCAGGCCGAGCGCGCGCTCGACGAACATCGGGTTCGGGTCGATGATCAGCGACGTGATGCCCGCGTCGGACAACACGTAGGCGTGGTCGTCCAGGGAGCCGAGCGGGTGCAGTGCGGTGCGGCGGTATCCCTGCGTCTGGCCCGCGCCGATGATCATCAGCACCTCGGGGCGGTTGAGCGAGAGCAGCGCGACAGCGCTGCCGGTGCCGGCGCCCAGCGCCTCAAACGCCTGGATGTAGCAGCTGATGCGGTCGGCCAGCTGACCACCGGTCAACGTGGTGTCGCCGAGGAACAGCACCGGCTTGTCTTTGTTCCGCTTGAGCGCGCCGACCGTGAGGTGGCCGGAGTGGAGAGGGAAGCGCAGCAGCTCGCCCGATGAGCGCTCGCGGGAAGAGGCAACCTGAGTCATGCGCTAAGACTAGAACGTGTTACAGAAGGAGCTGCGGCGCTCCCCAGAACCCCACCGCTTCCCTGCCTCCGCCCGCTCGCGCCACGGATCGCGAAGTTCTTCAGCAAATGTCAAGAAGGGATAGCATCACGCTCATGGCGTTGAGCCCCCGGATGCCGGATTTGTCGGCGCTGCAGGTGTTGTCGGCGATCGCCAAGACCGGAAGCCTCAGTGCCGCCGGCCGTCAGGTCGGCCTGACGCAACAAGGTGTTTCGGCGCGGCTGACCTCGATCGAGGCGCAGACCGGCGTGCGGCTTGTCACACGCACGACACGCGGCTCGCAACTCACGCAGGCCGGTGAGGTGGTCGCCGAGTGGGCCGACCAGATGCTCGAGGTCGCGCAACGGGTCGACGCCGGCCTCGCGTCACTGCGCGGGGAAAGCGGCAAACGCGTCAAAGTGGTCGCCAGCCAAACGATCGCCGAGCAACTGCTTCCGCGCTGGCTGGTGTCGTTGCAGGCGGCTGCGACGCGGCGCGGCGCCGCGGCCCCGGAGGTGATGTTCACCGCGAGCGACAGTGAGGGCGCGATGAAGGCAATTCGCGGCGGTGATGCCGACGTGGGGTTCATCGAGATCCCGGGCGCGCTGTCAGGATTGCGCAGCCGCGTCATCGGGCGCGACGAACTCGTCGTCGTTGTGCCGCCCGACCACAAGTGGGCGCGGCGGTCACAACCGATCACCGCGGCCCAGCTGCACCAGACTCCGCTGGTATCAAGGAGATCGGGCTGGCACTATCTGCTCGGCGACGTGGTGCCGGGAGCACCGCACACAGACGGCGCCGCACCGCCCGACAATCTCGAGCTGTCGTCGGCCGCGTCCGTCCGAGCAGCGGTGCTTGCGGGCGCGGGCCCGGCGGTGATGAGCCGGCTCGCGGTGGCCGAGGACCTGATGCACGGTCGGTTGCGCGCGATCCCGGTGGCCGACCTCGACCTTCGCCGCGAGCTGAGGGCGATCTGGGTCGGCGGCCGGACCCCGCCCGCCGGCGCGGTGCGCGAGCTGCTCAGCCACATCACCAGCGGCCGTTAAAGATGCTGCCGCCACTCGACGACATTCTCGACCGGCTCTACGTCGTCGCGCTGCCGATGCGGGTGCGGTTTCGCGGCATCACAACCCGTGAAGTCGCGCTGATCGACGGACCCGCGGGCTGGGGCGAATTCGGCGCGTTCGTCGAATACAAGGCCGACGAAGCCGCGACGTGGTTGGCGTCGGCGATCGAGGCGGCCTACCGCGAACCTGTGCCGGCCAGGCGCGACCGCATCCCCATCAACGCGACCGTGCCCGCCGTCCATCCCGATGAGGTGCCCGGGCTGCTCGCCCGGTTTCCCGGCGCGACGACGGCGAAGGTCAAGGTCGCCGAGCCGGGGCAGACGCTCGCCGATGACATCGCTCGCGTCGACGCCGTGCGCGCCCTGGTCCCGACCGTGCGCGTCGACGCGAACGGCGGCTGGAGTGTCGACGACGCCGTCGCGGCGGCCCGGGCCCTCACGAACTCCGGCCCGCTGGAATACCTCGAGCAGCCCTGCAGGACCGTCGACGAACTCGCCGAGGTCCGCCGCCGCGTCGACGTCCCCATCGCCGCCGACGAAAGCATCCGCAAAGCGCAGGACCCGCTGCGCGTCGTTCGCAAGAAGGCCGCCGACATCGCGGTCCTCAAGGTCGCGCCGCTCGGCGGGGTGTCCAAACTGCTGGCAATCGCCGACCAGATCGGCATCCCGGTCGTCATCTCCAGCGCGCTGGACTCCGCCGTCGGCATCGGCACCGGGCTGCAGGCCGCGGCTGCGCTGCCGCAACTGCATCATGCCTGCGGCCTCGCCACCGGCGGCCTGTTCCTCGCCGATGTGGCCGAGCCGGCACCGCCGGAGAACGGTTACCTGCCTGTCAGGGCGGCAACACCCGACCCCGGGCGGCTGGCCGCGTTGGCCGCGCCGCCCGGGGTCCGGCGGTGGTGGATCGGCCGGATCGCGGCCTGCCACCGGCTGCTGGGCTAGCTAGGTCAGATCGCGGCGGCGTCGCGCTCCCCGGTGCGCACCCGTACCACCGAGTCGACGGGGGACACCCACACCTTCCCGTCGCCGATCTTTCCGGTGCGGGCAGCGCCGACGATCGCCGCGACGGTTGCCTCGACGGCCTCGTCCTCGACCAGCACCTCGACTTTGACCTTGGGCACGAAGTCGACCGAGTACTCGGCGCCGCGGTACACCTCGGTGTGCCCGCGCTGGCGGCCGTAGCCCTGGACCTCGCTGACCGTCATGCCGCGCACGCCGGCGCCTTCGACCGCCTTTTTCACCTCGTCGAGGGTGAACGGCTTGATGACCGCGCTAATCAGCTTCAACTCGGCTGCCCTCCACAGGCTCGGTGTGCCTGGCAACTGAATGTGCGGACTCCAACAGCCGTCCGGTTACCAGGGTGTCGTCGGGGTATGCCTCTTCGTCGTGGACGGCGACGTCGCCGATGTCGAGTTCCTCATCGGGTGTGCGCAGCTTCATGAACAGGCCCAGGACCTTGAGGATCACGATGGTGACGAACACGTCCCAGACGATGACGGTCAGCGCGGCGCCGAGCTGGATGAGGACCTGTGCGGGGTGGTGGCCCCAGATCCAGCCCGCGGAGGTGACGTCGGCGACGTCTTTGCCGTTGCCCAGGTATTCGATGACCTTGGGGTCGGCGAGCACCCCGACCAGCAGGCCGCCCAGCAGCCCGGCCACGCCGTGGGTGTGGATGACCCCCAGCGCGTCGTCGACCTTGCGGAACGGTGCGGTGCGGCCCAGCCAGTTCCACGACATCCACACCAGCGAGGAGGCCACCACGCCGATGATCATGGCGCCGAAGCTGTTGACGAAGCCGGCCGCGGGGGTGATGCCCACCAGCCCGACGATCATGCCGTTGACCGCGCCCAGGAAGGTGGGCTTGCGCTGGGGGCTGGCGAAGATGTCCCACAGCACCCAGGTCAGCAGCGCCACCGCGGTGCACAGGTTGGTGTTGATCACCGCCAGCGAGGCGTTGGAGCCGGAGAAGTAGGGGTCACCACCGTTGAACCCGTTCCAGCCCAGCCACAGGATCCCGGCGCCCACCGCGGCCATCGGCAAGTTGTTGGGCACCGCACGCTCGCGGTCCTTGGCCAGCCGCGGCCCGATGACCGCCGCGGCGGTGAACCCGGTCACCCCGGCGGCCAGGTGGATCACATAGCCACCCGAGAAGTCCAGCGCCCCGGTGCTAAACCAGCCGCCCAGGCTGGTGTGCGGCTGGGCCCACCAGCCCCCGCCCCACAGCAGGAAGGCGTTGACCGAGTAGGCAAACGTCGACCACAGCGGCACGAACAGCAGCCACACCTTGAAGTTGATCCGGCCCACCACGCTGCCCAAAAACAGCAGCGGGGTGATCGCGGCGAACACGAACTGGAAGTAGGCCAGCGTGCTCTCCGAGAACCGGAACTTGGGCATCGCCCCATCCAGCAGCGGGATGATCGCCTGCTGCTGGTTGCCGGTGCCCAGGATGCTGCGCGGCTTGCCCACCGCGGCCTGCAAAATGCCCGGCCCCAGCTTGAGCGGCTCACCGAAGCCCATCTTGAAGCCCCACAGCACCCACACCACCAGCACCAGGGAGAACCCGGTGAAGGCCATCAACATGGTGTTGACCGCCCACTTCTTTTGGACAATGCCCCCATACAGCACCGCGATGCCGGGCAAGCTCATCAAGCCCACCAGCGTGGCCGCTACCAGCTGCCAGGCATTGTCTCCGGGGTTAAGCCAATCGGGATA
>NZ_DATFYW010000088.1:0-3473 GCF_035314905.1 Mycobacterium sp.
GCTCCGCACGCACATCACCGGGCAGACCGCTGACCGTGGCGTCCAGCGTGGCGGCTTCGAGACCCAGTCGCACCAGCGCCAAGTGCTCCGGGCTGCGGTTGATCCACCGCCACCAGCGCCGCTGCAGCTCCGCCGTGGAGATGTGAGGTACCTGCCGCCGCCACCGCCCTTCGACTCCTCGCTGAATCTCAGCGGCCCGCCGCAATGCGGCGACCACCAGTTCGTCCTTGCTGCCGAAGTGATGCACCAGCGCGTTGACCGACACACCCAGTGCGCGGGCAACTGGCCGCAGTGACACTCCAGCGACGCCGTGCCGGCCGAGGTAGCCGACCACCTCGTCTAGCAGCTCGGCCCGTCGTTCGAGGTCAGGATGGCGTCCCATCAGACGCGCATGCGATGGCCCGCCGGGTCGAGCACCGGTTCGGGTAGCAATCTCGCCGGACGGCGCTGGCCGATGATCTCCACCTCGAACATCGCGCCGGGCACCGCGAGCTCGCTCGGCACGTAGCCGAATGCTAGAGAGCGGCGGCTGTAATGCGCATACGCGCCGGACGTCACCCAGCCCACCACCGCCCCGCCGTGCCAGATCGGCTCGTCGCCGACGACGTCGGCCGGTTCCGCCGGATCGGGGGTAATGTCGAAGTAGCCGAGCGTTCGAGCCGGGCCGCGCGCCAGCTCCGCCTCCACCGCAGCGCGGCCGATGAAGTCATGATCGAGCTTGAGCGATCGGTGCATTCGCGCCTCCACCGGCGTGTAGATCGGACGGTACTCGCGCGCCCACGTACCAAACATCTTTTCCATGCGCAGCGACATCAACGCCCGGAACCCGAACAGGCCGATGCCGTATGGCTTCCCAGCCTGCCACAGCAGATCGAACAGTGCTCGCTGATACTCCGGTGCGACCCAGATCTCGTAGCCAAGATCCCCGGTGTAGGTCATCCGGCCGACGTAGGCGGGGATCATCCCAACGTCGATCCGGCGGAACGTCATGAACGGGTAATTCTCGGTGGCCAGGGAAGCGTCGGTGACCGATTGCAGCACGTCGCGGGCGCCCGGACCGGCCAGTGAGAGGCCCACCAGGGACAAGCCCAGCACGTCGAACCGCACACCATCAGCGAGGTGGCCAAAGAACCAGCGCGTGTGATGCGCTTCGGCGACGTGCGAGCCGAACAGGAAAAAATCGTCTGTACCGACCCGCGCCACGGAAAACTCCCCGACGATGTGACCGTTGGGATCCAGGGCGGCAGTGAGGTTGATCCGGTCGGCTCGCGGCAGCCGGTTGGTGAACAGCCGCTGCAGCCAGCCGGCGCTGCCGACGCCGGTCACGCGGTACTTGGCGAAGTTGGAGCACTCGGTGAGCCCGACGCGTTCGCGCACCATGGTGCATTCTTCAGCGACGGCCGGGTAGGCGTTGGAGCGGCGGAACGTCACGTCCTCGCGCGGCTCCTCCCCCGGCCGCTGGAACCACAGGGGATGCTCGAGCCCGAAGCTCGCGCCCCATACCGCGTTGTGGGCGGTGAGCCGGTCATAGACAGGCGTGGTATGCAGTGCCCGGCCGGCCGGGAGCTCCTCGTTGGGGAAGGTGATACGGAACCGGCGGCTGTAGCTCTCCCGCACCTTGGCATTGGTGTAGGCGAGGCTCGCCCAGTTGCCGAAGCGGGCCACGTCCATCGCCCAGATGTCTTCACCCGGATCGCCGTCGACCATCCAGCGCGCGAGCGCGAGGCCAACACCGCCGCCCTGCGACAGCCCGGCCATCACCGCGCAGGCCACCCAGCAGTTGCGCACGCCGGGCACCGGGCCGACCAGCGGATTGCCGTCCGGCGCGAAGGTGAACGGCCCATTGATCACCTTCTTGATCCCCACGCCAGCCAGCGCCGGATAGTGCTTGAACGCGATCTCCAGCGACGGGGCGAGCCGGTCGAGATCGGGGGCCAGCAACTGCTGGTCGAAGGTCCACGGCGTCTCGCGGGGCGACCAGGGCACACACGCCTGCTCGTACGTGCCGAGCAGCATCCCGCCGCCCTCCTGGCGGATGTAGAGCTCGCCGTCGAAGTCCAGGCCCATCGGCAGCTCGTGTCCGGTGGCCGCGTTGTACTCGGCCACCTCATCCATGTCTTGGGTGATCAAGTACATGTGTTCCATCGCGAGCACGGGCAGCTCCAGGCCGATCATCCGGCCCACCTCACGTGCCCACAGCCCGCCGGCGTTGACGATGTGCTCGGCATGGATCTCGCCGGAGTCGGTGATGACGTCCCACGTGCCGTCGGGGCGCTGACGAAGGTCGCTCACCCAGGTGTGCTGGCAGATCTCGGCGCCGGCCTGCCGCGCGCAGCCGGCATAGGCCCGGGTGACCCCGGTCGGGTCGACGTGACCCTCGGCCCGGTCGAAGAGCGCACCGATGAAGTACTGCTCCTCCAGAAGCGGGAACATCCGCTTTGCCTCGGCCGCTGAGATGATCTCCATATCCATGCCGAGGTAGCGGCCGCGGGCCTGGGCCATCCGCAACCAGTCCATCCGCTCCCGGTCGCCGGCCAGCATCAGTCCGCCAGGCATGTGGATGGAGCAGTTCTGGCCGGAGCGCTGCTCGATCTCACGATACAGCCCGACGGTGTACTGCTGCAGCTTCGCGACATTAGGGTCACCGTTGAGCGTGTGCATGCCGCCCGCAGCGTGCCAGGTCGAGCCGGCGGTGAGCTCCTTGCGCTCGACGAGCACGACATCCGTCCAGCCCAGCTCGGTGAGGTGGTACAGGACCGAGGCGCCAACCACACCACCGCCGATGACGACCACGTGCGCGGAAGATTTCATCGAGGCATCCCTACGTCTAAATTTTCCCGGTACAGTCGTTCCGACTATAGGACCCTGGAGGTGTCGTGCATGGGTAAGCTTCTCGATCGGCTCGCCGCCGGACCGGTGATCTGCGCCGAGGGGTATTTGTTCGAGTTCGAGCGCCGCGGCTACCTGCAGGCCGGGGCGTTCGTACCAGAGGTGGTGCTCGAGGAGCCCGATATGGTAGCCGGACTGCACCGAGAATACGTGCATGCCGGATCTGACGTAGTTGAGGCATTCACCTACTACGCCCACCGGGAGAAGCTGGCGGTGACCGGCCGCGAGGGCGACCTCGAGCCGCTGAACCGGCAGGCGCTGCGTATCGCCAAGGAGGTCGGCGCCGAGCACGACTCCCTGGTGGCCGGCAATATCTGCAACACCAACGTCTACGACCCGGACGATCCCACGACGCATGAGGCCGTCCGCGACATGTTCGCCGAGCAGGTCGGGTGGGCCGCCGAGGCTGGCGTCGACTTCGTGATCGCCGAGACCATCGACTATCCCGGCGAGGCATTGCTCGCGCTGGAAGCAATCAAGGCGCACGACCTCGATGCGGTAGTCACACTCACTATTCATCGCCAGCCCATCGTCCGCGGGGGCGCCCCGATCGGAGAGGCATGCCGTCGCCTGCAAGACGCCGG
>NZ_DATFYW010000089.1:0-24712 GCF_035314905.1 Mycobacterium sp.
GATCGTCGACAAGCTGGGCCCCTGGTCGAATCTCGGCGTAAGCCGGGTCTATACCCAGTTGCTGGACATGTCCGACCTCGCCCACATGGATTTCTTCGCCGCCGAGGTGATGCCGCAGCTGCGGTGACCGGGCGCTCGGTGCGACCGCGCCTTAGGATCGTTGCCCGCGCCACCGGGCGACGACCACGACCGGCTGGATAGCTCTGAACCCGTGCCGTGGCACCAGTCGACCGGCGCCACCACGGCCGCGGCCGTGATGACGCCGACAACGACTCGAACCACCCCGTTCCGGGCAACGCCCACGCTGCATCCGCTTTTCCGCACAACTGAACTCCCGACTGTGCGCGGCCTTAACATCCATCTGTGGCGCAGACAAATCCGCGGGGGCGCTTCGACTATCTGTTTGACGACCTGACCGAGCCCGACGAGGACCTCGGGTACGACGGTCGTGGCCTCGATGCGTATGCGCGCGAGCTTGTGCCGTGGTACCGGACGACTCCGGCGGTGCTGGCGATGGTTGCGATCACGGTCGCCGTCGTCGCGATCGTGGTGTGCGCTGTGCTGTTGGTTTCCCGCCACTCACGCGGCCCCGGCAACACCACCCGCCCACCCGCGTCGGCCACTTCGACGACCGTCGCGACCACTCCTCCGACCAGCGCCCCGCCACCACCGCCGCCGCCGCCCGCCAGCTCGCCACCCGAACCGACGGAGACCCCGTCGGCAGTGATCGTTCCGACGAATCCGCCGCGGGTGCCTCCAAAGCCGCCCCAAACCGGCGTCAACCTCACGCCCATCACCCGCATGCCGATCAGCGTGCAACCCGCGCCCCATCCGGCTTTCCCCCGTTATTGACTGAGGGCAGCAGCTACCATCGGACCCCGTGTCACGCTACGGCCCACCGGATGACCCCAACTACTACTCAGGGCAGCCGCCCGGTTACCCCGGCTACGGCCAGCACCCGCCTGGCGAACCGCCGGGACCGCCGGGCGAGCCCCCGACACCGTGGTACCAACAGCCGTGGGCGTACTTCCTGTTCGGCGTCCTGGCCGCGGTCACCCTGGGACTGGCGATCTTCGCGATCGTGAAGCTGACAACCGGCCCGTCGAACAGCGTCCCGGCGACGACCACAACGGCGACCACCACGGCGACCACCACCTCGGTCGCCCCGACGACGACCACCGTCACGTCCACCGAGACGACGGCACCGATGACCACCACGACCGAAACGCCGACCACCACGACGACCCAACCCACGACCACGACGACCACGACCATGCCCAGCACCACGATCAGCACGAGCACCAGCACGGTGACCATCACTGCCCCGCCGGGGCAGTGACGACTCAGGAGGACAGTGACGACTCAGGAAAGACAGTGAGGACTCAGGAGGGCAGTGACGACTCAGGAAAGACAGTGCGGACTCAGGAAGAGTAGGAGTACTGCGCCACGAGGGCTTCGGCGCTGCGCACCGCGGCGTGGCATGCGCGCGTGGTGAACGGGTCGTTGAGGGGATGCTCGGCGCGTCGTCGCCAGCGTTGCGCCGCCGCGAACGCGGCTCGGGGCCCGTCGTAGGGCGCATCGGGCGTTAAACCCAGCCTGCTCGCCGCGTCGGTCCCCCAGCCGCCGATGATCCGGCGCAGCGAAGCGATCTCGTCCTCATTCAACGTCGTTGGCCGCGAATGCAGTTGGCTCAACAACCTGAGCTCCTCGAACGCGTGCGTGTCAGCCAGCAGCGGGTCGATGTCGGCGATGATGTAGCGCTTCGGCGGGATCGGGTTGACCTCGACGAACCGCCGCAACGACAACAGCGCCGTGTGCGCCTTGAGGAGGTCGGAGCGCTGCGCGAACTGCTGGTCGATGACATCGCGCAGCGCCACCAGGCCGCTGCGGTCCAGCAGCTCGTCGGCCAGCGCCACCGAATCACTGACCCCTGACCGCAGCACCGCGATCGAAATCCGGATGCCGAACATCCCGAACCGGTCCAGCAGCTGCGCTCGGGTGGCCGCATCCACCGGCAACGGGCTGTCCTCGCGCACAAAGCGATCGGCGGACAACATCGTCTTCGCCAATTCAGCCGGCTCCACGCCCGCCAGCTTTTCGAGCGCCACGAACTCGCTCTGTCTCAGCGTCCGGGCAGTCAGCGCCAGCAGCCCCGATACCGGCACAACGGCCTGACAGATGCCGGTCTTGTCCATTTCGGCGGTGAACCGCTTGGCCACGTCGGCCGCCGAGAGCATCGCGTCGATCCGGCCGGCACCGATCTCGTCTGCGCGAGACGCCACCCCGATCACGCCCAGCGCACCGGCCGACCCGCCGACAAGCTCGCCGATCTGCTTGAGCAGCGCGATGTCTGCTGCGTTGAGCGTGCGCAGCAGAAAGACCACCGCGTCGACGCGTGGCACGCCGTCGTCGGGCACAAGCAACCGCAGCGTGCGCTCCGAGACGTCGCTGTTCAGCGAAGACGTCCCGGGTGTATCGATGATCGTCGCATCGATCAGCTCGGCCGCCGGCCATTCCACGTCGAGGTCGAGCACCTCGCTGGGATCCAGGCTGCCGAAGTCGAAGGACAGGCCACCGTCGCGAATGATGGCGACGTTGGACCGCCGGCCGCCGCGGTCGTTCGCGGTGACCTTCGGCGTGGGGCCGTGGCGAAACCAAGTGACGATGCGGGTCGCCTCGGTGGCGTCGGTGGGCGCGATGTCCTCGCCGACCAGGGCGTTGACCAGCGTTGACTTGCCCGCCTTCAACGTGCCGGCCAGCGCGATGCGAATTGGCTGGTTGAGCCGCTGACCGATGCGCTCCAACTCGTTGTGTACGTCGGGACGGTTCCGGTAGGCGGGATCGTTGTGGTAAGCGCGGATCGTGCCGCCCAGAATGGCGCGCACTTGATCGCTCGTGCTCACCGCTCGTTTCCTTCCGCCCCGGTGTGACGTTCCGAGTTTAGTGGTGCGGCGCCGGGGTTAGCTGGCAGCGGACACCCATCAGCGTGGGCACTCGCCGCGGCTACCGGCGCAGTCCGACGCGCGGGTGCGGCCCGGTGGTGTCCGCAGGCTTCGCCGCCGTCAGCTCCGCCGCCTTCGCGGTCACCTGGTTGAGGATGTTGAGCTGCCGGTCGAGTTCGGCGATGCGGGCGTGGCGCTCGTTTTCTTCTAGCCGTGCCGATGCGATCGTCGCCTGCAACGATTCGTTGAGCGAACGGGTGGTCTGGTTGGCGATCCCGCGGTAGTGGTCACGCAGCTGCCGCTGAACGGCCTTGAGGCGGTCGCGGGATTCCTTGGTGACGACGAACGAGATGTCGTCGACGAACCGGCGGACATTGTTCTTCGCCTCGCCGCGGACCCGCAGCATCCGGTTCTCCATGTCCTCCTTGTAGGCCTTGCGGCCCAGCAGCAGTCCGGCCCCCATCGACAGCGGGTTGAACATGCCCAGGCCCGCAAGCGAAGTCAGCATGCCGAACATCAGCACGCCGCCGTAAGAGCCGCGCATGCTGGTGACGATCTTGTGGCCCTTGCCGATTGGCTTACCCTCCATCCGCGCGAGCGACTTGAATCCGCCGAAGCTGGCGCCCATTTCGCTCGCGGACAGCTCGGGCAGCTTGACCGCTTCCAGGCCGGCCTCGACGAACGTGCGTGCGACTTCGGCCGCCAGCACCTCGGCCCGCTGGTAGGCCCAGACGAAGTTGTCGCCGACGGCCTTGGCGACCGCCTGCTCGAGTTCGGCGCCGATCTCGGCCCAGTGCAGCGTCGGGTCGCAGGAGTCGATGACCTTCTCGGTGTGTGAGGTGATCGCGCGGAACCGCGACCGCAAGTCGTGGTCGACGTCGGCGGTCAGATCGGCGATTCCGTCGTTGAGCACCTGCTGCCACAGCGCCGTCTGCTGCAGCGCGTCCTGGGCATCCTGCTTGCGTCGCTCCAGATCGGCGGTGAGCGCCTCACGCGCCTCCGGATCGTTGAGCGCGGACCGCTCCGAACCCACCGATAACGTCAAATGCTCGGCAGCCGAACGTAGTTCGGCGATCACCTGGTCACGCACCCGGTCGTTCTCACGGGAGAGCACCTTGTCGCTGAGGAATTTGACGATCGCCGGGAAGTTGGACTCGTCGTTGAGCTCCTTGTCATTGAGCTGGATGGCGTGGCTGCGCAGCAGCGACGACGCAGGGATCATCGGCACGTTGACACCCGCGCGCTGCAGGTGAGCGTGGTTGGCGTCGACGATCTTTCGCCAGTGCGGGTAGAGGTCGGTTTTCGTCGCGACGATCGCCGCGACGGGGCAGATCTCGAACGCCTGCCGCATGAACGTCATCTCCGGCTCGGTGAACTCCTGGCTGCTGTCGCTGACCATCAGCATCGCGTCCGCCTCCGGCAGCAGGCCCAGGGTCGCGTTCAGGTGCGGTTGGCCGTGGCCGCCCACCCCGGGGGTGTCGATGAACACCAGCCCGCCCTTGAGCAGCGGGCTCGGTGCCACCACCTCGACCCGCACCACCTCGCGGCCGCCGGCCTGCGGAGCACGGCGCAGGTCATTGTTGATGTCGGCCGTCGGTATCTCGATCGCTTCGATCTCGCCGTCGGACGTGGCCACGATCAGCTGTGCCAACGGTTCGTCGCCGTAGACCACGATCGTGGTGAGCACCGTGGTCTCGTCGTCGCCCACGCGGGAAACCGGCATGTTCAGCAGCGAGTTCAGCAACTGGCTCTTGCCCTGCTTCAGCTGGCCCGCGATCACCACCCGGATCTGCGGGTCGGTGATGCGGTCCAGGGCGGCTGTGAGCCGCTCCACGAGATCGCCGCGGTCGTTGGTCTCGGCGATCTTGCGGGTGTGGTCGATGAGCTCGACGATGACCCGCACCTGCCGCGGGTCGATTGGCTGCGTCACCCCTGACTCCTTGATCGACTGCATTTACCGTACGCACGACCCGGCGGGGACCATCGCGGTCCCCGCCGGGCCGTGTGTTCGGCGACGATCAGAACCCGAGGTGGGTTTCCATCCCGGTGTTCTGGTGGCTGGTCTGGTGGATCGACGTGTTGGCGTGCACCGAGTTGTCGTACGACGAGCTGTTGTCGTGCACCGAGTTGTCGTGTACGGAGCTGTCCGCCAACGACGTCGAGTGCACCGAGTCGTCGTGCACCGAGTTGTCGGTGGTTGTCGACGAGGTGTGCACGACGTGGGTGCTGTTGTCCACGCCGTTGGTGTTGGCGCTGCCGTGGATGCTCGTCGTGGTCTGGTTGCCGTTTACCGTCGACGTGTTGCCGTCGGCCACCGACGTCGTGCCGTTACCGGAGGTCTGGATGACCGTGCCGTCGTGCGAGGTGAGCACGTCGCCGTTGGCGGCGACGTTGCCCTCGCTGATCCCGTTGTGGTCGCCGACCGCGACGCTGGAGTGCGAGCCGGTGTGGATGTCGCCGTTGTTGACGGTGTTGCCGTTGCCGAGGACCGCCCCGTCACCGCTGACGATGTCGCCGTGGTTCAACCCGGCGATCGCGACGGCGCCGGGGCCCTGCGCGGTGGTCTTGTTGCCCAGCGTGATGTCGCCCATCTCGAAGTTGATGCTGTGGTTGTCCTCGATGTTGGTGGTCGGGCTCAGGATGCTGTTGCCGCTCGCCAGATCCGTGCTCGGCGCAAGGGCGGTCTGCGGGGCCCACGACGGCGCCCAGGCGGACGGCGAGTAGTCGGGCTGAAAGCCCTGAAAGCCCCCGAAGCCCTCGAAGCCCTCGAAGCCCTGGCCGCCGTAGTAGTCCGACACCGCCCGTTGCAGGCCGACGACGGGGTCGCCGTCGCCCAGCGCCATGCTGGGCCCGAAAACACAGGGGGGCTGGGGTCGGATACTCAGAAGATGTCGAAGCCGGGGTGCTCCGCCGCGAACCCGTGGTCGTCGCCGGGGTGGTGCTCGTGGACGCCGGGATCGGTCACCCCGCTAGCCACGTCGTCGGCAACGTGCACTTCGTCGGCGGGCATGGGTTGATCGAGCCCTGCGCCGAAGGGGTGTAGGTCCGGGCCCACATCGGCGGCATAGTTCACCCCGGGGTCCAGCGGATGGTCGATCGCATGGTTGACCGGCTGGTCCACCACGCCGGCGCCCGCCGGATGCGGATCGACAATGGCCGGATCGGGGACGTGATCGGAGAACGCGTCGAACGCTGCCGTCGCCGCGCCGCTGGCCCACACGTTGTGGTCGGGGGTGTCGGCGCTGTGGCCGCCTGGCGTGGCCATTGACAGCGACTCGGAGACGACGGGAATCAGGTTGTTGACGTCGACGCTGGTGACGTCTGTGAGGTGCGCGTCCGCGATCGCCTGCGACGGGTCTGCCGCGTAGCGTGCGGCGGCGTCGGGATCTCGCACGATCGACATGACAAAGTCGAGCAGTGAGTTGGCCATCACGCAATTCCTTCGCGTACGCACGCATCAGCCGTTATTTACTGCCCCGATGGTATCGATCACCAGCTAATAACGGATCGGTGTCGATCCCACGCCGATGCCCTGACCGTTAGGGGACTTGCCATTAGGGGCTTGGCAGGTGTTAGGGGATGTCGCATGCTGGTTGGCTCCGTCAGCCGCTATGGTGAGGAACGGCCGGACCCGTTTTCCACCACACCCACCTCCACGACAGACCCCTCGACGACAGGAACGTGCGACCAATCATGAGCGACTCAGTGGGGTTGTCGATTGGGATGACCCGCCTCGTCGCGGCGCGTGTGGGCGATACCCCGGTCACGCGTCGCGCGGTGTTGACGCTATTTCCACATCGCGCGCCCGAAGTCGGAGTGCCGTCGGAGAACCCGAACCTGACCGAACCCGGGCTGGTGATGACCGGATTCGTCGAACGCGTCGGCGACCCTGTACCACTTGTCGCTCCCGACGGCTCCACGCACCGGGCCGACCAGCTGCTCGTCGAGGCACTGGACGCGATGGTGTCTGCGCTCGGCGGCCCGCCGCCGTCAGATGTCACGATCGCCGTGCCCGCGCACTGGGGCCCGGCGGTCCTCGGCGCGCTGCGCGGCACGCTGCGTACCAAACCGAATCTGTCGCCGCGCGGCGTCGCGCCGCCGCTGGTTTCCGACTCGGCCGCGGCATTGGCCGCCCTGCAGGTCAGCCCGGGCCTGCCGAGCAGCGGGATCATCGCGCTGCTGGACTTCGGTGCCACCGGCACCAACATCACGCTGGCCGACGCCGCGAACAACTTCGAGCCGATCGACCAGACCGTCCACTACACCGAGTTCTCCGGCGATCAGATCGATCAGGCGCTGCTGACCCACCTCCTGGCCGACATCAGCCAGGCCGGCGGCATGGACCCGACCGGCACCGTCGCGGTGGGCGCGCTCACCCGGCTGCGCGACCAGGCGCGCCTGGCGAAGGAACAACTGTCGGCCGAGACTGTCGCGGAGTTGCCCGCCGACCTGCCGGGCTACCGCTCCGATATCCGGGTGACCCGCAACGAGCTCGAAGGCCTGATCCGCGGCCCGTTTGCCGGCGTCATCTTCGCGTTGGAAGAGTTGCTGCAGCGCAACAGGATCGCAGGCGCCAATCTTGCGGCAGTGGCCACGGTCGGCGGCGGCGCAAGCATCCCACTGATCACCCAGCGGCTCTCCGAGCATTTCCGGGTGCCCGTTATCACGACCCCGCAGCCGGCACTCAACACCGCCGCCGGGGCGGCGCTCATCGCCTCGCGTGGTCCCGCCGATGCGCCGACCGGGCTGGCTGGCGCGGCCGACGTGCCGACCAGCATGGGCGAAACAGCGTGGGCCGCCGGGGCCGCCGGACTGGCCGCGGCGGAATCGGCCGCCGACGGTGCGGCCTCGGCCACGTTCCGTGCGCTGGCTTGGTCAGAGGAGCAGGGTGGCGCCAACGAGCCGGTGCCCTATTCGGGAAACGACTACGACTACGACCCGGGCGCGACCGGTGCCCGTCCGCAGTTGGATTTCCTGCCGCCCGAGGAGCCGGTGCCCGTCGAGGAGCCGCTGCCGTGGTACCGCCGCCCACAGCTGATCTTTGCTGCGGCCGCAGTGCTTCTGCTGGCCGCAGTCGGTGGCTTGGCTTACACCCTTACAGGTAACAGCAGCAGTTCGGGTGGGACGTCGACGGCCACGTCCCGGGCCGTCACCAATCCCGAGTCCCCGGGAGTACCGCTGACCCAGACCGTGACAGTCACCGGCAGCAACGGCAGCCCAACCGTGGTCGCTCCGCCGACATCACCTCCGGCCCCCGGCCCGACCCCGACGTCGGAGCAGCCCAGCACCACCACCGAGACGACCACGACGACCGAGCCGACGACCACCACCTACACGACCACCACCACTCAACCGACGACGACGACACCGCCGGTGACCACGACCAGTGCCGCCCCGCCGACCACCAGCGCCGCCCCACCGACATCGAGCGCCCCGCCCACGTCGCGCCGGCCGATAATCACCCTCTTCCCCCACGGGTGACCGCGAAGCATCGAAGCCATGACCAGCCCGCCGTCGACTGACATACCGACGCCGGCGCGCGAATTGATAGGCGTGCTGACCGCCGACCCGAAAACGCCGGCGAAGATCCTCGTCGTCGGCGGCATGGGCACGGGCAAGACCACGGTGCTTGCCGCCGTGCGGGCAGCACTCCGCTCGGCCGGTGTGCAAGTGTCGGCGCGCCCACCCGCGCCGGGAGATCCGGCCACGGTCGCCCTCGTGGTCGACGACGCCCATTTGCTCTCGGACGCGGAACTCGAAGCGCTGACCGAGCGGGCCGCCGACCCCGGATCGACGGTTGTCGTCGCCACCGAGGCGTACCAGCATCACGGACCGCTGCGGACGCTGACCGTGGCGATGGAGCGCGAGAACCCGGTCGTGGTGCTCGGCGCGCTGCCGACCAACGAGTTGCACCGCGCCGCGGTGGCGGCGATGGGCGGCCCGCCGTCGGCGGAGGTCGGCCGCGCCCTGATGTCGGCCACCGCCGGGCTTCCGTTCCTGGTACGCGCGGCGCTGCAGGGCCTCCACGGCCCAGGTGACGGCCAGCCGGCGGTGACCATCGCCCAGGCCGCCCGGTTCGCATTGATCGCCCGGCTGCGCGCCGTCGACGAAGGTGTCCTCGACACGCTGCTCATCGCGTCGTTGAGCCCCGACCTCGGCGCGGCCGACGTCGCCGAAGCACTGGGCGTGGCGCCCGAGGAGGCGCAGCTGCTCGTGGACAGAGCCCGGGGCAGCGGCCTGATCGAGCCCTCGCACAGCCCGTCGTTTCTGCGGTCGGTGCACCGCGCTGTCGCCCAGCTCGTCGGCGCGGCCCGCCACCATGAGATCGAAAAGTCGCTTTTGACGAGTCAATTCGAGCTGCAGACGCTGTCGACGGATCTGGCGCTGCGGCTCGCCGAGCACGGCGTGCGCGACGAGCGGCTGGCCGGTGCGCTCGAAACCCAGGCCGAACAGTCCGGCCAGCCCACCCAGGCCGCGCGGCTCTACCGTGCCGCGGTGGACGCCGGGGCGAACCGGCTCAACGCCCGGCTCGCCGATGCCCTGGCACTGACGGGCGACTGCGCAACGGCCGCACGCCTGGCCGACGACCTGCTTGCATCCGAGGACGCGGGGCAACGCGCCGCCGCGGTCCGCATCGCGGCGTCTGTCGCCGTGCACGACGGCAATGCCGGCCAGGCCGCCGATCTGTTCCGGTGGCTCGGGCCGCATCCCGACGCGGTGGTCGGCGCCTCCGGGGCCGTCGTGCTGCTCGGAGCCGGAGACGTCACCGCGGCCCGTAGCGCGCTCGCCGCTCAGGACGCCGGGCCGCCCACGACCGCCGCGCGCGCCGCGCGCAGCCTCGCCGAGGGGCTGCTGCTCACCCTTGACCAGCCGTTCTCAGCCGCGACCGGCCGGCTTGGCCAGTCGCTGACCGGCGAACCGGCGTCGCTCGGAGTCGCACCCGACACCGCCGCCGCACTGGTCACGCTCGCCGCGCTGCACGGAGGTGACACGGTGCGGGCCCGCAGCGTGATCAGCCGGGCAGTTCGCGCCGGCGGCGACGATTCCCAGTTCGCGCACCGCCACCGGCTGCTGCTCGGCTGGGTCAAGATGCTCGACGGGCAGCTCGCCTCGGCGGGCGTGGACGTCGCCGGCGTCGGTGATGCCCCGCTGCACCGCCGCGACGCGCTGTGGGCCGCGGCGCTGCGCACGGGCCTGGCCCGCCGCAGCGGCGACGGCGGCGCGCTGCAGAAGAACTGGTATGCGGCCATCGAGGTGCTGGCCGAGTACGCGATTGACCTGTACTCGCTGCTGCCGCTCGGTGAGCTGTGGATCGCCGCCGCGCGGCTTCATCAGGTGGACCGTCTGCAGCACACCCTGGATCAGGCGTTCGCGCTGCTCGAGCGGCTCGGCAACCCGGTGCTGTGGTCGGTGCCGCTGCACTGGGCGGGCGTGCACGCCGGGATCTTGGCGAACTTCCCTCAGGCCGTCGCGCCGCACGGTAAGGCGCTGACGGCGGCCGCCGCCGACAGCGCGTTCGCGAAATCCCTCGCACAGGCGGGAAGGGTGTGGCTTCGGGTGCTGGCCAACCACGTCGACACCGACGAGGTGACGGCTGCAGCGCGCGGCCTTGCCCAGTTCGGCCACACCTGGGACGCCACCCGGCTGGCCAGCCAGGCGGCGCTGCAGACCGGCGACGCGCGGGTGTCCGGCGCGATGCTGCAGCTCGCCCGGGACCTGAAGATGGCCTCCGCCGCGGACGAGACGGAGGCCGCGCAGCCGCGAGGAGCCATTCCGGCCACCCTGACCGAACGGGCGAGCCCGGCCGGGTCCGCCGCGCGGCTGTCCGAACGCGAACGCGAGGTCGCCGAACTGCTGCTGCTCGGCCTGCCGTACCGCGACATCGGCGGCCAGCTGTTCATCTCGGCGAAGACGGTCGAGCATCACGTCGCGCGGATCCGCCGCCGCTTGGGTGCCGAGTCGCGTTCCGAGATGCTGTCGATGCTGCGCGCGATGCTCGCCCCACCGGGCTGACCATAACTTAGGACAGCCTATGTCGTGCAGGGCACCTGCGGGATGTCAATATGAGCAGGCAGGTATATCAAGTTACTGGCCAGTAACTTGATCGAAGTTACTATTGAGTAACTTATGAACTCGGGAGGCGACGCGTGACCACGCAGACGCTGATCAGGCTGATAGTGGGCCTATCGATGACCGCGATCGTGGCGGTGCTGGCGGTCCGGCGGGTCCTGTGGCTGGTGAACTTGATCCGCTCCGGGCAGTCGGCCGAGAGTCGCACCGACGACCTCGGCGAGCGCATCAAGACCCAGATCATCGAGGTGTTCGGTCAGGTACGGCTGCTGAAGTGGACAATCCCCGGCCTGGCCCACTTCTTCACGATGTGGGGCTTTTTCATCCTGATCACCGTCTACATCGAGGCCTACGGCACGATCTTCCAGCCGAACTTCCACCTCCCGTGGATCGGCCGCTGGGCGGCGCTGGGCTTCCTGCAGGACTTCTTCGCGGTCGCGGTGCTGGTGGGCATCACCACGTTCGCCGTGATTCGCATCATGCAGGAGCCCAAGGAGCATGGGCGCGCGTCGCGGTTCTACGGCTCGCACACCGGCGGTGCGTGGCTGATCCTGTTCATGATCTTCAACGTCGTCTGGACGTATGCGTTTTTCCGCGGGGCGGCGGTCAACACGGGCAACTTCCCGTACGGGAACGCCGCATTCACATCGCACCTGATGGGCATGTTGCTGCACCCGCTGGGGCCGCACGCCAACGAGATCATCGAGACCGTCGCGCTGATGCTGCACATTGCGGTCATGCTGATCTTCCTGCTGATCGTGTTGCACTCGAAGCACCTGCACATCTTCCTGGCACCGTTCAACGTCACGTTCAAGCGGCTGCCCAATGCCCTCGGACCGCTGCTTCCGGTGGAGTTCGAGGGCAAGCCGATCGATTTCGATGACCCGCCGGAGGACGCCGTGTTCGGCCGGGGCAAGATCGAGGACTTCACCTGGAAGGGCATGCTCGACTTCGCGACCTGTACCGAATGCGGGCGCTGCCAGTCGCAGTGTCCGGCGTGGAACACCGGAAAGCCGTTGTCACCAAAGCTCGTGATCATGGACCTGCGCGATCACTGGATGGCCAAGGCGCCCTACATTCTGGGCACCGAGCCGTCTCCGATGGAGGGCCTCGACCTCGAGACCCCGAAGGAAGAGGCGCACCACGTTCCGGAATCCGGATTCGGGCGCATCCCCGGCTCGGGCCCGGCGCAGGCCCTTCGCCCGCTGGTCGGCACCGAGGAGCAGGGCGGCGTTATCGACCCGGACGTGCTGTGGTCGTGCACGACATGCGGCGCATGCGTCGAGCAATGTCCGGTGGACATCGAGCACATCGACCATATCGTCGACATGCGCCGCTACCAGGTGATGATGGAGTCGGAGTTCCCCTCGGAGCTCGCCGGGCTGTTCAAGAACCTCGAAACCAAGTCCAACCCGTGGGGCCAGAACGCCAAGGACCGCGTCAACTGGATCGACGAGGTCGATTTCGACGTGCCGGTGTACGGCGTGGACACCGACAGCTTCGACGGCTACGAGTACCTGTTCTGGGTCGGCTGCGCCGGCGCGTTCGAGGACCGGGCCAAGAAGACGACCAAGGCCGTCGCCGAGCTGCTGGCCATCGCGGGGGTCAAGTATCTGGTGCTGGGTGCCGAGGAGACCTGCAACGGGGACTCGGCGCGCCGGTCCGGCAATGAATTCCTGTTCCAGCAGCTGGCGACGCAGGCCGTCGAGACGCTCAACGGCGTGTTCGAAGGAGTCGAGACCGTCGACCGAAAGATGGTCGTGACCTGCCCGCACTGCCTCAACACCATCGGGCGCGAATACAAGCAGCTGGGCGCCAACTTCACGGTGCTGCACCACACGCAGCTGCTGAATCGGCTCGTGCGCGACAAGAAGCTGGTGCCGGTCGCACCTGTCAGCCAGGACGTCACCTATCACGACCCGTGCTACCTCGGCCGCCACAACAAGGTGTACGAGGCGCCGCGCGAGCTGATCGAGGCCTCCGGTGTGGCGCTGCGCGAGATGCCGAGGCACGCCGAAACAGGGTTCTGCTGCGGTGCCGGCGGTGCGCGGATGTGGATGGAAGAGCACATCGGCAAGCGCGTCAACCACGAGCGCGTCGACGAGGCGCTGATGACCGACGCGTCGAAGATCGCGACCGGGTGCCCGTTCTGCCGCGTGATGATGACCGACGGGCTCACCGACCGCCAGGAGGCCGGCAAGGGCGAGGGCGTCGAGGTGCTGGACGTGGCGCAGCTGCTGCTCGGCGCGATCGACAAGAACACCGTGCAGCTGCCGCCGAAGAAGATGCCGGAACCGGCCGCCACGGCCGCGACCGCAACTGCGCCGACGAGCGCGCCCGCCGAGGCGCCGGCCGTGCCCACGGGTGACGGGGCCGCGCAGAAGGAGGCCAAGCCGGTCACCGGCCTGGGTATCGCAGGCGCCGCAAGGCGGCCCGGCGCCAAGAAGGCAGCTCCCCCGCCCGCGGCCGAAAAGCCGGCTGCCGCAACACAAGCACAGCCCGTAAAGGGTCTCGGCATCGCAGCGGGTGCGATGCGACCGGGAGCGAAGAAGGGCGCTCCGGCCGCCGAAAAGCCAGACCACGAAGGCGAACCCACGGTGGTTCAGCCACCCAACGCCGACCCGGCGAAAGCCGAGCCGGTCCAGGCCGCACCGGCGAAGGGCCTCGGTATCGCCGCCGGAGCCAAGCGCCCGGGCGCGCGCAAGACGGCTGCCGCGCCGCAACCCGGGCCCGCAGAACCTGCGGCCGAGACATCGACCGCGAAAGCCGAAGCGCCTCAACAGCAGTCGGATGGCGGCGCGCCCACACCGCCGGTCAAGGGTCTCGGCATCGCGCGCGGTGCGCGGCCGCCGGGTAAACGCTGAGGTGATCAATCGGCGAAATTCGCTGGACAGCGATGGGACCATGGTTGACGTGACCACTCATCAGCTGCCGTGGCACACCGGCCATCACCCTAGGCAGCGCACGTTCGCCCAGTCGACCAAGCTGCAGGACGTCCTGTACGAGATCCGCGGGCCGGTGCACGACCACGCGGCGCGGCTGGAGGCGGAGGGTCACCGGATCCTGAAGCTCAACATCGGCAACCCGGCGCCGTTCGGGTTCGAGGCGCCCGACGTGATCATGCGCGACATGATCCAGGCGCTGCCCTACGCCCAGGGCTACTCCGACTCCAAGGGCATCCTGTCGGCCCGCCGGGCCGTGGTCACCCGGTACGAGCTGGTTGAGGGCTTTCCGCGTTTCGACGTCGACGACGTCTACCTCGGCAACGGTGTCTCCGAGCTGATCACGATGACCCTGCAGGCACTGCTGGACAACGGCGATCAGGTGCTGATTCCCGCGCCCGACTATCCCCTGTGGACCGCGTCGACGTCGCTGGCCGGCGGCACCCCGGTGCACTACCTGTGCGACGAGACGCAGGGCTGGCAGCCGGACACCGCCGACATCGAGTCGAAGCTCACCGAGCGCACCAAGGCCATCGTCGTGATCAACCCGAACAACCCGACCGGCGCGGTGTACAGCCGCGAAGTCCTCGCCCAGATCGCGGATCTGGCCCGCAAGCACCAGCTGTTGCTGCTCGCCGACGAGATCTACGACAAGATCCTCTACGACGACGCCAAGCACGTGGCGATGGCGTCGGTGGCTCCCGACGTGCTGTGTCTGACATTCAACGGCCTGTCCAAGGCATATCGGGTCGCGGGTTACCGCGCCGGCTGGCTGGCGATCACCGGGCCTAAGGAACACGCAAGCAGTTTCATCGAAGGCATCAGCCTCCTGGCCAACATGCGGCTGTGCCCCAATGTGCCTGCGCAGTATGGCATTCAGGTCGCGCTCGGTGGCCACCAGAGCATCGAGGACCTGGTGCTGCCGGGCGGCCGGCTGCTCGAGCAGCGCGACGTTGCGTACTCGAAGCTGAACGACATCCCGGGGGTTTCCTGCGTCAAGCCCCAGGGCGCGCTGTACGCGTTCCCGCGCCTCGACCCGGAGGTGTACGACATCGTCGACGACGAGCAACTCGTGCTCGACCTCCTGCTGCAGGAGAAGATCTTGGTCACCCAGGGCACGGGCTTCAACTGGCCTGCGCCTGATCACCTTCGCATCGTCACGCTCCCGTGGGCACGGGACCTGTCCGCTGCCATCGAACGGCTCGGCAACTTTCTGGCCGGCTACCGGCAATAAGAGTATCGTTGCCGCGCATCGCGATACGGCCCGATCTATCCCAGGACCCCTGCCTGTTAGGGCTTCTCGATCAGAGGCCGTCCGCCGTGACTACTGGCAGCGGTTCTGCAGGTCCACCAACGGCTGGCGAATGCCCTGAAGGTCCGATTGAACCTGCGGATTGGCATTCAGATAGTCCTGGACCTGGGAACGAATGGAGTCCCGCGGCTGACCCTTCAGGCTGGTGAAGTAGGCGTTGACGTCGGGGTGTGTGAAGAGGTAGGTGGACGTCGACGCTGCGACGCCGGCCGAGACTCCTGCCAGGTCGGCCGCCGTGCAGTTCGGCGGAGCCGGTGCCGGCGCGGGCGGAGGTGGCGGTGGCGGATCGGCCATCGCGGCGGGAGCCGCGCCGAAGAGGACTGCGCCAGCCGTCGCGGCGGCGCCTATTCCACCAACAACCGCGCGGCGGGTGGCGTCGCTGAAGATCAACATGTACAGCTCCTTCATTACGCGTCCGAGACGCGGTGGGTGATCACCCACACCCGAAACGATAAGCACACCGAACGCTTTCCCGCGTTCGATTAACGATTTTGAGAGCCGTTGGCAGACGTCTCGACGACGCTTAGCCGCCGCCGGGACGGCCGCCGCCGCCGGGCCGAAGGCCCCCGCCCCCGTTGTTGCCGCCCCCGCCACCAAAGACCAGAGTCACGCCGCCGTCGCCGCACAGCCAGTCGTCCTGGCACGGATACGGGTAGTAAAGACCACCCGTCGACGGCGCCGGCTGGCCTCCGCCACGCACGCTGCCCTGCGCACAGACTGTCGCCCCGCCGCTGTATTGACATTCGGCAGACGCCGTCGGTGCAACGACAATTCCGGATGCCGCGGCCGCCGCCAGCAGCCCCCCGACGAGATAACGCTGTTTGACCGTCACGGCTCCAGCTCCTGACCGCGAACGCCGCATTCCACCGAAGCCTAGCCGTTCCGGTCCGGCCGACGTGGGGAAACACACAGAAACCGCAAGGAGCCATCGCATCTGCGACGCCTACGCTGTTGCGCGTGGCGCACGCACATTCGCACTCGCACGGGTCAGACGCCGGTCCGGTACCGCTGGGTCCGCTGGCAGCCAGGATCGTCGTCGGTTCACTGATCGCGATCGGCGCTGGGGTCCTCATCGGGGCGGTTCTGTTGTGGCCGAGCCGTCAGAAGGTCGACATTCCACTGCCCTTCCAGAACGCCAATGGCGGCGCGGTGACCACCGTGGCGGGCCATGTCGTCTCCAGCGGTATCGGACCGTGCGGAAGCCCCTCTGCGGGAAAGGTTTTGACCGCATCACCGGTTCCCGGCGCCACGGGGGGCGCCCAGTGCTCGCAGGCGCTGATCGCGATCGACTCCGGGCCCAACGCCGGCGCCGATACGCTGCTCGAATTCAGCCCCGGACCGGGGCAGCCGCAACTGAAAGCCGGCGACCACATCCGGATCATCCGCCAGGTCGATCAGCAGGGCGCCACGAGCTACGGGTTCTATGACTACGAGCGGACGTGGCCGCTTGTCGGCATCGCCGTGCTGTTCGCGCTGGTCATCGTCGCGGTCGCGCGGCTGCGCGGGTTGCTCGCCCTGGTGGGCATCCTTGTGGCGTTCCTGGTGCTCGTGGTTTTTCTGCTGCCCGCGCTGCGCGACGGCGCCCCTGCCGTGCCGGTGGCGTTGGTGGCCTCGGCGGCGATCCTGTACGTGGTGATCTACCTCGCCCACGGCGTCAGCCTGCGCACCAGTGCCGCGCTGCTGGGTACCCTGACGTCGCTGATACTGGCCGCGCTGCTGTCCTGGGCGGCGATCGGTCTCGCACACCTCACCGGGCTGTCCCAGGACCAGAACTCCGAGGTCGCCGCGTATCTGGGCAACGTGTCGATCACCGGTCTGCTGCTGGCGGGCTTCATCATCGGCTCGCTCGGTGTGCTCAACGACGTCACCGTCACTCAGGCGTCGACGGTGTTCGAGCTGGCCAATCTCGGAACGGGCACCACACGTCGCGCGGTGTTCCTCGGCGCGATGCGTGTGGGACGGGACCACATCGCGAGCACCGTCTACACGCTGGTGCTGGCCTACGCCGGCAGCTCGCTGCCGCTGCTGCTGCTGTTCTCGGTCGCCAATCGGTCGCTGAGTGACGTATTGACCAGCGAGAGCGTGGCCATCGAGATCGTCCGCTCCGCCGTCGGCGGTATTGCGCTGGCCCTTTCGGTGCCGCTGACCACAGCGATCGCCTCGGTGCTGGCCACCCCGGGTGCTACCGCCGGTCGAGCAGCTCCAGCAGGTAACCGCCATAGCCCGACTTCACCAGCTCGTGCGCCCGGGCCTCCAGCTGCTCGTCGTCGATGAAGCCGACCCGCCACGCAACCTCTTCGGGGACGCTGATTTTCAGCCCCTGGCGCCGCTCGATCGTGCGGACGAAGTCGCTGGCGTCGAGCAGCGAGTCGAATGTTCCGGTGTCCAGCCACGCTGTCCCGCGGGCCAGCACCTCGACCGAGAGTTGGCCCCGATTGAGGTAGATCTGGTTGATCTCGGTGATTTCGTACTCGCCGCGATCCGACGGGCGCAGTGACTTCGCGATTTCGACGACGTCGTTGTCGTAGAAGTACAGGCCCGGCACGGCGTAGTGCGATTTGGGGGTCGCCGGTTTCTCTTCGAGCGCCAACGGGATTCCGTCGTCGCCGAACTCCACGACGCCATAGGCGGATGGGTTGGCCACCCGGTAGGCGAAAATAGCCCCGCCGCTGACCTTTTGGAAACGACGAAGGCTGGTGCCGAGCCCCGGGCCGTAGAAGATGTTGTCGCCCAGCACCAATGCCACCGAATCGTCACCGATGTGCGGCGCACCGATCACGAAAGCCTGGGCCAGACCATCGGGGTGGTCTTGCACCGCGTAGCTGATGTCGATGCCGAACGCGGACCCGTCGCCGAGCAGCCGGTGGAAGGCCGCAGCGTCGGGCGCGGTGGTGATCACCAGGATGTTGCGGATGCCGGCCATGATCAGCGTGGACAGCGGGTAGTAGATCAACGGCTTGTCGTAGACGGGCAGCAGCTGCTTGCTGACGCCCATCGTGATCGGGTACAGCCGAGTGCCCGAGCCGCCCGCGAGGATGATCCCGCGCATAACACGAAGCCTAAGCGACCGTGAGGTCGTCCTCGGTCAGCTCCGTCGCGGCAAGGGCGGAGGCGAGGTCTTCGTGGCGGAACACGGACGTGACCTTGTCGTGGACCACGCGGAAGGCCGACGCCATCATGGACACCGTGCCGGGCTGCGCCGCGGTGCGCACCTGCTGCTCGACGACCACCACACCGTCGTGCACGTACATCCGGCCCGGCTCGGCGGTGAATCCGGATGTGGTCGCCCATCGGCGCAGCGCGTCTTGGCCCTGCATGGCTCCTTGTGCGTCTCCGACATCGATGTCGTCGCTCGACAGCTCGACCAGTGTGTCCAGGTCCGAGGCGTTCAACGCGTCGTGCCAGGCCAGGACGGTCGCGATCTCCGAAGTGGTCATGGTTGCAAGTTTGTCCGTCAGAACGGGGTGTGGTCCAGCCAACGCCGCCAGATGTCGGCCTTGCCGCTGACCGCGACCCGGGGATCATCGGCAGCCAGCCGCCGCACAGTGGTGAGCAGGAGCGCAGTCGCCGGTCCGCTGACAGTCGCGTCGGCATCGTCGGTGTGCCCGGCCGACAGGCGCACGCCACCCCCACCGCCCCGCAGTGTCCACTCCGCGCCGTCGTCGGCGTGCAGATGCAGGATCTCGCCGTCAGAAAGGGGCATTGGCTCCTCGGTGGCCTGGACCGCGACACGTTCCAGCCACTCCGTCAGGCCGTCGGCCGCCAGCTCGGCTGGGAGTCGAAACTCCGTTCCGAGGGCCAGCGCCGCGTCGGCGCGGTGTATCACGACTTCGTGCAGCCGGCGTCGGACCCACCACGATGCGGGCCGGGGACCGAGGAAAGTCCAGACCTCGACATCGCCGCCGACCCGTCTGGCGGCGTCGACGACGTCCAGTGCGCCGCCGCGCAGCCACTCGATCGTTCCGTCGGCGTCATCGGGCGGCCTGCCGTTACGCACCGTCCGCGGGTCGAGATAGTCGGTCAGCCGGTCGTCGATGATCTGGGCCGCCCACCGGTCCCCGCGGCCGACGTGGCGTAGCAGCTGCTTGAGCGTCCAGCCGGGGCAGGTGGGCACCGGGGTAGCCGGGTCCGCGCTGCGCAGCAGCTCAGCGAACAGGTTGTTCTCCGCCAGTAGCGCCACCGGGTAGTCCACGTCATTAACTTACTGCGCTGCGGGCCGCGCCGAGCGCAACTGGCAGCGACGACCATCCGCGCAACACCCTGGTGTCACGCCGGGCACCGCCGCCGGCGAGGCGCGCGTCGGGATAGCGCTCGAAGAAGCTCCGCAGCCCGACTTCGCCCTCGGCGCGGGCGAGCGCTGCGCCGAGGCAGAAGTGCCTGCCGCCCGAGAATGAGAGATGCTTGTTTGCGTTGGGGCGTTCGATGTCGAAACGGTGCGGATCTTCGAAGACGGCGGGGTCGCGGTTGGCGCCGGCCAGGTAGATCACGACCAGCTCGCCGCGGCGCATCGTCGCGCCGGCGACACCGACGTCCCTGCGGGCGGCCCGGCCCGTCATCTGAACCGGGGAGTCGAGCCGCAGGATCTCCTCGACCGCGTTCGGCCACAGCTCGGGGCGTGCGGCCAGCGTCTCGAGGTGCTGAGGGGCTTCCAGCAGCATCTTGATGCCGTTACCCAGCAGGTTCACGGTGGTTTCGAACCCGGCGGCCAGCACCAGGCCCGCGGTGGCCTGCAGCTCGCGTTCGTCGAGCCGGCCACCCTCGTCGGCGGCCTGGATCAGCTGGCTCATGAGGTCGTCACCGGGGTTGCGGCGCAGCTGTCGCAGGTGCTCGGCCAGCCAGGCATTGAAGCCCTCGATACCGCGGTAGACCCGCATGTACTGCTTCCACGACACGCCGAAGTCGAGGCTGGGCGCGGCCAGTTCGCCGAAATTCAGGATCTGCTGACGGTCCGCATCGGGCACGCCGAGGATGTCGGCGATGACGGTGACGGGCAGTTGCGAGCAGTACCGCTCAACGATGTCGACGGTGCCGCGCTCGGTGGCCAAGTCCTCGAGCAGCGCGTTCGCCGTCTCCTCCACGCGGTCGCGGAGGGCGGCAACGGCCCGTGTGGTGAAGACCGACGACACCAGCTTGCGATAACGAGTGTGTTGGGGTGGTTCGACGGAAAGCAACGACGGCGGCTCCAGCGGGTGCAGTAGCCCGGTGTCGGTGTGCTCCACCACCCAACGCAGCGGGTTCGGCAGGTTCGAACCCATCGCAAGTACCCGAAAGTCATCCGACCGGAGCAGGTCGTGGGCGAGTTCGTGATCGACGGTGAGGTAGACGGCCCGGCTTCGTACCAGCCTTCCCATCGACCGCAGTTCCTCGATGAACTCGATTGGGTTGGCCCGCACGGCGGGGTCCGCGACCAGCCGGCCGCGAGGATCGCCGCGGCGAGCCCCGATCGACGCCGCCGCCCGGACCACCCCGTGCAGTGCCGCCCAGCGGATCCGTCGCTTCATGGATCCGAGCTTAGCGTCGCGACAGCGCTATGCCGCCGGCGGTTCGGCGACGCGCCGCCCCAGCGCATGGACCCGCCACCCGGCGCGTGTCCATCGCGCTATATCGAGGCAATTGCGGCCGTCCACAATGACTTTCGCGCGTACCGTACCGGCCAGCTCGTCGGGGTCCAGGTCGACGAACTCGCGCCACTCGGTCAGGACAAGCACCGCGTCGGCGCGGTCGCACGCCTCCACCACCGATGTCGAGTAGTTCAGGGTCGGGAAGATTCGCTGCGAGTTCTCCATCGCCTTGGGGTCGTAAACGTTGACGGTCGCGCCATTGAGCTGCAGCATGCCGGCCACGTTGAGGGCCGGCGAGTCGCGGACGTCGTCGGACTCGGGTTTGAACGCCGCGCCCAGCACGGCGATGTTCGCACCGAGCAGTGATCCACCGCATGCCTTGGTCGCCAGCTCGACCATCAGCGCGCGGCGCCGCATGTTGATGCTGTCTACCTCGCGAAGGAAGGTCAGCGCGTGACTGGCGCCGAGTTCGCCTGCGCGGGCCATGAACGCGCGGATGTCCTTGGGCAGGCAGCCGCCGCCGAAACCCAGTCCGGCGTTGAGGAATCGGCGGCCGATGCGCGGATCGTAGCCGAGCGCGTCGGCGAGGACGGTCACGTCGGCGTCGGCGGCCTCGCACACCTCGGAGATCGCGTTGATGAACGAGATCTTGGTCGCCAGAAAGGCGTTGGCCGACACCTTCACCAGCTCGGCGGTCTGCAGATCGGTGAGCAAAAACGGCACGCCGGCGTCCAGCAGCGGCGCGTAGAGTTCGCGCACCGCGGCCTCGGCGCGAGCTGAATCGCGTTGCACGCCGAGCACAATCCGGTCTGGATGCAGGGTGTCGTGCACCGCGTAGCCTTCCCGCAGAAACTCCGGATTCCAGGCCACTTCGATGTCCACCCCGTCCGGGGCCAGCGCGCGTGCCCGCGTCGCGAGCTCCGCCGCGGTGCCGACGGGAACCGTGGACTTGCCGACAACGACCGCCCCCCGGCGCAGCCGCGGCACCAGCATGTCGATAACGGCGTGCACATAGCGCAGATCGGCGGTGTACTCGCCCTTCTTCTGCGGGGTACCCACACCGAGGAAGTGCACGTCGGCGAACTCGGCTGCCAGGTCGTAGTCGGTGGTGAACCGCAGTCGGCCCGCTGCGAGGTTGTCGCACAGCATCTTTCGCAGGCCTGGTTCGTAGAACGGCACATCACCGGCCGCGAGTTTGGCGACCTTGCCGGGATCGATGTCGACGCCGACGACCTCGTGCCCGAGCTCAGCCATCCCAGCGGCGTGTGTGGCCCCCAAGTAGCCCGTGCCGAAGACGGTGCACCGCATACCACCTGTATAGGAGGCGGCGATGAGCTAACCGCGTCGTGACACTTAGCGGCAGGCCAACAGCAGGTAACGGACTTAGTCGCCGGGCCACCACGGCGCACGCGGCCCGCCCGACCCGGATCCGGGCCCGTAGCTGCCCGGGCCCGTACCTGAACCAGGCCCGTAGCCGCCGGACCCGGAGCTTCCGGAGCCATTCGGGTACTGCGGGTAGTCAGGCACCTGGCTCTGAGACGGTGTCTGCGGCCACTGCTGCTGCGGCGACTGGGGGTACTCCTGCTGCGGCGGGTACCACGGCGGCCGCTCGTGCTCCGGCGGCCGGAAGATCGGCCGCTGCGGGAACCCGATGGTCGGCGCGGGCGGCGGCACATACACCGGCGGCGGAGCGGCCGGCGGTGGCGTGTAGACCGGCGGCGGCGCGGCCGGCGGGTCCGGCAGGGGTGCGGGCGGGCCGGCCGGAGCGGGCGGCGGCACCGCGGCGGGGGCCGGGGCCTGGGGAGCGGGCACGTCGGCGACCGCCGCGCGGGGTGCCGGAGCCTGCGGCTGCGGCGCCTGCTGCACCACGGGCACCGGCGCCGGGATGGTCTCCGGTGCGGGCGGCTGCTGCGCCTGGGGCGCCGCCGGCGCGACCGTGCTGGGCAGGATCACGCTGTCGCCCGGGCTGGGACGCTGGTCGACCGTCGGCCGGATGCTCACGGCCAACGAGATCACCAGCGCGACCACGCCGACCACGAAAATCGCGGTGAGTGAGCTGCCGACCAGTAGGAAAGGCTTGCGGCCCTCCTCGAGCGGTCCGGGAACGTCGGCCGCCGCGGCCTCAACCGCCACCGCACCGACAGGGGCGAGTTGGGTGGCGGCCGCGGGGTCGACGGCATAGACCGTGCCGGCGGTGGTGCCGTCGGGGTCCTGCGAGTAGGCCAGCCCCACGGTGGACGCTTCGAACCGGGGCGCGTTGGCCGCGGCCAGCGCGGCGCCACGGGCGAGGGCCAACTCGCCGTCTTCCGGCGCGCTGACGGGGATCGACACCAGGTTTTCGAGGTGCGCCTTCACCGAGCCGACGTCGACGCCGGAGCCGACGACGAACATGGCAGCCGGGCGCGCGTCGTGCTCCTCCAGGCTGGCGACCATCCCGGCCAGCACGCTCATCGCGTCGGCGCTGTGCAGGCTGCGGCTGTCCACCTTGACGATGGAGCCATCGGATGTCTCGACGACCGAGAGCGTCGCGGTGTCGCGCTCGATGAACACCAGCGCGGTCTTGTCGTAGCCGACCGCCCGGCCCGCTGCCCGGGCCAGTGCGCCCGCCGCGTGCAGCTCCGAGAACAATGTCACGTCGTCGATGCCGCGTAGGGCTAACGCTTCGCGCAGCGCGGCCGCTTCGTCGCGGTGACTCCACGTGACGCCGGTCGCCACCAGTTTGTGACCACCTGCGGTGGCGCTTTCCTGTGTGCCCAGCACGGCGGCGATCACCTGTTGCGGTGCGCTCGGCGTTGCCGAGCCGTCGATTGCGGTGATGTCGAAAACGTCGTGATCGACGGTCAGGCCGTCGGCTCTTTCGCCTTCGACCAGCACCATGCGGACCGTCGTGGGTGTCATCGACACGCCAAGTACGATCTCCACTGCCCCTCCACATATTTGCTACGTAGCCAAAGTCACTGTGGGCACGTCCGCCAATTAAGCCGTCAACTGATCCTTCATCGGATCAACCGCCTCCGGCGTTACGTCCCCCGCCGTTAGCTGATCTCTGCGAAGTCGCAGGTTGACGGCGGCGCCGCGACCCTCGAAAGGGCCCGCACGATAGACCCTACCTGCGTACCACGATATGTGCGCCGGATGGGTTCAGGCGACGGTATTTTCAGCCGGCAGGCGTGTGGAAATTCTGATACGAACGCGACGGCGTTGGACCGCGCTGGCCTTGGTACTTCGACCCGGCTTTGGCGCTGCCATAGGGGTGTTCGGCCGGGCTCGTCAAACGCAACAGACATAGTTGGCCGATCTTCATGCCGGGCCACAGTGTGATTGGCAGATTGGCGACGTTGGATAGCTCGAGGGTGATGTGCCCGCTGAAACCGGGGTCGATGAAGCCGGCAGTCGAGTGGGTGAGCAGCCCGAGCCTGCCCAGTGAGGACTTGCCTTCGAGCCGTCCGGCCAGGTCGTCGGGCAGGGTGCAGAGCTCCAGGGTCGACCCCAGGACGAACTCCCCTGGGTGAAGCACGAAGGGCTCCCCTTCCAATGGCTCGACGAGGCTGGTCAGCTCGTCCTGCTGCTGGGCAGGGTCGATGTGGGTGTAGCGGGTGTTGTTGAACACCCTGAACAGGCTGTCTAGTCGCACATCGACGCTGGACGGCTGGACCAGCCTCTCGTCGAACGGATCGATGCCCAGGCGTCCGGCGTCGATTTCGGCTCGGATGTCGCGGTCGGAGAGCAACACGCGACGAGCGTATCGGCTGGCCTCTCGCCGGAGGCGGTGTACCGAGCGCCGGTTGCTGCTAACCTTCGTGACCGGACATTGCCGATGTAGTTCAATGGCAGAACATCAGCTTCCCAAGCTGAATACGCGGGTTCGATTCCCGTCATCGGCTC
>NZ_DATFYW010000090.1:0-3949 GCF_035314905.1 Mycobacterium sp.
AATCGAGAAGCGCGGGGCACCGGGCCGCAGCTAGCCTGACCGCCATGGACACCACCATCCAGGGCCTTTCTCCCGCACAACGACCCGGGCGCCTCCCTGGCCTTCTATCGCGACACCCTCGGCTTCGAGGTCCGCAACGACATCGGATACGGCGGGATGCGCTGGATCACGGCGCGGCCAGCCGACCAGCTCGGCACGTCGATTTCCGGGCTTCCCGTTCGTCTTTAAGCTCGACAAGACACACCGGGTCGATGTGACCCATGACTTCAGGAGTGACCATGACCGGCTCTTCCACCCAGGGAATCAAGATCGTGCTGGTTCCCGTGTCCGACCTGACGACGGCTAAGGCGGTGTACGCCGCCCTGCTCGGCGTACAGCCGCAGAACGACTCGTCCTACTACGTCGGCTTCGAGGCCGCGGGCCAGCACATCGGGCTAGTGCCGGGCGGTGGACCGCAGGGCATGACCTCGCCGGTGGCCTACTGGCACGTGCCGGACATCGAGGCGAAGGTGGCCGAGGTGACGGCCGCGGGTGCCACCGTGAAGGAGCCCGTGCGCGACGTAGGTGGCGGCCGCCTGGTGGCCACCGTCACCGACCCCGATGGCAACGTCCTGGGGCTGCTTCAGGACCGATGAGTGCCGACCCGCTCCCGCGCTCAGCGTCGTCGCGACACCGAGCATCGGCTCACCCACGACAAAGACGTCTGGGTGGCCAGTGCCTCGGCGGACGGTGCGCCGTACCTGGTGCCGCTGTCCTTCGACCGGGACGGCGAGGCGCTGCTGATGGCCACGCCGACGGACAGCCCGACCGGCAGGAACCTGGCCGCCACCCGGGCCGTTCGGCTGGGGCTGGGCCACACCCGCGACGTGTCCATGATCGAGGGCGAAGTCGAGGTCCTCGAGATCGACGCGCTGCCGCAGCAGCGGGGTGACCGGTTCGCCGCGCGCACCGGCTTCGACCCGCGTGCGCTGGCCACGCCGTGCCCGCTGGTTCCGTATCTCCCGCGCCGCATCTAGGCTTGGCGCGACGTGAACGAGCTGTCCGACCGCGAGCTGATGCGCGACTGCCGCTGGTTGGTCTGATGCCTCGGCCGGGCGCGCCGCATGGCCGGGGCGCAGAGGTCCCACGGGCCGGAGCGGCGTGGATGCCTTGGTTCTTGCGCCGAGCGCGACCCCGGCCAGCGTCAGCCGGACCGGCGTCGCGCCACCCCGGCCGGCACCGCCAATCAGGTAGACAGCGGACCGTTGCCGCGACCGCGCCGACGAAGAAGAACCAGACGTACTGCTCGAAGCTGGTCAGATCGAGCCAGGCGACGCCGACGGATACCGCGAAGGCGGCCCCGGCCAACAGATGGAGACACTATGAGCATGGCCACGAGGACGGACACGCAGTCGCCTGCGCTGCACGTTGGCGACAGCCACGATTTGATCCGCGTGCACGGCGCGCGCGTGAACAACCTCAAGGACGTCAGCGTCGAAATCCCGAAGCGCCGGCTGACGGTGTTCACCGGCGTCTCCGGCTCGGGCAAGAGCTCGCTTGTGTTCGGCACGATCGCCGCGGAGTCGCAGCGGCTGATCAACGAGACCTACAGCGCCTTCGTCCAGGGTTTCATGCCGACGCTGGCGCGGCCCGAGGTCGACGTGCTCGAAGGGCTGACGACCGCGATCCTCGTCGACCAGCAGCGGATGGGTGCCGACGCCCGCTCCACGGTCGGCACCGCCACCGACGCCAACGCGATGCTGCGCATCCTCTTCAGCCGACTCGGGCAGCCGCACATCGGCTCCCCCAACGCGTTCTCCTTCAACGTCCCCTCGGTCCGAGCGAGCGGTGCGATCACGATCGAACGCGGCGCCGGCAAGACCGTGAGACAGACCTTCACCCGCACCGGCGGCATGTGTCCGCGCTGCGAAGGCCACGGCTCGGTCACCGATTTCGACCTGTCTCAGCTGTACGACGACAGCAAGTCGCTCAATGAGGGTGCGCTCACGATCCCCGGCTACAGCGTCGACGGCTGGTACGGCCGCATCTTCAGCGGCTGCGGCTTCCTCGACCCGGACAAGCCGATCCGCAAATACACCAAGACCGAGCTCAACGACTTGCTCTACAAGGAGCCGACCAGGATCAAGGTCGACAACGTCAACCTGACGTACGAGGGTCTAATCCCGAGATTCCAGAAGTCGTTCCTCTCCAAGGACCGGGAGTCGCTGCAACCGCACATCCGGGCGTTCGTGGACCGGGCGGTTACCTTCACGACCTGTCCCGAGTGCGGCGGCACCCGGCTCAGCGAGGGCGCCCGGTCGTCGCGGATCAGGGGCATCAACATCGCCGACGCCTGTGCGATGCAGATCAGCGACCTCGCCGACTGGGTGCGCGGGCTGGACGAACCGTCCGTGGCGCCGCTGCTGGCGGCGCTGGGGGAGACCCTCGACTCGTTCGTCGAGATCGGGCTCGGCTATCTCAGTCTCGACCGCCCGTCCGGCACGCTGTCCGGCGGCGAGGCACAGCGCACCAAGATGATCCGACACCTCGGGTCGTCGCTGACCGACGTCACCTACGTCTTCGACGAGCCGACCGTCGGTCTGCACCCGCACGACATCCAGCGGATGAACGACCTGCTGCAGCGGCTGCGCGACAAGGGCAACACGATGCTGGTCGTGGAGCATAAGCCGGAGACGATCGCGATCGCCGACCACGTCGTCGACCTCGGCCCCGGCGCCGGTACGGCGGGCGGCACCGTCTGCTTCGAGGGCACTGTCGAGGGGCTGCGGGCCAGCGGCACCCTCACCGGCCGCCATCTCGACGACCGGGCCGCCCTTAAGGAGACGGTGCGGAAGCCTACGGACACGCTGGAGATCCGCGGCGCGACGACGCACAACCTGCGCGACGTCGACGTCGACATCCCGCTCGGGGTGCTTGTCGTCGTCACCGGTGTCGCCGGCTCCGGCAAGAGTTCGCTGATCCACGGCTCGGTGTCCGGGCGGGACGGGGTCGTGTCGGTCGACCAGACCCCGATCCGTGGCTCGCGGCGGAGTAACCCGGCGACGTACACCGGAATGCTCGACCCGATCCGTAAGGCGTTCGCGAAGGCCAACGGCGTGAAGCCGGCGCTGTTCAGCGCCAACTCCGAGGGCGCCTGCCCCAACTGCAACGGCATCGGCGTCATCTACACCGATCTGGCGATGATGGCCGGCGTCGCCACCATCTGCGAGGAGTGCGAGGGCAAGCGGTTCGAGGCATCGGTGCTGGATCACCACCTCGGCGGCCGCGACATCAGCGAGGTGCTCGCGATGTCGGTGACCGAGGCCGAGGAGTTCTTCGGCGCCGGCGAGGCGCGCACGCCGGCCGCGCACGCCATCCTCTACCGGCTCGCCGACGTCGGGCTCGGCTACCTCAGCCTCGGCCAGCCGCTCACTACGCTGTCCGGCGGCGAGCGGCAGCGGCTCAAGCTGGCCACCCACATGGCCGAGAAGGGCCGCGTCTACGTCCTCGACGAGCCGACCACCGGTCTGCACCTCGCCGATGTCGAGCAGCTGCTCGGCCTGCTCGACCGGCTCGTCGACTCCGGCAAGTCGGTCATCGTCATCGCGCACCACCAGGCGGTCATGGCGCGCGCGGACTGGATCATCGACCTCGGCCCCGGCGCCGGCCATGACGGCGGCCGAATCGTCTTCGAGGGCACACCCGCCGACCTCGTCGCTGCCCGCTCCACCCTCACCGGCGAGCACCTCGCGGCCTACGTCGGCACCTGACCGAGGCCCTCGCGGACACCGTGAGATGAGTTCTCTCCTGGCCGGTATGCCGCCCGGCGCCTACCGGCGCCACGCGGCGCGCGCGACGGCGGGGATGCCGCCGTGCGTGGCGGAACAGGTGACCAGACCGATCAGGAATCGAGAAGCGCGGGGCACCGGGCCGCAGCTAGCCTGACCGCCATGGACACCACCATCCAGGG
>NZ_DATFYW010000091.1:0-24791 GCF_035314905.1 Mycobacterium sp.
GAAGGCCTCGGCGGCCCACTCGGGCTTGATGCCGGTCTCGTCCTGGATCGACCGCTTGAACTCGTCGTCGGTGAAAGTCAGCATGCCGCAGTCGGTGTGGTGGATCAGGATGATCTCGTTGGTGCCCAGCAGCCGCTGCGAGATTGCCAGCGAACGGATCTCGTCGTCCGTGACGACGCCGCCGGCGTTGCGGATCACGTGCGCCTCACCGTCGCCCAGGCCGAGGATCCGGTACACGTCGAGGCGGGCGTCCATGCATGCCACGACCGCCACGTGTTTGCTGGGCGGCAGTGGCAGCGGACCCTTGAATGTGCTCGCGTAACGCTCGTTGTTGGCCAGGAATTCGTCGGTCGCGGTCAATGGGACCTCCTCGCGGGCAAGTGGGCACACAGCCGGGCGCGGTCGATGCTATCAACGGGTTGGATGAACGCGCCGCCACGATCTTCACAGAAATCACAGAGGCCCCTTGGATCACAGGCGCGGGGCTCCTGCCGGGTGGGCGCGCGGGGCGATTTTGCGTCCGGGCGGGCCACTCGACCTACCCTGTGCCCATGCGGGACGAGCACGGCGGGCGCGGATGACGCGATTTCTGGCGCGTCGGTTGCTCAACTACATCGTGCTGCTGGCCCTCGCATCGTTTTTGACGTTCGGCCTGACCTCGCTCACCTTCCACCCGCTGGACAGCCTGCTGCACCGCAGCCCGCGCCCGCCGCAGGCCGTGATCGACGCCAAAGCCGCCGAGCTCGGCCTGGACAAGCCGATACCGGTTCGCTACGGCAAGTGGGTGTCCGGCGCGATCCGCGGCGACTTCGGCACCACCGTGGCCGGCCAGCCGGTGTCGGCGGAACTGTGGCGGCGGATCGGGGTCAGCCTGCGGCTGCTGGTTCTCGGTTCGGTGCTGGGCACCGTTATCGGGGTCGTCGCCGGAGCGTGGGGGGCGATCCGCCAGTACCGGTTGTCCGACCGCGTGGTCACCGTGCTTTCGCTGCTGGTGCTCTCCATCCCGACGTTCGTGATCGCCAACCTGCTCATCATGGCCGCGCTGCAGGTCAACACGGTCTTCGGCGTGCAGATCTTCGAGTACACCGGCGAGACGTCACCGTGGGTGACGGGTGGCTGGTGGAACCACTTCGTCGACCGGCTGCAACACCTGGTGCTGCCGACGTTCACGTTGGCGCTGGCCTCGATCGCAGGGTTCAGCCGCTACCAGCGCAACGCGATGCTCGACGTGCTCAGCCAGGACTTCATCCGCACGGCGCGGGCCAAGGGGCTCACCCGTCGTCGCGCGCTGTTCAAGCACGGGCTGCGCACCGCGCTGATCCCGATGGCGACGCTGTTCGCATACGGTGTCAGCGGACTGGTCACCGGCGCGGTGTTCACCGAGAAGATCTTCGGCTGGCACGGCATGGGTGAGTGGGTGGTGCAAGGCATTTCGACGCAGGACACCAACATCATCGCCGCGATCACGGTGTTCTCGGGGGCGACGATCCTGCTCGCGGGACTGCTGTCCGACGTGATCTATGCCGCGCTGGATCCCCGGGTGCGCGCGTCATGACGTCCCGCCTTCCCCCCGTGAGATTCGCGTCCCGGCGCAACCTCGTGATGCGCAGATTCCTGCGAAACAGGCCGGGGGTCATCGCGCTGGTCCTGCTCGTGGTGCTGTTCGTCGGCTGCTACGCGCTGCCCCCGTTCTTGCCCTACGGCTACACCGATCTGGATTACAACGCGCTGCTGCAGCCGCCGACGGTCGACCACTGGTTCGGCACGAACTCGCTCGGGCAGGACGTCTTCGCGCAGACGCTGCGCGGGATGCAGAAGTCGATGCTGATCGGTGTCTGTGTGGCGTTCATCTCCACCGCGATCGCGGCCACCGTCGGATCCATCGCCGGGTATTTCGGCGGCTGGCGCGATCAGATGATGATGCGGCTCGTCGACCTGCTGCTCGTGGTGCCCAGCTTCATCCTGATCGCGATCGTCACGCCACGCACCAAGCAGTCCGGAAGCATCTTCTGGCTGATCGTGCTGCTCGCCGGGTTCAGCTGGATGATCAGCTCGCGGATCGTCCGCGGCATGACGATGAGCCTGCGGGATCGCGAATTCGTCCAGGCCGCAAGGTATATGGGCGTGCCGAGCAGGCGGATCATCGTCCGCCACATCGTGCCGAACGTCGCGTCGATCCTCATCATCGACACCGCCCTCAACGTCGGGGTCGCGATCCTGGCCGAAACCGGCCTGAGCTTCCTGGGTTTCGGGGTGCAGCCGCCCGACGTGTCGTTGGGCACCCTGATCGCCGACGGCACCAATTCGGCGACGACGTTTCCGTGGGTGTTCTTGTTCCCGGCCGGGGTGCTGGTGTTGATCGTGTTGTGCGCCAACCTCGTCGGCGACGGCCTGCGTGACGCGTTGGATCCAGGCAGTGGGAGGCTGCGCAGGTGAGCCCGCTGCTCGAAGTGACCGACCTGCGAGTCGGGTTCCCCACCGACGCCGAACCGGTGGCCGCGGTGAGGGGCATGAGCTACCACGTCGACCCCGGCGAGGTGGTCGCGATCGTCGGTGAATCCGGTTCGGGAAAATCGGCGGGCGCGATGGCCGTCATCGGCCTGCTGCCCGAGTACGCGCAGGTGTCCGGGTCGGTTCGGCTGCACGGCGAAGAGCTGCTCGGCCTGGCCGACCGGCAGATGTCGCGCATCCGGGGACGGCTGATCGGCACCGTGTTCCAGGATCCGATGTCGGCGTTGACGCCGGTGTACACGGTCGGCGACCAGATCGCCGAGGCCATCGAGGTCCACCAGCGCGGTGTCACCCGGCGGGCCGCCCGGCAGCGCGCCACCGAGCTGCTCGACCTGGTGGGCATCGCGCAGCCGGAGCGACGGGCCCGCTCCTTTCCGCACCAGCTGTCCGGCGGCGAGCGCCAGCGCGTGGTCATCGCGATCGCGATCGCCAACGACCCGGACCTGCTCATCTGCGACGAGCCCACCACCGCGCTCGACGTGACCGTGCAGGCGCAGATCCTCGACGTGCTCAAGACCGCTCGCGACGTCACCGGCGCCGGCGTGGTGATCATCACCCACGACCTCGGCGTGGTAGCAGAATTCGCCAACCGCGCGATCGTGATGTACGCCGGGCGCCCGGTGGAGGTGGCCGGTGTCGACGAGCTCTACCGCGACCGGCGGATGCCCTACACCGCGGGCCTGCTGGGGTCGGTGCCGCGGCTCGACGCCCCGCAGGGGGCCCGGCTGGTCCCCATCCCCGGCGCGCCGCCGTCGCTGACCGCCCCGCAGCCGGACGCGTGCCCGTTCGCGCCGCGCTGCCCGTTGGCGATCGACGAGTGTCGCGCCGCCGAGCCTGACCTGATCGAGGTGGGGCCCGCCCACCTGGCCGCGTGCATTCGCACCGACGAGGTCGCCGGGCGCAGCGCAGCGGAGATCTACGGCGTATCCACGCAGCCGCCCTCCGCCGACACCTGGGCCGCCGGGGCGCCCGTGGTGCTGCGGGTGAGCGACCTGGTCAAGACCTACCGGCTCACCAAAGGTGTGGTGTTCCGCAGGCAGGTCGGCGAGGTGCGGGCGCTCGACGGCGTCAGCTTCGAGCTGCGACAGGGCCGCACGCTGGGAATCGTCGGCGAGTCCGGATCCGGGAAGTCCACGACGCTGCACCAGATCCTGGAGCTGACCGCACCGCAGTCGGGGTCGATCGAGGTGCTCGGCAACGACGTCGCCGCGCTGGATCCGCGGGCCCGGCGCGCTCTGCGCGGCGACCTGCAGGTGGTCTTCCAGGATCCGGTGGCCTCGCTCGACCCCCGGCTGCCGGTGTTCGAGGTGTTGGCTGAGCCGTTGAGCGCCAACGGGTTCGCCAAAAGCCGGACGAATGAGCGGGTGGCGGAATTGCTCGACATCGTCGGAATGCCACGCAGTGACGCCCGCCGGTACCCCGGCGAATTCTCCGGCGGACAGAAGCAACGCATCGGCATCGCGCGGGCGCTGGCGTTGCAGCCGAAGATCCTCGCCCTCGACGAGCCGGTGTCGGCGCTCGACGTGTCCATCCAGGCCGGCATCATCAACCTGCTACTCGACCTGCAGCAGCGGTTCGGGCTGTCCTACCTGTTCGTCTCCCACGACCTGTCGGTGGTCAAGCACCTCGCGCATCGGGTCGCGGTGATGTACAAGGGCGCGATCGTCGAGCAGGGTGACGGGGACCAGGTGTTCACCCGCCCGGCGCACGAGTACACCCGACGCCTGCTCGCCGCGGTGCCCCAACCCGAGCCGAGCCGTGGTTAGCATCGGTCGGGTGATCCGTCGAATCGCTCTGGTCCTCCTTGTCGTCGCGGCCGCGGTAGCGGGCTGCTCGGCCAACCGCGGGATACCGTCGGCCGGCGGTGCCGCGCAGGTCGGCAGCACCAACGACATCAACCCACAAGACCCGTCGAAGCTGCGGGACGGCGGCAACCTGCGGCTGGCGCTGACCGAGTTCCCGTCGAACTTCAACCCGCTCAACATCGACGGCAACTCCGTCGACGTGGACGCGATCGTGCGGCCCACGCTGCCCCGCGCGTTCAACATCGCCGCGAACGGGTCGCTGACGGTCAACACCGACTACTTCACCAACGTCGAACTGACCGGCACCAACCCGCAGAAGGTCACCTACACCATCAACCCGAAGGCGGTGTGGAGCGACGGCAGCCCGATCACCTGGCAGGACATCGCCTCCCAGGTCCACGCCGACAGCGGCAAGGACAAGGCGTTTGCCACCGCCAGCACCGCCGGCTACGACCGGGTGGACTCGGTGACCAGGGGTGTCGACGACCGGCAGGCGGTGATCACATTCGCCAAGCCGTATGCGGAGTGGAAGGGCATGTTCGCGGGCACCACCTCGTTGCAGCCGCGCAGTATGACCGGCAACCCGGACGTGTTCAACAAAGGACAGCTCAACGGTCCCGGCCCGTCGGCCGGACCGTTCATCGTGACCGGCCTGGACAAGACCGGGCAGCGAGTGGTGTTGAGCCGCAACCCGAAGTGGTGGGGAGAACCGCCCAAGCTGGACTCCATGACCTTCATGGTGCTCGACGACGCCGCGCGGATCCCGGCCTTGCAGAACAACGCGATCGACGCGACCGGAGTCGCGTCGATCGACGAAATGACGATCGCCAAACGCGCGCCCGGCATCGCGATCCGCCGCGCCGCGGCGCCGACCTGGTTCCACTTCACGTTCAACGGCGCACCGGGATCCATCCTGGCCGACAAGGCGCTGCGGGTGGCGATCTGCAAGGGCATCGACCGCCAGATGATCGCGAACGTGACCCAGCGCGGCCTCGCCGACAACCCCACTCCGCTGAACAACCACATCTATGTCGCGGGTCAGGAGGGTTATCAAAACAACAGCGCCGCAGCCGCTTACAACCCCGACGAGGCCCGCAAGGAACTCGACGGCCTCGGCTGGAAGCTCAACGGCAACGTACGGGAAAAAGACGGCAAGCAACTCGTCATCCGCGACGTGTTCTACGAGGCGCAGTCCACGCGGCAGATGGCCCAGATCGCGCAGAACAACCTGGCCCAGGTCGGCGTCAAGCTGGTGCTCGACGCCAAACCAGGCACCGGGTTCTTCACGCAGTACATCAACGTCGGCGATTTCGACATCGCCCAGTTCGGCTGGTCCGGCGATGCGTTCCCGCTGTCGGCCCTCCCGCAGATCTACACGTCCGACGGCGACAGCAACTTCGGCAAGATCGGCAGCCCGCAGATCGACGCGAAGATCGAACAGACGCTGTCGGCGCTCGACCCCGGGACGGCGCGCGCACTGGCCAACGAAGCCGACGTGATGATCTGGGCAGAGGGCTTCTCCCTGCCGCTGTTCCAGGCTCCCGGCAACGTCGCGGTGCGCAGCAACCTGGCCAACTTCGGCGCCGCCGGCATGGCCGACTTGAACTACAGCACAATCGGATTCATGAAGTAGTCACCCGCTGCAGCGCGCGGGGCACCGCGGCGGGCAACGCCGCCTCGACCGCGGCCGCGGTCCTGAGCGCGCCGACGAGCAGCCGGATCCCCGGGCCACCCGGCAGCGTATCGAGCCGCGCGGCCTGCGCCGGCAACTGCTCGACCCGACCGTCGCGGACCGCCTGCGCGATCGCCAGCGCCGCACACTCGCGGGTGTCGAGGGCGCTGTGACCGGCGGTCGGCAGCCGCACCAGCACCGCGCCGGGGATCAGCGACGCGATCCGCTCGGCCACCGATGGCGGCGTGGTCAGATCCCGGGCACCCGACACCACCACGGTGGGCCAGCCGAATCTGGGCATCTCCGACACCAGGTCATAGGGTTCGGCTTCGAAACCCACCGGGTGGGAGGCCAATTCACGAAAGGCGATGGCCGGATCCAGCGGCTTGCCGTCGGGAATGCCGCCGTAATTCAGCTCGCGGAACCCGATCCGGCCCACGAGGTCGGCCTCGTTGCGATACGGCGTCTTGCGCTGGAAGAGTGCCCGGGTGGAGCCCGTCAGCGCCGTCCACAGCCAGCGCCGGCCGCCCAGCAGCAGATCGAGCTGGCGGTTCAGCAGGTCCGCACCGCCGAGTCCGTAGACGACAGCAGCGATCTGGCCGGCGGACGGCGTCAGCACCCCGTCGTCCACGAGCCGGCGCACCTTGGGGGCGAGATCCGCGGTATCCGGTCGCTCGCCGTCCCACAGCACTGCGCGAATCGCGACGCGCACGTCCTCGATGTCGCGATTGGACAGCAGCGGCGAGTCGAGGATCATCGCGTGCACCCGGTCGGGGTGGCGCACGCCGACGCCGGCGGCGATGTAGGTGCCGTAGGAGGTGCCGTACAACGTCGCCCGCTCGACCTGTGCGTCGTCGAGCACCGCGACGACGTCGTCGACCACCTGGTCGATCGTCAGGGCTTCCGGTGGCAGGTCGGCGCCGGCGTCGTCGTGGCGCGACATGCCCACACCGCGGTGCTCGATCATGATCACATCCAGGCCCGCCGTTGCCGCGCGGCGCCGAAGTCCGCGGTACAACGCCACCGATGCGGCGCCGGGGCCGCCGGGAATGACAACCAGCGGGTGCGGGGACTTCCGGCCGGTGCGCACATAGTAGAGGTCGAATTCCTCGTCGCCGCCGGGTGCGACCGGTCGCCGCACGGGCCGCACGCCGGGCAGCGCGGCCAGCTTCTGGTGTGCGCGCCTGCGCCTGGCGTTCATGGTCATCAACGCACATTCTGCCGGTTGTCAGGTTCGAACGTCGCGCGGTTCATTCGTCGCTTGAAGGCCCTGTCGAAGCGGCGGTAGGTGGCGCGGAGCCGGGTGGCGGGCCACCGTTCGGGCTGAAGTGCAGCCGGGAGCAACGGGTCGAGCTGCAGATGACGGACGACGCTGATGGAAAGGGCGAACTGGTACCTCAGCGCCGCGGCCGTGTCGCCGAGTTCGACCGCGGCCGAGCCGAGTTCGTCCTGCATCGCCGTGGTCAGCCGTGCGGCGTCGGTGGCCCACCGATCGAGGGAGAACAGCGACCTGACGGTGCCGGCGTCGATGTCGGAGGCGGCGCCGTGGAAGTGAACGCACTGCACGTCCAGCACGGCGCGCGACGCCGGGAGGCGACCGGGATCGAGGTTGTCGGGCCGGATCCAGACGCCCTCCCTGATCTCGGCAAGGTGCAGCGCCCGCGCCGCTTTCCGCAGCTCGAGCCGGTCAGCCGCCGGGCGTCGCTCGAGGGACACGACCGCGAGCTCCCATGTTCCGTCCCACGGGCGCACGGTGGCGTCGTCGGCGCGGGCCGCATCGTCCACGCGGTGGCGTCGTTCGAGCAGGTGACCGGCAAGGGCGTAAGTGCCGTTGCCGCTCGTGAGCTCGCCGTCGGAAGCCATCCGCCAGAGGCAGGTGCGCGCCGCGCCGGCACTGATGCCGAACAGCGAAGCCGCGGCGACCAGCACGGCGACGGAAAGGTGAGGCTCGTCGGCGCCCAGCAGCGCGGATGCCAGCACCGACCGCGCGGTGAGCGGACGGTCGCCGATCAGGTCGCTGACCCGGGACCGGGACGGGGAGCTCATATCACAAATATATTGACATGTGGCGAGCAACGCGTGATGCTTTGACGATGGGCGCTTCCACCGGGGCCGCGCTCGCCGACGACGCCGAAATCGTTCGCCGCGTGCTTGCGCACATCGACGCGGGGACCACCGACGAAGGCGAGTCGTGGCGCGAACCCGTCGAGAACTACCTGGATCCCCGACGGTTCGCCGACGAGCTCCGGGTGCTGCGTTCCGGGCCCAGCGTCTTCGTCCCGTCCGCGGCGATTCCCAACCCCGGGGACCATGCCGAACGCGTCAGTTTCGGCGTTCCGCTGTTTGCGGTGCGTGACGGGGCGGGCCGGGCCCGGGTGTTCCGCAACGCGTGTCGGCATCGAGGGATGGCACTCGTGGAGGGGCGCGGTTGCTCTCACGCACTGGTGTGCCCCTACCACGGCTGGACGTATCGCCTCGACGGCTCGTTGACGCACGTGCCCCACGCCGACGGCTTCGCCGATCTCGACGTGTCGTCACGCGGGCTCGTGGAGGTGCCCAGTCGCGAGGTCGACGGACTGGTCATCGTCGAATCGCTCGACCCCCAACCGGCCGACCGCGCGGACGAAGCGATCTCGGCGCTGACCCAGGGGACCGCGTGGCGCGACAAGCTGATGCCGGGCACCCGGCTCCGCGATTCGGTCTCCACCGTCGCGGCCATCAACTGGAAGGTTCTCGTCGAGCAGTTCCTCGAGGGCTACCACATCCGCTCGACGCACAAACAGACGTTCTACCCGCTGCAGTACGACGATCTCAACGTCGTCGAGTCGTTCGGGCCAAACAGCCGAATCACGTTCCCGTACCGCAACATCGAACGGCTACGCGACCGACCCGAGTCGACCTGGACGATCGGCCACCGCGTCACCTTCGTCTATCACCTGTTCCCGAACGTCATGCTGGCGACGTTCCCGGACCGGGTCATCATGGTCGTGATCGACCCGATCGATCTCGAACACTCCGGATTCACCACGTACGCCATGAACGGCGACCCGGCGGGCGCCGAGCGAGGCGAGGGTCCCGGGCGCGGCGAGGGTCCCGGGCGCGGACGTGCCCTGATCGACAGGGGCGCCGTCGAGGACAACGCGATGTCGGCCGCGGTGCAGCGCGGCCTGCACGCCGGCGCCAACGCCTTCGTCGAGTTCGGCCGGCACGAGAGCGCGATCGGCCACTTTCACGCCACACTCGACGACCGACTCGCCAAGCCCGCGCGTTCGCACCCCTGAGTGCCGGTTGGCCCGAGGTTGAGGGGACAAGGTCCTCACTCTCGCCGACACCGGTGACGCGGCGGCCCGACCGTCATACGTTGTGAGCGGGAGACATGATGACTGACTTCATGCGCGCGACCGACGCGTTCACCTGGGCAATGGAAAGCGATCCGCGGCTGCGATCGACGGTGGTCACGGTGCTGATGCTGGAGAAGTCGCCGGACTGGAACGAAATCCGCGACAGATTCGATCTGATCAGCCGCACGCTGCCGATGTTTCGTCAGCGCGTGGTCCAATCCCCACCACCGGCTCCGCCCCGGTGGGAGTTCGACCCCGACTTCGACCTGGATTTCCACCTGCAACGGGTCATGGCGCCCCGGCCCGGCACCCTCGACGAGGTCCTCGAGATGGCCCGCGTGGCCGAGATGGAGGACTTCGACCGGGCGCGGCCGTTGTGGAAGACCACGCTGATCGACGGCCTCGAGGACGGCGGCGCCGCGGTGCTGTGCAAGTTCCACCACGCCCTCACCGACGGCATCGGCGGTGTGCAGATCGCGATGATCCTGTTCGACCTCTCCGAGCACCCGCAGGAGCAGGTGGCGCTGCCTGCCGAGCCGGAGGCCCCCCGGGCGCCGTTGCTGAGCGGCTACCGGGACGCGCTGCGCTACAACGCCGGCCTGGTGGGTAAGACGCTGCAGGCCGTGGTCAGGTCGGCTCCGGGTTTGGTGCTCAACGGCATTCGTCGGCCGGTGCAGACGTTCGGTTCCGCAACCGCCACCGCAGCCTCGATCTACCGCACGGTTCGGCCGATCAACCGGCCGGGCTCGCCGCTGATGAAGGACCGCAACCTGATTCGCCGTCTCGGCGTGCACGAGGTTCCGATGCCGCAATTGCGGGATGCGGCGCATCGCGGTGGCGGCGCGCTGAACGACGCGCTCGTGGCCGGGGTGGCCGGTGGGCTGCGTCTCTATCACGAGAAGCACGGCGTGTCTGTCGGCGACCTGCACCTGACGATGCCGATCAGCCTGCGGACCGAGGACGACGTGATGGGTGGAAACCGGATCACGTTGATGCGGTTCGATGTGCCCGTCGGTGTGTCGGATCCGGCGCAACGAATCAACCAGATCCATGAGCGCGCCGCCAAGGCTCGCCACGAACGGTCGCTGCCGTACACCCAGCTGATCGCCGGTGCCCTCAACCTGATGCCGCGCTGGTACATCGGCTCCGTGCTGCGCCACGTCGACTTCCTCGCCAGCGACGTGCCAGGTGTTCCGGTGCCGGTCTTCCTCGGGGGCGCCCCGGTGCGGATCCAGTACGCGTTCGGCCCGACCATCGGGTCGGCGGTCAACGTCACACTGCTCACCTATGTCGACACCTGCGCGCTGGGCATCGATGTGGACACCGGGGCCATCCCCGACTACGAGGTGTTCTACGAGTGCCTGATCGCCGGTTTCGACGAGGTGCTCGCGCTCGCGGCGTGAGGTCGTCAGGAACGGATCAGGTCGGCGGCCTTCTCCCCGATCAGCACGCTGGGTGCGTGCGTGTGCCCGCGGATGATCGCCGGCATCACCGACGCGTCGGCCACCCGCAAGCCCTCGACGCCGCGCACGCGTAGCTGCGGGTCGACCACACTCGATTCGTCGGTGCCCATCCGGCAGGTGCAAACCGGGTGATACAAGGTGTGCGAGCAGCTGTTGAGCGCCTCCTCCAGGGTTTCCTCGCGGGTGTCGCGGGCGCCCAGCGGGCGGGCAACGGTGCCCAGGACCTTCTCGAGCGCCGGCGCCCGGGCGATCGTCGCGGCGATCCGCAGGCCCGCCATCATCGCGGCGCGGTCGCGCCCGCCGGGGTCGGTCAGATACCGGGGGTCGATGACCGGCTTGGCGGTCGGCTCGGCCGAGCGCAGCGTGATCGCACCGCGGCTGTACGGCTTCAGCAGGATCGGGCCGGTCACCACGGCGTGACCGTACGGATCGCCGAGGCCTTCGTCGAAGAACGGCGCAGGAGCGAAAATCAGTTCCAGATCGGGCAGGTCGAGATCGGGGCGACTGCGGACGAACCCGTAGGCCTCGCCGACGTTGGAGGTCAACATGCCGCGCCGGCGCAGCAGGTAGTCGGCGAGCTGGCGCGGCTTCTCGGCCGCGAACAGGCTGTCGTGCCCGACGTCGAAGCCCATCGGCGTCACCAGGTGATCCATCAGGTTCTGGCCCACCTCGGGCGAGTGACGCACCACGCCGATGCCGTGCTCGGCCAGCTGGTCGCGGTCTCCGATGCCCGACAGCATCAGCAGTTGCGGGCTGTTGACCGCACCGGCGCACAGCACGACCTCGCGCCGGGCCCGCACGACCCGGCGGGCACCATCCTTGTCGAACTCGACACCGACTGCGCGCGCGCCGTCGAAGACCACCCGCCGGGCGGTCGCTTCGGTGAGCAGCGTCAGGTTCGGCCTGCGCAATGCGGGCTTGAGGTAGGCATCGGCGCAGCTCCAGCGCGCGCCGCGGCGCTGGGTGACCTGTGTTTCGCAAAAGCCCTCAGGCGCATCGGCATTGGGCTGCTCGAGCCGGTAGCCCGATTGCTGCGCCGCGGTCAGCCACGCGGCGGTGGAACTACGGGGGCTGCGCTGCGGCGAGATCATCAGCGGGCCGGATTCGATGCGGTCGAAGTAGGGCGCCACGGCCGAATACGACCACTGGTCGCCGGCCAGCCGGCCCCATTCGTCGTAGTCGGCGGCGAACCCGCGCACCCACATCATCGCGTTCATCGACGACGATCCGCCGAGCATCTTGCCCCGCGGCCAGTAGATCTGGCGGCCGTTGAGCTCCTTCTGGGGTTCGGTGAGGTAGTCCCAGTCCAGCCGGCTGCGGAACAACTTGGAGAACGCGGCCGGGATGTGGACGAACTTGTCCTTGTCCTCGGGTCCGGCCTCGAGCACCGCGACGCGGACCGCCGGATCCGCGGTGAGCCTGGCGGCCAGCACCGACCCGGCAGAACCGGTTCCGACGACGACGTAATCGGTTTCAGTGTCCACGCGGCGGAGTGTAGGAGCCGCCGCGGGCCTTCGTGGCCGGTTTGCGATCAGGCTTTCACGCACGCCGGTTCGGGTTGCGGCCCGGAGGGAGTCGACACGCGTGAGCGAGCAGGCAGCAGCACGGCGACGACGGCCGCCGCGGCAAAGGCAATGCCGGCACACACGAGAGATCCCGCCTGAAGGCCGTCGAGGAACGCGTGGTCGACGGCGCCACGGACGTCGGCGGCGCGCCCCGCCGGTAGTTGTCCGACGACCCGGTACGCGGCCGCCATCGAGCGTTGCATGGCCGAGCGGACGTCGGCCGGAATCGCCCCCAGTGCCGACCCGGAACCGAGCCGTGCGGAGTAGACGGATGCGAAGACGCTACCGACGATCGCCACCCCCAGTGTGCCGCCCAGTTCGCGGGTGGTGTCGTTGACGGCCGAGCCCACACCGGCCTTGTCCGGGCTCAGCGAGCCCATGATCGCCTCGGTGGCCGGCGCCGTCGTCAGACCGAGGCCGCCACCCAAGAGCACCATCTGCGTGGCTATCACGACATAGGGCGTGCTCGTGTCGGCGGTGGAGGCCCATGCCAGCCCGGCCCCGAACAACGCGAGGCCGCCGGCGACGACAGCGGTGGTGCCGACCCGCTCGACGATCCGGGGGCCGAGCACGCTGGCGACGGCGATCGAGAACGCCACCGGCAGCAGTCGCACACCGGTTTCGAATGCGCTGTAGGCCCTGATGAACTGGAAGTACTGGGTGATGACGAAGATGAAGCCGAACAGGGTCAGAAAGCCCGCGGTGACCGCCAGGCTGCCGCCGGAGAACCGGCGGTTGGCGAAGACCGAGACGTCGAGCATCGGGTGCGCGCTGTGCCGCTCCGCCAGTGCGAACGCAAAGAGGACGACGGCGGCCGCCGAAAATCCCGCTGCGGTCCGTGCGCTGGTCCAACCCCAGTCGGGCGCTTCGATGATGGTGTAGACGAGGGCGGTGACCCCGATTGACGACAGCACCAATCCGCCGACGTCGACCGGCGGGGTCGCCGGGTCTCGCGACGTCGGAACGAAGAGCAATCCGCCGACGATTGCCGCCGCCGCGATCGGCACGTTGACCAGGAAAATCGAGCCCCACCAGAAGTGTTCGAGCAACCAGCCCCCGGTGATCGGCCCGGTGGCCACGCCGACTCCCACCATGGCGGCCCACAGGCCGATCGCCTTGGCACGCCCAACCGGATCGGTGAAGATGTTCACGATGAGGGCCAGGGTGGTCGGAAAGATCACCGCGGCCCCGACGCCCATGGCGGCGCGCGCGGCAATGAGGGCACCAGCGGAATCCGTCCAGGCCGCCACCGCCGAGGTGATCGCGAACAGTGCCAGTCCGGCACTGAGCCAGGCGCGTCTGCCGTAGCGGTCGCTCAAGCTGCCCGCCGACAACAGCAGACCGGCCATGACAAGGGTGTATGCGTCGACGATCCATTGAAGATGGGCGGTGTCCGCGTCGAGTTCCCGCGAGATCGTCGGCAAGGCGACGTTGACGATGGTGGCGTCGACGCTGATCACGAAGACGCTCAGGCAGATAACGGTAAGCGCCGCGATCGGACGATCGCGGAAGACGGGCTGGCGGTCGGTCATGTTCAAGAATATAAACTTAGTAGACGTATTTCTCAAGTACTTGGTTGATACTGACGTTCACGCTGGTAGAATGGTTGACGTGCCGGCCCGCAGGAACTACAAGCAGAACTGCCCCATCGCGCGAGGGCTCGACGTCCTCGGCGAGCGGTGGACGCTGCTGATCCTGCGCGAGCTGCTCGGCGGTCCGCGCCGCTACGGCGATCTGCGGTCCGACCTGCCGGGCATCGCCACGAACCTGTTGGCCGACCGGCTTCGCGAACTCGAAGAAGCCGGCCTGGTCGAGCGCACCGAGCTGCCGCCGCCGATCGCCCGCACGGTGTACACCCTCAGCGACGCGGGCTGGCGCAAGGTACCGCCCGTCATCCGGGCCGTCGCGACGTTCGGCCTGGAACTGCTCGAACCGGCGGGGAGTGCACCGACACCGCTGAACGGCTTCCTCGCCGGGATTCTGCTGGGCTTCGGCGGTGGCGGCGAGCGGTGCGGGTCGTATCGGGTCGACGTCGACGGGCGCCGATTCGAATTCGGCGTGCACGGGGGGAATTTGACGGCTGCCCGAGGCTCGCCGACGGTGACGGTGACGGCCAACGCGGCCGACCTGATCACCGCACGGCTGGGAGCGACCGCCGCGGAGCGAAAGGCAGCGCTGAAGCGGGTGAGGTTCGACGGCGACCGCGACGACATCGATGCGATGCGCGCCGCTTTCCGGTTGTCGGCGGATCCGGGTCTGCCGGCCGGAGGCTAATCCGTCAATTCGACCGGCCGGGGGCTAATCCGTCAATTCGATTCGATCGGCGGCGTCGATGCTGTCGTAGCGCGCGGGGCTGCAGGTCAGCACGATGACCTGCCCGTCGCCGCCCACCGCGTCGAACACCGCACCCATCTTGGCGAGCCGGTCGGCGTCGGTGAACCCGAGCGCATCGTCGATGATCACCGGCACGGAGTCTTCCTTGGCGACCAGCGCAGCGCCGGCGAGCCGGGCCACGATCGCCAGTTGCTCCTTCGCCCCTCCCGAGAGCGACTCGTAGGGCACCGTGCGCCCGGCCAGCGTGCGGCTGCAGATCCGCAGGTCGGTGTCCACCTGCACCTCGAAACTCTCGCCGAAGACCAGCCGGCCGAGTCGCTCGACCTCCGCGCGGAACGGCTCGACGTATCGCAGCCGGCTGTTGTCGCGGTGGCGTGCCATCACCGATCGCAGGGTCTGGGCGGCACGGGCGCGGCGACGGATGCAGCTGTACTCGCTTTCGGCCTGCTCGCGTTCCGCCTCGGCGGCGTCGAGACGGCCCTTGCGGCCTTCGGTGCCGTAGACGCGAAGTCGCGTCGTCACATCGCGCAGCTCGTCGTCGATCCGGCGAAGGCGCCGGCTCAGCTCCTCGGAGTCGCGCCTGGCGTCGTCCAACTCGGCGGCGACGCGGTCCGGCGCGGCCTGCTCGAGCTCGGTGCCAAGCTGGGCGACACCCTCAGCCGCCGCACGCGCCGCTTGCGCGTCCGCCTCGGCACGCGCGGCGATCTCGTCGTCCGTGCGGGTCGCACGTTCGCGTGCCAGCCGGTCGGCCGCGGCATCGAGCTCCACCCGGGCAGCGCCGAGCTGCTCCCGCAAAACCGTCGCGCCCGTCGACTTCTCGGCGAGCTTGGCGCCGGCGGCAGCCGCGACCTTGCGGCGCGTCTCGCACTCCGCGGCGGCGCGCCGGTGCGCGGCGACGGCCGCGGCCAGTTCGGCCCGCGCCGATTCGGTGTCCATCCGCGGGTTCGGCTCGCGATCGCGTGCGCGCTCACGCAGCAGCGCGAGCCGCGACCGCGATGCGTCCACGGGCTCGTCGCCGCAGAGTCCGGCCAATGTCGCGGTCAGCCGGTCGCGGGCGTTGCTCAGCTCCCGCCGCCGCCGATCGAGCTCGCGGGCGTCGTCCAGGCCGGTCACCTGTGCGGCGGCCAGCGCAGCCGACAGCACCTCCTGTGCCGCGGCGAGCTTGGCCTGGTTGTCGGACGCGGGCGTGCCGGGGATGATCCTGGCCGCAAGCACGCCCGGAAGCTCGACATCGGTAGCGGCCGTGGCGCGCCAGGTGAACGACTCCCCCGCTGCCAGCGGCACGGTCCGCCCGTCGACGCGCAGCTCGGCGTCGGCAGCCGCGGTGAGCTCGATGCGCGCCGATGTGAGCTCGACCTGACCCGCGGCGCGGTCGACCGCGGCGGCGGCGTTCTCGATGTCGGAGATCGCCGAGTCGGTCAGCACGATCCCGCGCAGTGCCGTTTCGACGCGGTCCAGGTCGCGCTGCGCGGCGTCGATCCTGGCCAGCCGCGACGCGAGCCGCTGCGCCTCGTCGCGGTCGGAGAGCTGGTCGACGGCCAACCGCGCGGTGTCGACGCGGGCCTGGGCGCCGTGCAGCTCGGCCTGCGACCGCTCGACGAGGGCCGCCGCGGCATCGTCGACCTCGCGCGCCGCGGCCTCCGCTTCGGCGGCGCCGTGCGCGGCGGCGCCGAGCTGGGCGACCGCCTCCGCCCTGGCCCCGACGTCCGCGCGCAGCCGGCACCGCTCGTCGCGCGCCGCGACGGCGGCGGCAAGGGCCGCCCGGGCGGCGGCCGCGACCAGCTCGGCCTGCCGGCGCTGTGCGGCCAGCGCCACGACCTCGTCGGACGCCGCCTGTGCCGCGGTGAGCCGCTGGTCGGCGACGCGGCGCGACGGCCGTACCTCGCCCAGACGCTCGGTCAGCTCGGCATGCGCGCGGACGCCGTCGTCGACCTGCGCCACGGCGGCCGCGCAGCGGGCCACCTCGTCGTCGGCAGCCGACAGCCGCGCGGCAGCCGCCGCCCATTCACCGGTGGTCCGGCCGGTGGCGGTGAAATACCGCAGGTATTCGGCGTCGATGCGCTCGATCAGCAGCGGTTCGGCACCCGAGGGTGCGGCGGCCTGCCCGGCGGCGACGTCCAGCGCACGCGACAGCGCATCGCACCCGGACAGCTCAACCGCTTCGGTGGAGTTCGCCTGCAGCACCCGCTGCGCTCGCCACAGCTCCGTGTCGACGGTATCGGCGAGCATTGCGCAGACCCGTTCGTGGGCCTCGTCGCCGGTGAGTTGTTCGCGGGCAGGTGCGAGCACGCTGAGCTCCGTCTCGCATCTCTTGTGGAACCGCTTGCGGTACACGAACCGGTACGGCCCCGTGCTGATCTCGGCGGTCACCTCCGCGCCGACGTCGGCGTGCGTCGGCTTGACCTGCTTGACCTCCCTTTTCGTCGAGCGGTCCTTGGCTTCGAGCAACAGGTCCAGCGCCTCGATCATCGACGATTTGCCGATCTCGTTGGCGCCGCTGACCACGACCACGCCGCGGTCCGGGAAGACGATCTCGCGGTGGGTGACGCCGCGATAGTTGGTGAGTACCAGGCGGTGCAGTTTCACGCGGCGCTCCCGGGACGTGTTGCCAGTCGCAGCAGCAGCGCCAGCGCCGCCTGCGCGTCGTCGGCCCGCTCGCCGTCCGCCTCGCGGGCCGCGGCCACCAGCTCCCGCACCGCGGCGGCCGCGAAACCGCCGATGCCCAGGTCGTCGAACTCGCCGTCGGCCGGGATCACCGCGAGATCGGTGTGGCGGTCCCACGGCTGCAGCGACGCGAACAGCCGTGCGTACTTGTCCAGGCAGGCGTCCAGCGCCGCGCGGTCGGTCACCGTCAGCGAGCCGGTCAGGCCGTGTCGCACCACCGTGCGGTCCTTGTCGGGCAGCAGGTCGAGGTTGATGTCGAGATCGGCCACGTCGCGGCTGCTGTCCACCGAGCGCCGCAACGTCACAAACCGCCACCGACCGACGCGGTGCGCGTCGACGCGCACCGGGCGCGCGTCGTCGTCCTCGTCGATGTCGACAGCCAGGACATGGCCGGGGTCGGGCTCGATGTCCTCGAAGTTGGTGACCTCCGGAGAACCGGAGTAACAGACCCGGCCGGTGGTTCCGACCGACATCCGAGAATGCTTGTCCCCCAACGCCACATAGTGCACCGCGCCGCGCGACAGCGCGTCCTGAAGCGCGGAGAGCCGGATCAGCCACGGCTTGTCGCGGTCGGGTTCGAGGATGTCGACGCCGCCATGCGCGACCAGGATTCGCGTCACCCCGTCGGCCGGCAGCCCGGCCAGCACCTCGGCGGCCAAGTCGGTGGTCGGGCGCTTGGACCGCCACGGCGCGGCCACGATCTGCAGGCCCGCCCGGACGTCGTGCACGCCGGCGCGGTCCAGCACGACCACGTTCTCGGGACATTCGGCCACAAACAGCGGGCTGGTGTAGACCGACGACGCGTCGAGCGGGTCGTGATTGCCGGGCAGCAGGTAGACCGGAACGCCGATGCCGCGCACCACCTCAAGCGACTGGCTGATGACACGCGGGTCGAGTTGGTTGTGCTCGAACACGTCACCCGCGACCACCACGAACTCAGCGCCGGTTCCGGCCGCGACCGCGCCGATCGCCGCCACCGCGTCCCGGCGAGCCGCCGAATAGCGCGGCTGCGCATCGCCGTTGAGAAAACGGCGCGTCATGCCGAGCTGCCAGTCAGCGCTGTGCAGGAATCGCATCCCGGCTCCCTCCGTCGACATGTCTGTTCTCGAGATGTCTGTTCTCGAGATGTCCTCTCGAGGCAACGCGAGTGTAGGACCGGGCGCCGACAACTCTCGGGAGGCGAATCGGCATGCCTTAGCGTGAAGAGATGAGCGGTCGCGCACCAAGCAGCACCGAACGGACGCGCAGGACCCTGCTGCTCATGCGGCACGCCAAGTCGGCCTACCCCGCGGGGGTCACCGACCACGGTCGCCCGCTGGCGCCGCGTGGCATCCGGGAGGCCCGGTTGGCCGGCGACTGGTTGCGCTCGCACGCGCCGCGCATCGATGCGGTGCTGTGCTCCACGGCGACCCGCGCCCGGGAGACGCTGTCGCACACCGGGCTGGACGCGCCCGTCACGTTCTGCGAACGCCTCTACGACGCGGTGCCCGGCACGGTGATCGACGCGATCAACCATGTCGACGACGACGTCAGCACGCTGCTGGTGATCGGCCACGAACCCGCGATCGGTCAGGTGTCACTCGGCCTTGCCAGCGCCGAAGCCAGCAATAAAACAGCGTCTCACCAGATCTCGACGAAGTTCCCGACATCGGCCATCGCGGTGCTGCGCACCGGCGAGGCGTGGCAGCGGCTCGAGCCGGGCAGCGCCGCGCTGGTGGGCTTCCACGTGCCCCGCTGACCCGATCCCGCGAGTCGCGCCGGGGCTACGAGTTGGTCGCGAGCGTCAGCTCCATCAGCTTGATCGCCATCCCGCATGCATCGATGCCGGGCGCCTGCGGGTTCACCCACCAGCCGACCACCCCGCCGGCGTCGCTGGCCACGCCGCACGCCCCGTTGGGGTCGTTGGGCCGCATCACGATCGACTGCACGCCCGCGACCGAGCGGCTCTCGATCTGGTACTTCAGCCCCTCGGCGACCTTGCGCTCGTTGTCGAGGCTGCCCTGTTCGAACCAGAACCGGGTGATGTCGACCAGGCCCGCCGGGTTGGCCGCCTGCCAGCGGCAGACCGCGCCGACGAAGGTGCTCTGGATGTCCAGCGGGTCCGCGCCCACCGTCTTGGCCAGGATGTCGGAGGTCAGCACGTCACATTCCTTCAGCAGGTTCGGGTACTGCTGTTCGGAGTTGTTGTGCGGCGACTCGGCGCCGACCTTGACCGCGGTGCCGCTCACCGCCCGCGAGCAGCCGCCCACCACCGCGACGACCGTCAGCGCGGCGGCCAGCACCGCCGCAACCCTGGTAATCATTCGGTTGGTGATCATTTGGCCGCCGCTATCGACTGACGGGCGAGCTCCTTGGCGACGTCGCACGGATCGGGGAACGGCTGCTGGCTGAAACTGATCGACCATTCGATGAAGTCGTCCTGGAATTGGATGCCTACTTCGCACAGGCTGTTGCCCAGCGTCGGGTCGGTGCCGACGGCGATGAAGCCGTTGTGGCCGTCGATGTTGAGGTCGTCGACGTTGGCGCGGGAGAGTTCCTCGGTTTTGCGTTCGCGCCCGATCGGGCTGCCGCGGTACCAGGTGAACGAGAAGTGCGGGCCGAGGATGCCCCCGCCGGCCAGCCACTGGCAGCCGACCGAGTTGCGCGCCGTGTTCACCAGCCCGTTGACGCGGGTCAGCTGTGTGACGGTCTGATCGCTGATCCCGCCGCATTCGGGGAAAAACGGACCGTGGGTGGCGTTCTGCGTGGAAGGTGCCGCCGACGAGGACTGGTTGCCGTGCCCCGACGATCCGCTGGAACAGCCAGCGACGATCAGGATCGTCAGCGCGGCCCCGAGGACCATCGCGGGCTGCCTGCGTCTCACCGGATCCGTCTCCCGCCGCTCGTCACGTCATGCAGGATAGCGGCAGCCCGGCGGTTACCACGGGGACGGGAGTTGACCAGCGCTTTTAGGCTCCGCTCGGAGCAAGTCCGGGCACACAGCCGTCAGGAAGGTGTGCGACAGTACGGAGATGCTGCTGAGACTGCTGCGACAGTACGTGCGGCCGTACCGCCGGCTGATCGCCGTTGTCATGCTCCTGCAGCTGATCAGCACCCTGGCGTCGCTCTACCTGCCGACCGTCAACGCGGCGATCATCGACGACGGGGTGGCCAAGGGGGACACCCGTACGATCATGGCGCTCGGCACGGTGATGCTCGCGGTCAGCGGGCTACAGGTGCTGTGCGCCGTCGGAGCGGTTTACTTCGGGTCTCGAACCGGCATGGGCTTCGGCCGCGACCTGCGGTCGGCGATCTTTCACCACATCACCGGCTTCTCGGCTCCGGAGACCGCGCGGTTCGGCGCGCCGACACTTCTGACCCGCACCACCAACGACGTCCAGCAGATCCAGGTCCTGGTCCAGATGACCTGCACGATGCTGATCACCGCGCCGATCATGAGCATCGGCGGCATCTTCATGGCGATACACCAGGACGCCGGGCTGTCGTGGCTGCTGCTGGTCAGTGTCCCGGTGCTCGCGCTGGCCAACTACTGGATCGTGTCGCACCTGCTGCCGATCTTCCGCCGCATGCAGAAGCTGATCGACGGCATCAACCGGGTGATGCGCGAACAGCTGTCGGGCATACGGGTGATCCGGGCGTTCGCGAGGGAACCCGTCGAGCGGATGCGCTTCGCCGATGCCAACCGCGCGCTGTCGGGAACCGCGCTCGAGGCGGGGCGCTGGCAGGCGCTGATGCTGCCGGTCACCACCCTGGTGATCAACCTGTCCAGCGTCGCGCTCATCTGGTTCGGCGGGCTGCGTATCGACGCGGGACACATGCAGGTGGGGTCGCTGATCGCGTTTCTGTCCTACTTCATGCAGATCCTGATGGCGGTGCTGATGGCGACGTTCATCTTGATCATGCTGCCGCGGGCGTCGGTGTGCGCAGAGCGGATCACCGAGGTGCTGTCGACCGACGCGGCGATCACCAGTCCGAAACGCGCCGTGCGCCCGGAGGCCGTCGACGGGGTGGTCCGCCTCGAGGGCGCGACGTTCCGCTATCCGGGCGCGGATCGTCCGGTCCTGCAGGGGGTTTCGGCGACCGCACGGCCCGGCACCACCACCGCGATAGTCGGCTCCACCGGCTCGGGGAAGTCCACGCTGGTGTCGTTGATCTGCCGGCTGTACGACGTGACCGACGGCTTCGTGACCGTCGACGGGGTCGACGTCCGCGACTATGACCTCGAGCAGCTGTGGTCGGCAATCGGGCTGGTTCCACAGCGCGGGTATCTGTTCTCGGGCACCGTTGCCGAGAACCTGCGCTACGGCAACGCCGACGCGACCGACGCCGAGATGTGGGAGGCGCTGCGCATCGCGTCGGCCGACGGGTTCGTCGGCGCACATCCCGACGGGCTGGAGATGGCGGTGTCGCAGGGCGGCATCAATTTCTCGGGCGGACAGCGCCAGCGGCTGGCGATCGCACGCGCCGTGATCCGCCGGCCCAAGGTGTACCTGTTCGACGACGCGTTCTCGGCACTGGACATGCACACCGACGCCCGGGTGCGCGCGGCGCTGCGCGAGGTGTCCGCGGACGCGACGGTTCTGGTTGTCTCCCAACGCATCTCGACGATAGCCGAAGCCGATCAGGTGATCGTCATGGATGACGGACGCGTGGTGGGTGCCGGAACGCACGAATCGCTGCTCGCCGACTGCCCGACCTATGCAGAGTTCGTCGACTCGCAGGCGGTGGTCGCCGCCGGGAGCTCGCGATGACGGCGGGGCTGCGGCCGATCCGCGGCGTGGTGCAGGCCCCTGCGGACAGGTCACGGGACTTCCGCGGCACGGCTATCCGGCTGATCAAACGGCTCACTCCCCAGCGCAGGCTGACCGCCGCGGTGATCAGCCTGGGTATCTCCGGTGTCGGACTCAACGTGATAGGACCCCGGATTCTCGGGCATGCAACCGATCTGCTGTTCAACGGCGTGATCGGGCGGCACCTGCCCGCAGGGATCACCAAGGAGCAGGCGATCGCCGCTGCCCGGGCCCGGGGCGACAACACGTTCGCCGACCTGCTGTCCGGCATGAACGTCAGGCCGGGCGTCGGCGTGGACTTCGCCGCCGTGGGCCGGACGCTGCTCCTCGCGCTCGCCCTGTACCTGCTCGGCGCCCTGATGGTCTGGGCACAGTTCAGGCTGCTGAACATCACGGTGCAGCGAACGATGATGGGTCTGCGATCCGACGTCGAGGACAAGGTGCATCGAATGCCCTTGTCGTACTTCGATTCCCGGCAGCGCGGTGAACTGCTCAGCCGGGTGACCAACGACATCGACAACGTGCAGACTTCCCTGTCGGTCACGATCAGCCAGTTGCTCACCTCGGTGCTCACCGTGCTGGCGGTGCTGGTAATGATGCTGACCATGTCGCCGCTGCTCGCGGTGATCACGTTGTTGACGGTGCCGCTCTCGCTGCTGGTGACCCGCACGGTCGCGCGCCGCTCACAGCGCCTGTTCGTCGCCCAGTGGGCCAACACCGGTCGGCTCAACGCCCACATCGAGGAGACCTACAGCGGCTTCACCCTGGTCAAGACATTCGGGCATCGCGCGCGGGCCGAGGAGCAGTTCCGCGACCTCAACGCCGACGTCTACCAAGCGAGCTTCGGCGCCCAGTTCCTATCCGGGCTGGTCTCGCCGGCGACGATGTTCATCGGCAACCTCAGCTATGTGGCCGTCGCCGTGGTCGGCGGTCTTCAGGTGGCCACCGGCCAAATCACGCTCGGCGGTATCCAGGCGTTCACCCAGTACGTCCGCCAGTTCAACCAGCCGCTCACCCAGGTGTCGGCGATGTACAACACACTTCAATCCGGGATGGCGAGCGCTGAAAGGGTTTTCGACCTGCTCGACGCACCGGAGCAGACACCCGATGCGCCCGTTGTGCTGCCGTCGCCCAACGGTCAGCGGCGGAGCGGGCGGGTAGAGTTCCAGCACGTCAACTTCAGCTACCGGCCCGACATGCCGGTGATCGAGGACTTGTCGCTGGTGGCCGAGCCGGGCAGCACCGTCGCGATCGTGGGACCGACCGGCGCGGGCAAGACGACGCTGGTGAACCTGTTGATGCGCTTCTACGAGGTCGACTCCGGGCGAATTCTGCTCGACGGGGTGGACATCTCGACGGTCAGCAGACACGCGCTGCGGTCGCGCATCGGAATGGTGTTGCAGGACACGTGGTTGTTCGGCGGAACGATCGCGGAGAACATCGGGTACGGCAGGCCCGGGGCCAACCGCGACGAGATCGTCGAGGCCGCCAAGAGCGCCTACGTCGACCGGTTCGTGCATACCCTCCCCGCCGGCTACGACACGTGGGTCAGCGACGACGGCGGCAACATCAGCGCCGGGGAGAAGCAGCTGATCACGATCGCGCGCGCATTCCTGGCACGCCCGCACCTGCTGATCCTCGACGAGGCCACCAGCTCGGTGGACACCCGCACCGAGGTGCTGATCCAGCACGCGATGCACGAGTTGCGCCGAGACCGGACGAGCTTCATCATCGCCCACCGGCTTTCGACGATCCGCGATGCCGATGTGATCCTGGTGATGGAGGCCGGGCGGATCGTCGAGCACGGCAGCCACGCGGAGCTGATGGCAAGGCGCGGCGCGTATTACGAGATGACGCGGGTCTAAGTACCCATGATCCGGTCGTAGAGGGCGCGCACCCACTTCACGTCGCCCACCGCGGTGTGACGCTCGTAGATGCCCGGATCGACGCCCAGCGCCCGGCTGAGCTCCTCACCGTCGAGGGGGATGCGCACACGTCGACCGCCGCGGGTCAGCGAACCGGCGGCAAGTGCCTCGACGTCGATCACGGCGTACAGGCGCGGCGCCAGAATCCCGTAGCGACGTAGCAGCATCGTCAGGTGCAGCGAGTCGAACGTCGGCACCGCACCGACCATCACCGCATCGCCGCTGAGGAACTCCGCAATCGCTATCGCCGCCCGCTTCCGCGGCCAGCGCTCTTCCGGCGATCCCCTCCGCGCCAGGTACTGGGACCGAAAGGGCTCGGGAAGTCCTGTGGCAGCCCGGATTTCGTCGTGCTCGATTAGCACGTGCAGCCATGTCGAAGCGCCGTCGCGGTATCGCCGCAGTCCGGCGAATTCCCAGATCTCGTCATCCGGACGCAGACCGGTGCACTCGGTGTCGACGAATACCAGGTCGGGTTCGCGTTCGGGGGCCACCCGACAGGCATAGCAGAGCGACGCTACAGTTGCGGACCCTCGGTGCGCAGGTCCTCGACCTCGGACATCGCGCTGCGCAGCTTGGCGAGCCATTCCTCGGTGTGTTCGCCGACCAACTTCACCGACCACGCCAGCGCGTCGGACCGCGACCGGGCGACGCCGGCGTCGACCAGCGTGTCGAGCACCTGCCGTTCCGGTTGCCGCAGGCGGGTCATCACCGGCACCGCGAC
>NZ_DATFYW010000092.1:0-21903 GCF_035314905.1 Mycobacterium sp.
CGCTGTCGACGAAATGTGCGAACTCGCCGATGAGTTGCGGATCATCTTGCAGCGCAACGGCGTGCAGTCCCCGGCCAACGACCGAGCGTATGAAGCCATCGCGGCGTGGGCTCAACGCGCGATCCCCCGCCCAAGCTAGACGGGGCGGCTCCGGGCAGATCACGCGGGCGATCGCGGGTGCCGGCCGGACCGCCGCGGAGATCGGCCGGCCATCAGGTTGGTGATCGCCTCCGCATCGGCCGGGCCGGGCAAGCCCCAGCCCGGCTTGTACCCGAACAACTCGTCGACCCGAACCGTCTGCAAGTCAACGTCGAGCAGCTCGATGGCGTCGAGGGGTACGAGCGCCGGGTGGACATGACCGCAGGCACGGGCCAACGAAAGCAGCTCGAAGCGCAACGTGGCAAGGTAGTTGGCGCAGCGCACCGACTTCAGGTTCGGGTCGAGGCCGTGCTCAAGCCACGGCGACTGGGTGGCGATGCCCGACGGGCAACGGCCGGTGTGACAGCGCTGCGCCTGGATGCAGCCGATGGAGAACATGGCGGTGCGCGCGACGTTGATCATGTCGCAGCCCATCGCCAGCGCCAGCAGGGCGTTCTCGGGGATGCCCAGCTTGCCTGAGCCGATGAAGACCACGTAGTGGTGCAGGTCGTGCTCCGCGAAGGCGCGGTAGACGCGGGGGAAGGCCCATTTGAATGGCAGGGCGACGTGGTCACTGAAGACCAGCGGAGCCGCGCCGGTGCCACCCTCGCCGCCATCGACTGTCACGAAGTCCACGCCGCGACCGGTTCGGGCCATCCGCTCGGCCAGCTGGAGCCAGAACGGCCTTTCTCCGACAGCGGATTTGATGCCGACGGGCAGACCGGTCCCGGTGGCGACGGTCTCCACCAAGTCCAGCAGCCCGTCGACGTCGCAGAAAGCGGAGTGCCCCGCCGGGCTCCGGCAGTCGACCCCGACAGGGATGCCGCGCATGGCCGCGATCTCGGGGGTGACCTTGGCGCCGGGGAGCATGCCGCCAAGGCCCGGCTTGGCGCCCTGGCTGAGCTTGAATTCGATCGCCCGGATCGACGGGGTGGCGGCCACCTGGTCGAGAAGGCGGGACAGGCTGAAGGTCCCGTCGTCGTTGCGGCAGCCGAAGTAACCGGTGCCGATCTGCCAGACCAGGTCGCCGCCGTTGAGGTGATACGGCGACACTCCGCCCTCGCCGGTGGTGTGCAAGGCGCCGGCCGAGGCCGCGCCCTTGTTCAGTGCCGTGATGGCTGCGCCGCTCAGCGATCCGAAGCTCATCGCCGACACGTTGACCAACGACGACGGCCGGAAAGCCTTGGCGCGGGCCCTTGTTCCGCCGAGCACCTTGGCCGCGGGCAGGGCCACGGCCGGGTCTGGGTGACCGGGCTCGGCGTCGGGGGCCGAGACCGGGAACGCCGCGTGCTTGATGATCGGGTAGTTGTGTACCCGCTCGAGGTCGTTGTCGGTGCCGAACCCGAAATAGCGGTTGGTCAGCTTCGACGACGTGTACACCCAGCGCCGCTGGTCACGGCTGAAGGGCTTCTCCGCGTCGTTATCGGTGACGATGTATTGGCGCAGCTCCGGGCCTACCGCCTCGAGGATGAACCGCAGGTGGCCGATGATCGGGTAGTTGCGCAGGATGGTGTGCCGGCGCTGCCACAGGTCCCAGCCCGCGACCCCCGCAAGGCCGGCGCCTACCGCGGCCGTGACGGCTCGCAGGCTCACCGCGAGCCGAAGCCCGGGTCGGCGGCGGCGATGGCTTCGCCGGCATCGGCAACGGTGGCGTCAGGGCCGACGCGGGCCACCGGGTCACCGATGACCGCGGACACGGGCGTCGATCCCGCTGAGGGCCTGGCAGTCATGCGATCCTGCCCGCTCTGCCGTGCGTCCAGATCAGTTCGATGAGACACATCGTGTTATGAATTCCCTGGGGTCGCTGCGGAAGCCAGGAATGCGTCATACATAGTGCTGTCGGTCATCAGCCCATGGCCGTAGAGCTCCAGAGCCGGCAGAAGCATGTCCCTGCTGTAGTCGCGCAACACCGCGGCCATATCGGTGGGGTTGTCATGCATGTGCAGGTAGAACAGAAATCCGCCGGCGCCGCTCATGGCGAGGAATGCGGCGCGGGCCTTGGGGTCGCGGCTGGGCTTGATGGTGCCGGCCCGCACACCGTCCTCAAGGTATTGCTCGGCGTTGTCGATCATCTGTCGCATCAACGAGCGTCCGAGTTCACCGCCGGATTGCATGTCGCGCACGAGATAAGTCATCATCGGCGCGTAGGACTCGATCTGGGCCAGCTGGGCCGATGCGGGCGCTGGTGATGTCGATTGCAGCGCTTCGGACTTGGAGATGCGGATCGACTCCAGGATGTACTCGTCGCAGGCTTTGAGCAGCCCCGCCTCGGAGCCGAAGTGATCGGTTACCGACTGCGGACTCACGCCGGCGGCCGCGGCGATTGCCTGGAGGTTCGTGTCGAAACCGTGCCGGCCGAACTGCTCGATCGCCACATCGCGGATTCTCGCGCGAAGCTCCGGATCTGCCGTGTGCCCGGTCGCGCCCGTCACCGTCTGCGTGGTCATGGTGTCCTCCTGACAAAGATTGTGGCGCGGAGCGATTCGAGTCCGGTGCTGGCCAAAACATAGAGTCGGCGATCGCACCGATCAAGGGCCATTGGCTTCGACATGATGCGACGAAAGACCCCGGGCCCTGGGACCTCGGCAGGGCGGCATCCGCGGCGGGAGCCTATTCTCGCGCCGGCCATGGCCGGGACTGACGTAGATTGCCTGCCGCACCGTGTGAATGAGGAACGTGGCTGCGGCGGCAATTGCGGCCGGTTCTCGTCTCGGGTCGTGCGCCGGCGGCCGAGCGTTGACGGGGGCCAGCTCTTTCGGTGGCCCCGTCCCAGGCGTCGCAGCGCGGCGCAGCCTACACAACCAGGCGCCGACGCCCGCGGCGAGCACGACACCCGCAGTAGCCAACTCGATGAGCAACAAAACGGCCGGTAGCGGCCGTAGGCGCCGCGGCGCGCCGGTGAAGACCATCGCCACGTCCCGGAGGAACAAAACGGCGCAGCCGGCCCGGACGATCGGTGGGCCCCACCGCTCGGACTTGCCGAGCAACAGCCAGCCAAGTGGCCCGGCCGCACCACTCAGCATCAGAAGCACCCAACGGCAAGAGGTGTTCGTTTTCCCTACCCGGCGGCGCCTCGCGAGATCCCTTCTGGCGCTGGTGGTTCGCCCGCACAGCGCCGTAGCGAGACGGTCGGCTTCGCAGATCATCGGAGCCTCCAAACGAAGCGAGAGGCGCTCAGCGTGCCGTCGTTTGCCGACGTGCTGCGAAACTAGGGCCGAAGGGCGTGTGAGCTCTAGGGCCATTCGACTCTGTCGGTGCACCGGTCGCCACTTACTCTGGACTTTGCACCCGCGGCCACAGGGTCGCGCGCGCGCCCGCGCTTCGGGGCGGTGAAATGTCCGTTGGGACTGGCCGGATCATGCCGGGCAGTAGCGGTTTCGGACCATGCTTGGGTGGCCGATAAGGAGGGTGCGGTGCCGCAGTGGCGGGATTTCATGGACCGCTTCCGTCCGGCCGGCACACCCGGCGCCGCGGGCCGGCCCGCGGTCCCGGCGGATCGCAGCGCCGACGCGGCGGCCGAACTGACCGCGGTGCTGGTCCTGCTGGACGACGCTCAACAGGAGGCGTCGCGCATCCGCCGAGCCGCCGCCGAACGTGCCGAGGAGATCCGCCGTGACGCGGATCGACAGGCGGCCGAGATCATCGCCGGGGCCCGCCGAGGGGCCGACACCGTCCGGCTTCAGTCCGAAGCGGAAGCGGTGCGCGAGGCCGAGGCGGCCACCGACGACATGCGGGCAAGCACCGAGGCCGAGATCACCCGGCTGCGCGCGCGGGACCGCGACCGGCTGCCGCATTATGTCGATGTGGTGGCGTCGCAGGCGCGACAGTGGCTCGATGAGCTCGGTCAGCCGTCCACGACCGTGGTCAGCGGCAGGTGAGCGCGCAGTGGGTGGCCGGCAACGTGCGGGCCAGAGCGCTACTCAACCGGCGGCTGGGTGCGGGTCGCGCCCGAGCGCTCGCGGCGATGAGCTCGCTCACCGATGCCCAGCACGCGCTGGCGGGCGGCCCGTACGGCCGCAACATCGCGGTGGGACAGTCGGGGGGCGACACCGATCATGCGGTGTATTCCGCGTTGCTCTGGCACCTGCGCGTGCTGGCCGGGTGGCAACCCGGCCAAGGCGCTCGGGCCATTCGGGCACTGGCCGCCGGGTTCGAGGCCGCCAACATCACGGCGCACGCCCGGCGGTTGGGCGGGGCGCCCGCTCTCCCGCCGTACGCGCTGGGAGCCCTGGCCACCGCCTCCTCGCGGCTGTGCGAGGCGTCGTCACTGGATCAGCTGCGCGCCGCGCTGGCGCACAGCACCTGGGGTGATCCGGGCTCGGAGTCACCGTCTGACATCGCGCTCGCGGCGCAGATCAGCTGGGCGGTGCGCGTCGCGACCAGCGTGGAGGAGGCGTCGTCCTGGGCGTCCGCCTGGCTGGCCCTTCAGGTGGCACGCCGGCGACTGGTGGAGCGGCGCGGTATGCCCGAGCCCGCGGAGGTACGCGCGCGTGCCGTCCTGGGCGCGGGTGCGGGCGCCGCCGGTGGCATCGCCGCGTTCGCCGACGCGGTTCCGGCGCGGGCCCGCTGGGTGTTCGACGGCGTCACCGACGCCGCAGACTTGTGGCGTGCCGAAGCGCGCTGGTGGTCACGCGTGGAGGCCGATGGTCTTTCCCTGCTCGGCCGGGCGGGGTTTTCGCGCGCCCGCACCGTTGGGGCGGTGGCGGTGCTGGCCGCCGACGCGTGGCGGTGCCGCGCGGCGCTGCGGCTGGCGGCGCGCGGCGGCGGACCGATGGACGTCTACGATGTCGTCGCCTGACCGGGTACGCACGCTCACGCGACGCTGGATGCCGGCCCGGATGCAGCGCATCGCGCTGGTCGCCCCGGTGGACAGGCTGCGCGACACCCTGGTAGCCGTGGCCGCATCGGGCACCGTCGAACTCGACCAGCCGACCGGCAGCGACGGCGCGCCCCCGGCTGAGGCGGGGCGAGCACTGCAACGCCTGGGGGTGCACCCCGGGTCGGCTCACATGGATGCGCAGGTGACGTTGTCAGCCACCGCGCCCGACGTGGCGGCGCTGGAGCGCGCCGGAGCTGCCGGCCTGCTGGCCGGTGAAGCGCAGCTGCAGCGCTACGCCGCGGGCGCGGTGCACCGCGGCGACCTGGCGGCGATGGGAGGCTGGTGCCCGTCCGAACAGTTGCCCACGCTGCGCACCGGTCTGGGCGCGGCCGGTGCGGCCGCGGTGCCGATGCCCACCCCCCGTGGGGTCGATCCGCCGACGCTGCTCGGGGCCGCGCCGGGGCTGCGCGGGGGCTTCGCGGCGCTGGTGCGCACCTACGGCACCGTGCCCTATCACGACATCGACCCCACGATGTGGGCCGGGCTGGCGTACGTGGTGATGTTCGGGATGATGTTCGGCGACGTGGGCCATGGGCTGTTGATCGTCGCTGCCGCCGTCATGCTCAGGATGGGCTGGATCCGGCGGTTCGCGTCGCTGAAGCCGATGTGGGTGTTCATCGCCGCGGCCGGGGTCGCGGCCACGATATTCGGCGTCTTGTACGGGGAATGCTTCGGCCCGACCGGGATCGTCCCGGTGGTGTGGCTGTCCCCGCTGGCCGACCCGCTGCGGCTGCTGCTGGTGGCTTTGGCGGTCGGCGCGGTGCTGCTCGGGGTGGCCTACACGGTGGGGGCGGTGAACCGCTGGCGCGAAGGCGGTGTCCGGCTGGCCTTGTACGCGCCGTCGGGGATCGCGGGCGCGATCGTCTTCGTCGGGGCGGGTGCGGTGGTCGCCGGGTACACGACCGGTCCGCGTGTGCTGGTCGCGGTCGGGGCCGCGGTGTCCGCGGCGGGTCTGCTGCTGGCGCTGGCCGGTCTGTACGCCGAATCCGGCGGCGGCGCTTCGGGAGTGCTGCAGGCTGCGGTCGGCGGCCTGGACCTGGTAGTGCGGCTGGGCTCGAACCTGGTGTCTTTCGCCCGCCTGGCCGCCTTCGGGATGACCCACGCCGCGCTGGGCTGGGTGGTGTGGCGCGGCACGACCGCCCTGTGGGGCCACGGATGGGCGGGCGCGGTCGGGGCCGTGCTGGTGTTCGTGGTGGGCAATGCGGTGGCGTTTGCGCTGGAGGCATTGGTCGCCGGGGTGCAGGCGCTGCGGCTGGAGTTCTACGAGTTGTTTTCGCGAGTGTTCATCGGCGAGGGCAGGCCGTTCCGGCCCTGGATGATTCCCGTGGTGGCGACGGAGGCGGCGACGTGTTGACCTGGATTATCGCTCTACCGGCCCTGATCACCGGGTTCGCGGTGAGCCTCAGGCTGCTGCGCCGGCGGGGCCGGCTGGCGGTGCGGCTGTTTTGGACCGTCAACGCTGTGGTGGTGTTGGCCGGTGCGGTGGTGGTTGCACAGGCACTGACCGCCGGGCCAGCGGCGGCTCAAGCCGCCGCTGCCGGCGCAGGCGCGCCGGGCGGCAACTGGGCCGCCCTACTCGGTGCGGCGATCGCCGTGGCGGGCTCATCGATCGGCGCGGCGATCGCGGTGGCCTACACGGGCGCGGCGGCGCTGGCGGCGCTCAGCGAGCGCCCGGAGCTGTTCGGGCGGGCCATGGTGATCGTCGGGCTGGCCGAAGGCATCGCCATCTACGGCCTGGTCGTGGCGATCATCTTGATCCAGCGGGCCTGAGGTGGGCGCGGTCGTCGTGGTCGGTGAGCCGGCGCTGGTGGCCGGGTACGCGTTGGCGGGCGCGACGGTGATGCCGGCCCACGGCCCCGCCGAGGTGCGCCGGGCATGGGACGACCTGCCTGCCGAGACGACGCTGGTGATCCTGACCGAAACAGCCGCCGCCCAGCTGGCCGGGCGCCTGGCCGGTGCTGCTCCGCTCATCGCGGTGATGCCCGGATGAGCGCCCTGAACGCCGCGCAGGCAGCGCCGGCGCTCGAACCGGTGCGCACGGAACTGCTCAACCGGGCCGTCGAGGATGCGCACCGGCAGGTTGACGAGGCCACGCAGGAGGCGCAACGCATCCTCGCCCATGCCCGCGAGCACGCCACCGCGCTGACCGAAACCGCCCGCGCCGCAGGGCAAGCCGCGGCGGCGGTCGCGACATCCGAGCGGCGCGCGGCGCTGCGTCGGACGTTGCGCGGTGACGTCCTCGCCGCCCGCCGCGACAGCTATCAGCAGTGGCGCCGGTGCGGCACCGAGGCCGTGCTGCGGCTACGCGATGACCCGGCCTACCCGCGCTGGGTGGCGGCGATGCGCGCCGCAGCGTCGGCTGCCCTGGGCGCCGAAGCGCACCTGAGCGAGCACCCCCAGGGCGGGGTGGTGGTCGACGCGGGTCAGCGGCGAGTGGACTGGAGCCTGCCCGGTATCGCCGAGCGCGCGCTGGACGCGACCGCCCCGCAGGTGGGGGAGTTGTGGTCGTAGGGGACGCGGCGCGGGTGGTGCGAGTGTCGGGACCGCTGGTGCAGATCGACTCCGCCGCGCCGCTGGCGATGCACGAGCTGGTGGTGCTGGGCGAGCGGCGCATCACCGCTGAAGTGGTCGCGATCCGCGGTCGGCGGGTCACGGTGCAGGCCTACGAGTACACCGGCGGCCTCGCGCCGGGGGCCTCCGCGGTCGCGCTGGGGGCCCCGCTGTCGGCGCCACTGGGGCCGGGACTGCTCGGCGGGGTGTTCGACGGGCTACTCAGGCCGCTGCACAGCGCGCCGACGTGGCTGGCTCCGGGACATGACAACGACACCGATGCCCGAACATGGCTTTTCGAGCCGAAAGCCCAGGTCGGCGCCAACCTCGCGGCCGGTGCGGTGCTCGGAACGGTGCCGCACGCCGGGTCGGTGGAGCACCGCGTCCAGCTTCCACCCGGCACCGGCGGCAAGCTCGAATGGATCACGCCCACCGGTGACTACGCCGCCGACGCGGTGATCGCCTCGGTCGGCGGGCAACCGGTGCAGCTGTCGGCACCGTGGCCGGTGCGGCGGGCGCGGCCGTACCGCAGCCGCCGCGACGACGCGGTGGCACTCAACACCGGCCAGCGGGTTTTGGATCTGTTGTTTCCGATCGCGCGGGGCAGCACCGCCGCGGTACCGGGCGGATTCGGCACCGGAAAAACCTTGCTGCTGCAGCAGATCGCGAAATGGTGCGATGCCGATGTCATCGTCTACGTCGGCTGCGGTGAGCGCGGCAACGAGATGGCCGAGATCGTCGCCGAGATGGGCCAACTCAGTGACCAGCGCACCGGCGGCAGTCTGGTCGAGCGCACCGTCATCATCGCCAACACCTCCAACATGCCGATGATGGCGCGCGAGGCCAGCATCCACACCGGGGTCACCGTGGCCGAGTACTTCCGCGACATGGGATATCACGTCGTGGTGATCGCCGACTCCACCTCGCGCTGGGCAGAAGCGTTGCGCGAGTTCGCGTCCCGGATGGGTGAGCTGCCGGCCGAAGAGGGCTACCCGGCGAACCTGTCCTCGGAACTGGCCGCCTTCTACGAACGCGCCGGCTGCGTCGACACGCTCGGCGGGGACACCGGCTCGGTGACGGTGCTGGGTGCGGTGTCGCCTCCCGGCGGCGACCTGTCGGAGCCAGTCACCGTGCACACCGAGCGGTTTGTGCGGTGCCGCTGGAGCCTCGACCGTGACCTGGCCTACTCACGTCACTATCCGGCGGTGTCCTGGTCGGCGTCGTTTTCCCGCGACGCGGAAACTTTCCCCCCCGCCGGGGACACCTGGGCCGGCCGCCGCGGCCGGGTGCTCGACCTGCTGACCGAGTCCGATCGTCTCGCCGCGCTCAGCGAGCTAATCGGGGCGACGGCACTGCCCGACAACGAACGGATCGTGCTGCTGGCCGGGCGGCTGCTGCGCGAAGCCGTGCTGCAGCAGAACGCCGAGAGCCTCCACGATGCGTACTGCGCGCCGCAGAAAACCGCGGCGCTGGCCGAGGCCGTGCTGGCCGTGATCGACACCTGCCGAGACATGGTCGCCGCGGGCGTGCCCGCACAGCTGATCGAGGAAACCGATTTCGGACCGCTGGTGCGCGCCCGGGACGACAGCGGACCCGCCGACACGGCGCTGGCCACCCAGCGGCGCGACGAGATCAGCGCACGGCTGCGTGAGTTGCCGCGATGAGCCGCCCGTGGTCACCGTGGGTGGACTACCGCGGGGTGCGCGAACTGCGGGGCCCGCTGGCCGTGGTCGGCGGCGTCGACGGCGTCGGCTGGGACGAGTACGTGTCCATCACCGTCGGCGACGGGTCGGTGCGGCACGGGCTGGTGCTCGACGTGGACGGCGATGTGGCGGTGGTGCAGGTCATGGAGGGCACCGCCGGAATGGATTCGGCCAGCTCGGCATTCCGGTTCAGCGGTGAGCCGCTGCGCATTCCGGTGGGCCCGGACTGGCTGGGGCGCACCTGCAACGGCCGCGGCGAACCCATCGACGGCGGACCGCCGGTCACCGGCCAGCTGCGGGTGTCGATCAACGGCGACCCGCTCAACCCGGTGCGTCGGGACCCCCCCTCAGAACCGGTGCTGACCGGGGTGTCGGTGATCGACGCGCTGACCACCCTGGTGCGCGGCCAGAAGCTGCCGGTGTTCTCGCTGCCGGGCCTGCCACACCTGCGCCTGGCGTGCCAGATCGCTGCACGGGCCAGCGCCGGCGGCGAGCCGTTCAGTGTGGTGTTCGCCGGCATCGGGCTCACCCACGCCGACGCGGCCTATGCCGGCAATGTGCTGGAATCGCGCAGCGCGGCGGGCGAACTCGTACTGCTCATCAACACGGCCGACGACCCGGTCATCGAGCGGATCCTGACACCGCGGATCGCGCTGACCATCGCAGAGCATCTGGCGTTCGACGCCGCCCGGCATGTCCTGGTGGTGATGACCGATATGACCAGCTACGCCGAGGCGCTGCGTGAAGTCTCGGCGGCCCGCGGCGAAATGCCCGCCCGCCGCGCCTATCCGGGATACCTCTACAGCGATCTTGCCTCGCTCTACGAGCGGTGCGGCAAAATCACCGGCCGGCCGGGGTCGGTGACCGTGCTGCCCGTGCTGACAATGCCCGGCGGCGACATCACCCATCCGGTGCCGGACCTGACCGGCTACATCACCGAGGGGCAGATCATCTTTTCCGCGGAGATGCATCTGCACAACATCTACCCGCCCGTGGATGCCTTGTCATCGCTGTCACGGATGATGCGCCACGGCGCCGGCCCGGGGCGCACCCGTGACGACCACCTTGCGCTGGCGGCGCAGCTGCTGTCCGCGCTGGCGCGGGCGCGCCAACTACGCGCGCTGGCCGAGCTCATCGGGCCCGAGGCGCTCACCGCCACCGACCGCAGCTACCTGGCGCTCGAAGACGAGTTCGGCACCGGGCTGGTCAACCAGCGCGCCGACGAGGCGCGTGAGCTCGACGACACCCTCGACCGGGCATGGGAGGTAGCGTCGCGCTTGCCGCGAAGCGAGCTGTCGATGCTGCCAGCCGGGCTTGTCGACCGGTATCGCCCCGGCATCGGGCGGGGGGCGTGATGGCGGCTCTCCAGGTGCCCCCCGGGCGGATGGGACGACGATGGCTCATCGACCGGCTCGAACTCGCCGAGCGCGGTGTGACGCTCCTGGAGGAGAAGCTTCAGCTGTTGTCATCACTACGCGATCGTCTGCAGCGCAGGGTCGATGAGACCCGCCGCGACTGGCAGTCGTCCTGCCGCGAGGCCGACACATGGGGTCTGCGCGCAACGCTGCTGGGCGGCCAGCGCGCAGTCGAGCTTGCCGCCCCGACCGGCCACGCCGCCGTCAGCGTCGGGTGGGCCACCACCGCCGGTGTCCGCTACCCCGACACCGCCCAATGCGTGTTGCCGCCCGAGAACGATCCCACCGTCATCCACACCGGTTCGGCTTCGGTGCGGGCCGCGCAGGCCTACCGGGCCGCAGTGGTCGCCGCCGCCGATCACGCCGCCGCGCAGTCGGCGCTGGCCACCGTCGAGCGCGAGTTCGGCACCACCAAGCTGCGGGTGCGGGCGCTGAGCAGACACTGGCTGCCCCGGCTACGCCGGGAACTGGCCCGCGTCGAGCTGGAACTGGAGGAACAAGATCGGGACGCCGCGATCCGGGTCCGGTTAACCCATCGCCCGGGCCGCTGAGCGCTCTCCGGCGCTCATGAATCGGCACCGGGACCGCTTTCCACACCCGGTCGATCCGCGATGTGGCGGGCGAGCTGATCTTCGAACCAGCCGAAGGCGTCACGCATCTCGATCAGGCGATGATCGGCCCGGTCGCCGGCGGCTGCGATGCCCTTGTCGGCGACCTGGCGCAGCCGGCCAAGCGCCCGCAGCTTCGCCCGCAGCGGCGCGTCCCAGCTTCCGGAAGCCATTCGGTAGTAGATCTGGCGGTCGCCGGCGCGTGAGACCCGCTCGAGCATCCCGGCGGCGATGAGTTGTCGGGTTGCCGTGCTCACCGCCGCGGCGGACAGGTGCACCCCGCCCTGGATCTGGCGTGCTGACTGCTCGGGTGGGTCGCAGACCATCATCCAGGCGGTAATGCGCATCATGGCCCGGGGCAGGCCGATGTCGGGGCCGAGCGCACCGAGTTCGTCGACGAAAGCAGCCTGCCAGCCGCCCTCCGGCCCCTCACCCGCAGAGTGTCTCGGGTTCATGGCTTTTCCGCATCGTCGGACTCATACCGGGTTGGGCCGCAGGGTCGGGAACAGCGTGAGCGCCGTGTCGCGTTCGATGGCGCGGATGTCAGCTGCGGTAAACCGCTCACAGTCGTGGATGCCCGTGATGGTTGCCGGTACGGCAGCCTCGGTGGCGAAGATGTAGTCGGTTCCGAACAGGATGTGCGACGTGTCGGCGACGGTGAGCAGCGACGCGAAGCAGTGCGGCGATGCGGAGAGGGCGGTGTCGTAGTAGAAGCGGCTCAGGAAATGGTCGAAACCCCCGGGCAGCACGTTGCTCTTGAGTCGCAGGTAGTAGCTGAGTTGCTCGGGTATCTTTTCCTCGAGCTTGTGGGACATGGAGAACAGCTTGCCGATACCGTCGGCGACAAGGGGGGTCGCGCCCTTCAGATTGGCCGCCATCGCGGTGGTGATCCCGACCCGTCCGGCCAGGTAGGGGACCGCGCCTCCGGCGTGGGACAAGATGAAGCGCACGTCCGGATAGTTCTTCGTCACCCCGTTGACGATCAGAGAGAACGCGGTGCGGGTGGTGTCGAAACACACGTCAAGCATCGCCTCGGGGAGGTCGAGATGGGACTGCTCCCGGCCCGGCGGAGTCTGGGGATGAACGAACACCACCGCCTTTCGCCGGTTCAGCTCGGCGAAAACCGCGTCGAACCTCGGGTCGCCCAGGTAGTACCCGTCGTAGTTGGTCAGCAACAGCACGCCGCTGAGTCTCAGTTCATCGAGGCTGTAGGCGATCTCGGCGAGGGTGGCCTCGACGTCGGGGATTGGCAATGTGGCGAACGCGCCGAATCGTCCGGGGTGGTCCTTGACGAGTTCCGCACAGATCTCGTTCATCTGGCGCGACAGTTCCGCGGCGATCGTGGCGCCAGGGTCTTTGCGCCGGAAATACACGCCGGGCGCAGAGATCGAGAGCACAGCCGATGAGATGCCGTGTTCGTCCATCACGCCGAGGGCCTTGTGGACATCCCATTTGGGGAGCTGGACTCCCAAGCCTTTGGTGACACCGAGCTTGGCAAGGGCCTTCGCGTACTCCCTGGGAACGATGTGGTGATGTACGTCGATCAAGCCGGGTGAGCTGTTCATGCCGAACCCTTCGTCCTCACGGTTTGTTACATAGTATTCAGAAATTACTGAATCTAGGGTGGCGTCGGGTGAACTCCACCGCCGCCCGCCTCGGCCGGGCCCCGCCCCACGCAGCCTCGGGGACGTGTGAGGCCCTCTTGCCGCTGTTTCACGTCCTTCGGGACCGCGGATGTGGGCCGAAGGTCCCTTGCCACCGCCGCCGCGGATCCGCAGGGTCAGTAGCGTGGGTCGATGTCCGACAACAACCGTGAGGAAGGCAATGATCCGCTTAGGCCGTCCGCCGCTAAGCGCCCTGGCAGCCGCGATCGCTGTGGCAGGTGCGGCGATAGTGGCACCTGCGGTCGCGCACGCCGGCACCGACGACGACACGGCCTACCTGGGTTTTCTGCGGGACCACGGCGTGCCCACCGATACCCCGGTCGCGCTGAAGCAGACCGCGCTGGGCATCTGCCGCGGATTCGATCAGGGCCTGACGTTCGTGCAGGTCGGTGGCCCGCTGATGGACGCCGGCGCGACCGCGCACCAGGCGTCCGTCGAGATATTCGGCGCCGTCGGGGCGTACTGCCCACGCAACGACCAGGCACTGAGCTTCGCGGACCCGGCGATCCAGCTGGTGCACAGCACGGCCCCCGCGCCGGCGGCACCCCCCGGGAAGTCAACGGAGGCCGGCGTTTCCACCGACCGGCCCACGGGATGGGCTGTGGTGTAGACCCGATCGGCAACGACTCGGCCACGACCGGCCGGACAGCGAAAGGAGAAGACGCGTTGAGTAGCGATGCGCTCGAGGTGATTTCGTGGGACCCCAACGACCACACCGACCTGCCCGGGTTGGCACACGGCCTCACCCGTTACGGCGGTCACTGGTTCGACGTCGGCGTCTCGGTCGTGCCAGGCGACGTCGATCCGCTTTTGGCACTGGACAAAGTGTTCGCAAAGTTACGCCAGATTCTGATCGACGAAAGACCGCAGGTGCAGTACTTCACCGTTGATCTGCGGGTGGCCTCGGATACGCCGATCCCGCATCCCCGGTGAGCCGGCCGCCGGCGATCGCCGGACAATCAGCGCGGCCGGATCATTCGGTGTGGTCGTCGGGCCTGGCGGCCCGGTCAAGACCTGCTGCGTACACGGCGGCCTGCGTCCTGCTGTGGAGTCCGAGCTTACCCAGCAGTCGCGACACGTAGTTCTTCACCGTCTTCTCGCCCAGGAACATCCGCGCGGCGATCTGCTTGTTCGTCAACCCGTCGGTCAGCAGAGCCAGCAGCTCGCGTTCCTGGTCGGTCAGGTCCGACAGCGGGTCGGATGGGGCCGGCGCCGCGGCAGCCCTGAACATTGCCATCAGCGCGGCCGCCGCGCGGCTGTCAAGCAGCGACCTGCCGGCGCCCACCTCCTTGATGGCGTTCGCCAGTTGCATGCCCTTGACGTCCTTGACCACATAACCGCTGGCACCGGCGAGGATCGCTTCCGTCATCGCCTGATCGGAGGTCAAGGACGTCAACATCAGGCACCGCAGGCCGGGCATCGCGGAGAGCAAATCGCGGCACAGCTCGGTGCCGTTGCCGTCGGGGAGGCGCACGTCGAGGACCACGACATCGGGTCGCAGCGCCGGAATCCGCGCCATGGCCTCAGCGGCGGAGGCGGCCTCGCCGACGACCTCAAGTTCGGGGTCTCCGCGCAGCAGGCCGATCAATCCGCGCCGGACCACCTCGTGGTCATCGACCAAGAAAACCCTCAGCACCCTGAACTCTCCTCAACGCGGTGCCGCCCCCCGGCGTGATCGCGGAAGCGCGCTGTGACCAGCGTACAAACAACGGTCGCAGGCCGAACAGCGATCCCGCCCAGGTGCGCCGTCCCGACGGAACGGGGTCGCAGCTGATGCTCGGCGCGGCCGGGTATGTCGCAACCCCGGCGACGCCGACGAGCTCTTCGACCGCGCGGCACCCGCCGATACATCTTGCGGGGGCGCCGATGTGGGCCTTGGGCTTCGCCGCTGCGGACCAACGACCCTGGCGCGCCGACGCCGCACCGCGAAGGGTGGGACCGACGCCGAGAACATGGAGGCCGGTCAGCAGATGATCGCGGACAGCGCCATGATCGAAGCCGCGGTGCAGCGGGCCTGCCACGCGCCGTCGTTTCACAACAGCCAGCCCTGGCGGTGGGTGGCCGATGAGGCCGGCCTGCAGCTCTTCCTGGATCGCGACCGCCGGGTGCGCACCGACCGGTCGGGGCGCCAGGCGCTGATCAGCTGCGGTGCGGTGCTGGATCACCTGCGCGTCGCGATGGCGGTGCTGGGATGGCGTGCCCACGCCGAGCGGTTCCCCCACCAGGCCGACCGCGAGCAGCTGGCCTCGATCACGCTCACACCGCAGGACGTGGCCTCGCCGGCTCAGCGGCTTCGTGCCGAGCGATACCGCGTCGCCGCACGGATCGGCTTCCCTTCGCGGCGCCCGCTGACTGGGATTCGTTCCAACCGGTGTTGCGGGGGGTCGTGGACGACCCCGCCGGTGCGGTGAGGCGCTTTGCGCGGTACCGCTGGAATGCGCGGGTGCCGGCATGGCCACCTGCACACTGACCCACATGACGGAGCTGGCGGCCAGCCGGGAGATCGTCGGCGAGCTTGTCGCTCAGCCACATCCGCAGGTGCTGATCCGGGTGGGAACCGGACCGACCGATGAGCCGGTGAGGGCGACACCGCGGCGCCCGGTGGCCGACGTCCTGCGGTTCCGGCAGCGCTGAGCCGCCGGTGCGGAGCCGAACGCCCCTTGTCGTTGATGACAAACGGCTCTGTCAGGCCTCGCACCGTATTCCTAGCGTCAATCCCACAGACACATTGGGGTGGTCGACATGACGGTGGCGCTGCCGGATTCCCGGGTCATCCGTGACGCGGTGATGCTGGCCTGCCGCGCACCGTCGCTGCATAACAGCCAACCCTGGCGGTGGGTCGCCGAGCGCGCGACGCTGCACCTGTGGGCCGATCCCAGCCGGTTGATGCCGGGCACCGACCACTCAGGCCGGGAGCTGACGCTGAGCTGCGGTGCGGTCCTCGATCACCTCAGGGTTGCCATGGCCGCCGCCGGCTGGGAAAGCATCATCGAACGGTTTCCCGATCCGCATCGTGCGGATCATCTGGCGACAGTGCAGTTCCGGCCCGCGGAAGCCGTCAGCGAGGCGCAGCAGCGCCGGGCGGATGCGATCCTCCGGCGTCGCACCGACCGACTGCCGTTTGCTGCTCCCTCCGGCTGGGTGAGGCTGGAGCCGCTGTTGCGCGACGCGGTCAAATCGCATGACGTGATGCTCGACGTGGTGGCCGACGATGCGCGCCAGGGGTTGGCCGAGGCGTCGCGGCTCACCGAGACGCTGCGCCGGTACGACACGTCGTATCAGGCCGAACTTCGTTGGTGGACATCGCCGTTCACGCTGAACACGGGTGTGCCGCAAGGCGCAATGGTGTCCAGCTCGGAGGCCGCCCGCGTCGATGTGGCCCGCGAATTTCCGCCGGCGGGCGGCGGGCGGCGCCGCGCCGGCACCGAGTTCGACCACTCCAAGATCCTGGTGCTCTCCACACCTCATGAAGACGCCCCGCTCGACGTGCTGCGCTGCGGTGAGGCGATGTCGGCCGCGCTGCTCGAATGCACCGTGGCCGGGATGGCGACGTGCACCCTGACCCACATGACGGAGGTCGCGCCCAGCCGCGAGATCATCCGGCAGCTGATCGGCCAGCGGGGCCTGCCGCAGGTGCTGATCCGCGTCGGCCGACCACCGGCTCGCGACGAACACGTCGCGCCCACCACGCGGCGTCCACTGACGGACGTCCTCGAGTTTCGAAGTTGACAGGCGGCTACCGGAAGGAGGTATGGCCGATGGCTCGGCATTGGCTAGTCATGGAGACCCCCCGGGCGGGGGGCCCGGCGCCCTTCGTCACTCGGTTAGCGGGTGCCGGGCGCCATCTGCCCGAGACCCACCTCACCACCGACGAATTGATGGCGACCACGCGCCATCGCACCCACATCGATCTAGAGCGGCTGACCGGGATCCGCGAGCGCCGCGTCTCGGTGGGCGACGAGGACTCCTACAGCCTTGCCGCCGCCGCGGCGCTGGACTGTCTCGCCACGGCGCAACAGGACCCGGCGTCACTCGACGTGGTGATCAGCTGCAGCATCACAAAATTGCGCGGCGGACCCACCCAATGGCTCGAGCCGACGATGAGCAGCGCCGTGGCCTGCGCAATCGGGGCCGAGAACGCGATGACCTTCGACCTGTCCAACGCGTGCGCCGGAATGCTCACCGGAGTCACGGTCTTGAACAACTGGATCCGGCAGGGCACCTTCGAGCGCGGACTGGTCGTGAGCGGTGAGTACATCTCCCAGCTCGGCCGCAACGCCGCCCGGCACATCCGCAACATCATGAGCAAAGAACTCGCGTCGCTGACCCTCGGCGACGCCGGGGCGGCGCTTCTGCTGGAACGTGCACCGGCCGGATCGGCGGGAATCGGCGTCGCCGGGTTCACGACGGTCGCCGACTACAGCCGGCTGTGCCTGGCCTATCCGCGCGATCACGACCCGGGCGCGCGGATGTTCACCAATTCCCGGGCCATCCAGCAGGCCGCCATCTCCAACACCCCGCTGCTGCTGCGTGAAGTCCTCGAGGCCGCGGACATTTCGATCCACGACATCGATCACGTGATCACACACCAGACCTCGGCGCGTGCCATCCGCAAGGGGATGGCGCAGATGTCGGTGTCGTTCGGCGACAGCCCGCGCCACGACGCGGTGATCACCGTCGACCGGTACGGAAACACGGCCTCGACGACGCACACGGTGGCCCTCGTCGAGGAGCTCGAGGCCGGGCACATCCGGTCAGGGGAAACCATCGCGCTGATCGCGCTGGCATCGGGGCTGGAGATCGGCGTCGTCCTGCTGACCGTGGATGAGGATCTGGTGAGCCGCTATGGGCACAGTCATTGACCGCGTCGACGTCACCGAGCCGAGGTGGCGTGACCGGCACAGCGCGCTGCATCTGGCGGTGACGGCGGCCAAAACCTGTCTGCAGCGGGCCGGCTGTGACCCCGACGAGTTGGACCTCGTGGTCAACGCGGGGATCTACCGCGACCGCAATCTGGGGGAGCCGGCGTTGGCCGCGCTCATTCAGGACGACATCGGCGCCCACCCCGAAGACCCCCACGCCGGCAGCCATGGGACGTTCTCTTTCGACATCGCCAACGGCGCGTGCGGGGTGCTCACCGCGCTGCAGATCGTCGACGGTTTCCTCCGGTCGCGCAGCATCCGCCGCGCCCTCGTGGTGGCCAGCGATGCCGATCCAGGTCATGGGATGAGCGAGAGCTTTCCGTTCTCGCCCGCCGGGGCGGCGCTGTTGTGCGAGTGGATCGATGACGACTGCGGCCTGGGCAGCGTGTCCTGGGTGAACGACTTCGCCGGTCACGACGAGACATTCCGCGCGACCGTGGGATACCACGACGCGCGTAACGTCCTTCGATTCAGCCAGTCGGCAGCGATGGATGAGCGGCTCGCCGCGGCCGCCGCGCAGGCTGTCCGGGAGTGCCTGGAAAAACATTCACAACAGCTCGCCGACATCGACATGATCGTCGCCGCGCCCGCCCGCCACGGCTACCGCACCGCGCTGGGCGGGCGCCTCGGGGTGGCGCCCGACCGGATCACCGTCGCCGATGATCAGCGCATGCACACCGCCGCGCTGGCGGCGGCGTTCGCGCGGCAAGCCGAGCCGCTGCCGGCGGGCGCGCAGGTTCTGCTGGTCGCCGCCGGCGCGGGGGTAACCGCCGGCGCCGCCCTGTACCGCCGGGCCCCCAGCGCGAGGAGCGCGCGATAGGGCCGACGCCGGGGCCCCGCTGACCGGCGGTGTCCAGGCCGCCGAGCAGCGTGTAGGTGTTGAGCAGATCGCCGATCGACAGATGCACGCCCTGATTGGCGTCCACCGGGCGACCGCGCACCAGGATCGCGAACGCCACTCCGCCAGGATCGCCGGCAGCCACGATCCGACCGCGATGCCCGCGGCTCACGCTTGGCCCATCTCCCGCACACACCGTCGGCTGCTTCACGACAACTGTCGGTGCATCGCGCGCCCTGCGCCCGCGGAATGACCGATCTCGTGACCTTGGTCCCGGCGGCCGGGGGTCTAAAGGCTAATGGTGTGTAGGCGCGGTGAGGCGGAGGCTAGGGGGTATGACCGCAAGCGGTGCGCCGATCACGGCGCTGTCGGAGGAGGAAAGCTGGCAGCTGCTGACCAGTGTGGCACTGGGGCGACTGGTGACCCTGCTTGCCGGCGAGCCCGAAATCTTTCCGGTCAACTTCGTGGTCCAAAACCGGACCGTGCTGTTCAAGACGGCCGAAGGGACCAAGCTATTCAGCACCGTGGTCAATCACCGGGTGGTGTTTGAAGCCGACGAACACGGCGCCGACCAGGGGTGGAGCGTGATCGTCAGGGGTCGGGTACGGGTTTTGCGCACCAGCGCCGAGATCGCCGAGGCCGAGCAGGCGGCCCTCCTGCCGTGGACGGCGACACCGAAGACCCACTACGTGCGGGTGATCCCCGCCCAGATCACCGGCCGCCGTTTCCGGTTCGGACCGGAACCCGACCGCGGCACCAGCTTCGCGTGACCGGTTCCAGAACCCTCGCTCGACCCTCAAGTTGAGGACTTCTGACCCTGACCGCGCGCCGCGCAGGGGCCCACAGTGGCGTGATGGAGCATTTGACACCCTTGGATGCCGCTTTCCTGGAGGTTGAGGACTCCGATCCGCATGTGAGCCTGGCCATCGGCGGAGTGTCGATCATCGAAGGGCCGGCCCCCAGCTACGACGAGTTTGTCTCAGCCTTCGCTGAGCGGGTACCCCGCATTCCGCGTTGCCGCCAGGTCCTGCGGACCCACCCGCTGGATCTGGGCCCACCCCAATGGGTGGATGACCCGCACTTCGACATCGCGCGCCACCTGCACCGTACCGCGCTGCCCGATCCCGGCGGCGACCCCGAGCTCTTCGAGATGGTCGCGACCGCGATGGAGCGGCGACTCGACCGCGAACGCCCGATGTGGGAATGCTGGATCATCGAGGGGCTCAGCGACAACCGGTGGGCCGTGCTGACCAAGATTCACCACTGCATCGCCGACGGCATCGCGACAACCCAGATGCTGGCGAAGTTCAGCGACGACGACCGCGGCGACAGCTTCGCCAACGACACGCTCGGCGCCAAGGAGCACCACCGGCCCGCGCTGCGCCTGCCCTCGATCAGCTTGAACCCGGTGACCTGGGTGAGCGGGATAGCGCGCGGCACGCTCGCCGCGGCGACCGCCGCCGAACACGCCGCCGTGGGCGCGGCCGAGCTGACCGCCAGTCTGCTGAACCCGGGACCGCAATCGTCGCTGAGCGGCCCGGTGACGACCATGCGCCGCTACACCGCGGCGCGGGTGCCGCTGGCTGACATGCACCAAGTGTGCGAGGCCTTCGGCGTCACGCTCAACGACGTTGCGCTGGCCGCGATCACCGACAGTTACCGCGGGATTCTGCTGAGCCGCGGGGAAAAACCCAGCCCCAATTCGCTGCGGACCCTTGTTCCGGTTTCGATTCGCGCGGCCAACCAGTTCAACGTGACCGACAACCTGGTCTCGGCGATGCTGCCGCTGCTGCCGGTCGACGAAGCCGACCCGGTCAAGCAGCTGGAGCTGGTGCACAGCCGGCTCAGTTGGGCCAAAGGCAGCGGTCAACGCGAGGGCGGCAGCGCGGTGCTCGCGGCCACAAAGAACTTCCCGTTTGCATTCTCGGCGTGGACCATTCGCGCGTTGGCCCGATTGCCGCAGCGCGCGGTGGTCGCCCTGGCGACCAACGTTCCCGGCCCGCGGGGTCGGCAGACACTGATGGGCCGCCAGGTGCTGGAAGTGCTGCCGGTCCCGCCCATCGCCCTGCACCTGCGCACCGGCGTCGCGATGGTCAGCTACGCCGACCGTTTCATCTTCGGCATCACCGCCGACTACGACACCGCACCCGACATCGAGGCACTGGCCACCGGAATCGAGGACGGAGTGGCGCGGCTGGTCAAGGCCAGCCGGGCACGGCGGCGCAGTCGCGCAGCCAAATCGGCCGCCGGGCCAACGGCCAGCAGCGCGTAGACGCTCCTCGCGATCACACAATGAGTTTCGACACGACGCTGTACGGCGGGTTTTCAGATGAGTGGTGGCCCCGTCGTCACGTTGTTGATTTCGTTCGCGTTCGGCAACTTCACCCGGCCCGGGTGAGGGTGCCGTGAACACCCGGCTCATCACGAGGCTGCAGGCGATACAGGCGGACAGGCTCCGCCGGATGTACCCCGCTGGACGGGGCGATCCCCAGGCCCGCCGGTACGCGCGGGCGTGGGTGCGGATCATCGGTTCGGGCCTGCTGCCGCGGCGATGGGTGGTGCTGGAGGTGCCGGGTCGGCACACCGGCCGCCCGACCCGTTTCCCGCTGGGGATGGCCGATCTCGACGGCCGGTGGTATCTGGTCTCGATGCTCGGTGAGTGCAACTGGGTGAAAAATGTGCGCGCCGCCGGGTATCGTGCAACGCTCTGCCGCCGCCGGGCACGCGACTGCCGGCTGATGGAAGTGCCCGCCGACCAACGGGCACCCGTGCTGCGCCGCTATCTGCAGAAAGTGCCCGGTGGCCGTCCGCACATTCCGATATCCGCCGATGCGTCGCTGACGGCGTTCGGGGCGATCGCCGTGCGTTATCCCGTCTTTCGGGTCGAAGCGATCGCCTGAAGCGCCCAGGGCCCCGCCCGGCACCGACGATGTCGCGCTACTCGAGGCGCTCGACCTCGTCGGCAGCCGACAGCAGTGCCATGCCAAACTCGCGGGCCTGGGCGGGCGTCAGCGTGGTGACCTCGGTCGCGTGAAGGCTGAGCCAGCGGTGGCATGTGCCATCGCTGTTCTGGTAGCCGCTGATGCTGATCCGCGCGCCTGACACGTCTCGGGTGGCGCCGCTGAATTCGCGGAACAGGCCGCCTTCGTCGGTGGTCCAGTCGAAGAGCTGCGTCGCGTCGGGCGG
>NZ_DATFYW010000093.1:0-7876 GCF_035314905.1 Mycobacterium sp.
CGAGCGCGGCCATGGCCTCGTCCCTGGTCCTGGTCCGCGCGACTTCGATCAACGGCATCGTCGACTGGCGCCGGCCGGTTATCTTCTTCGCGCCGCGCGGCGCCTTCTCGGGCGGTCCCAACCGCTCGGCCAATTCGAGCAGGGGGTCAAGCGACCCGGCGGCGTCGTCCATCCCCTCCCACGGGTCACCGGCGTCGTCGTATCGCCTCGGCATGGTCGCCATCGTGAACGCCTCGGGGCGGGAATCGGCGACCTCGTCCCAGAACAGCGGGGCGGAGACCCGGGCGTCCGGGGTGGCGCGTACGGAATACGCCGACGCCATCGTGCGGTCTTTGGCGTTCTGGTTGAAGTCGACGAACACACCCTGGCGCTCTTCCTTCCACCAGCGGCTGGTGGCCAACTCGGGGGCGCGCCGCTCCACCTCGCGTGCAACCGTTTCGGCCGCCAGGCGGACCTGTTTGAACGACCACTGCCGCGCGATGCGCGAATAGATGTGGAAGCCGCGCGAACCCGACGTCTTCGGCCAGCCGGTCAACCCGTGATCGGCGAGCACATCGCGGACCACCAGCGCGACGTCGACGATCTGCCGCGATGCCACCCCGGGCACGGGGTCGAGGTCGATGCGCAGCTCGTCGGGATGGTCGAGATCATCGGCGCGCACGGGGTGCGGGTTGAGGTCGATGCAGCCGAGGTTTATGACCCACGCCAGCCCGGCGGCGTCGTGGATCACCGCTTCCTTAGCCGATGTGCCAGAGGCATAGCGTAATTCGGCGACATCGACGAAATCCGGCCGCTTCTCGGGCGCACGCTTCTGGAAGATCGCCTCCTCCGAGAGGCCTTTGACGAATCGTTTCAGGATCATCGGTCGGTCCGCGACCCCGCGCAGAGCGCCGCCGGCGACGTCGAGGTAGTAGCGCACCAGGTCGGCTTTGGTGTATCCGGCCGCCGGGAAGACCACCTTGTCGGGGTGGGTGATGGTCACGTCGCGGCCGTCCACGTCCAGCACGAGCAGAGCGGCCATACCGCCATGCTAGTTTCCCTGCCGCAGTGAGACCTCCGTCACATAAGGTGGTGCTCATGCCTACGCTGAACGTTGCCGAACTCGCGTCGCAGACCGCCGCAAAGGCGCGGCAGTACGCCGACCGCGGCGCGGCGGAACTGCACTACCTGCGCAAGATATTCGAGGCGGGCGCGCTCAAGATCGAGCCGCCGCAGAACATCGTGGCGATGGCCGCGGACTTCATGCGGTGGGGCGAGATGGGAATGCTCCCGGCGGTGAACGCGCGCCGCACGCCACACCGCGCCGCGATCATCGACGAAGAAGGCGCACTGACATTCCGCGAACTCGATGACAGCGTGAACGCGGTCGCCAACGGCTTGGTCGAGATGGGCATCGGGGGCGGGGACGGTGTGGCGATCCTGGGCCGCAACAGCCGCTGGTTCGCGATTGCCAACTACGGATGCGCGCGGGTGGGGGCCCGCACGATCCTGATGAACACCGAGTTCTCCGGGCGGCAGATCGCCGAAGTCGCCGAGCGTGAAGGCGCGCGGCTGCTGATCTACGACGACGAATACAGCGAAGCGGTGTCGATGGCGAGGTTCGAGCTTGGCCGGTTGCGGGCGCTGGGCACCAACCCGGACAGCGACCTACCATCGGGCAGCACCGATGAGACGCTCGCCGAATTGATCGCCCGCAGCAGCAGGGAACCGGCGCCGAAGCCGTCGAAGCATTCATCGCTGGTGATCCTGACCAGCGGGACCACCGGAACACCGAAGGGTGCGTCCCGCGGCCAGCCGCCGACGCTGGGCCCGATCGGCGGCGTGCTGTCGCACGTACCGTTCCGCTCCGGCGAAGTGACCTCGCTGCCGGCGCCGATGTTCCATGCGCTGGGTTATCTGCACGCGACGATTGCAATGACGCTGGGCTCGACGCTGGTGCTGCGCCGCAAGTTCCGCCCGGCGACGGTCCTGGAGGACATCGAAAAGCACCGCGCGACAGCGCTTGTCGTGGTGCCGGTGATGTTGTCGCGCATTCTCGACGCGCTGGACAAGCTCGAACGCAAACCAGACCTGTCGTCGCTGCGCATCGTGTTCGTCTCGGGTTCGCAGCTGGGCGCCGAGCTCGCCAACCGCGCGCTCAAGGATCTCGGCCCGGTGATCTACAACCTCTACGGCTCCACCGAGATCGCGTTCGCGACGATCGCACGCCCGGAGGACCTCGACGTCAACCCGGGGACGGTCGGGCCGGTGGTCAAGGGAGTACGGGTCAAGATTCTCGACGAGCAGGGCAAGGAACTGCCGCAGGGCCAGGTGGGCCGGATCTTCGTCGGCAACACCTTCCCGTTCGAGGGCTACACCGGCGGCGGCGGCAAGCAGATCATCGACGGCCTGCTCTCGTCGGGAGACATGGGCTATTTCGACGAGAACGGGCTGCTCTATGTCACCGGCCGCGACGACGAGATGATCGTCTCCGGTGGCGAGAACGTGTTCCCCGCCGAGGTCGAGGACCTCATCAGCGGCCATCCGCAGGTCGTGGAGGCCACCGCGCTCGGCGTCGAAGATGCGGAGTGGGGCGCACGGCTGCGTGCGTTCGTCGTCAGGCAGGAGAACTCAGACCTCGACGAGGACACCGTCAAGAGATACGTGCGCGACCACCTGGCCCGCTACAAGGTGCCTCGCGAAGTGATCTTCCTCGACGAGTTGCCGCGCAATCCCACCGGCAAGATCCTCAAGCGAGAACTGCGCAACATCGAGGTCGACTGACCGCCGGGGCGGGTCAGGGATCGCGAGGCAGGCCGAGCAGCCGCTCGGCGATGATGTTGAGCTGCACTTCTGAGGTGCCGCCGTAGATCGTCGTCGCCCGGCTGTGCAGTAGGTAGTCGGCCCACCTGCCTTCCAGCTGTTGGGGATCGCCGATAGCGCCGTCGGTCCCGAACGACGACACCCCGAACTCCGCGTAGCCCTGCCCGGTACGCATCGAGAGCAACTTCGACACGGCCGCCGACGGCATCGCGTCGAAGCCGGCGAGGGTGAGCAGCGTCGACCGCAGGCTGAGCACCTTGGCCGCGTGGCCCTCGGCGATCAGCCTGCCAGCGCGGTTCTGGGCGACCTGGTCGAAGTGGCCTTCGCGGATGAACTCGACGAAACCTTCGAGGTTGGCAAGGAACGGCGGCTCGCTGCTGCCGATCGACACGCGTTCGGCGGTCAGCGTGTTGCGGCTGACCTCCCAGCCGCGGTCGACCCCGCCCAGCACGAGGTCGTCGGGCACGAACACGTCGTCGATGAACACCGTGTTGAACATCGCTCCGCCCGTCAGTTCGCGCAGCGGCCGGACCTGAACACCCTCGCTGGACATGTCCAGCAGGAAGTAGGTGATGCCGTTGTGCTTCGGCGCGGACGGATCGGTGCGGGCCAGCAGCGCACCCCACTGCGAGAACTGCGCGGCGGTCGTCCAGATCTTCTGACCAGTGATCCGCCACCCGCCGTCGACCTTGGTGGCCTTGGTGGACAGCCCGGCGAGGTCGGAGCCCGCGCCCGGTTCGGAAAACAGCTGGCACCAGATGATCTCGCCGCGGAACGTGGGCGGGAGGAATCGTTGCTTCTGCGCATCCGTGCCGAACGCGACGATCGACGGCACGAGCCACGCCGCGATACCCAGCTGTGGCCGCTTGACCTGGCCCGTGGTGAACTCCTGCTGGATGATGATCTGCTCGACCGGGCTGGCCGAGCGGCCCCACGGCTTGGGCAGGTGCGGCGCTACCCATCCGCCCTCGGCGATCGCGGCCGCTCGCTCGGCACGTGGAATGGCCTTCAGTGCCGCGACTTCCGCACGAATCTCCTCGCGCAGCTTCTCGGTCTCAGGATCGAGGTCGATGTCGAGGGGCCGCAGACCGGTCGTGGTGGCGACGTCGATCACCTGCTGCGGGTAGTCGGCGGCGCGGCCGAACGCGGCGACGATGCCCAGGGCGCGGCGGTAGTAGACGTTGGTGTCGTGCTCCCAGGTGAACCCGATGCCGCCATGGACCTGGATGCAATCCTGCGTACACCGCTGCGCGGCGGCCGGCGCCAACGTCGCGGCCACTGCGGCCGCGAACTCTGCTGCGGCCTCGGGCTTTTCAAGCCCTTCGTCGATCGCCCGCGCCGCATCCCAGACCGCGGCGACGGCGCGCTCGGTGTCGGCGGCCATCTCGGCACACTTGTGCTTGATCGCCTGGAACTGCCCGATCGGGCGGCCGAACTGTTCGCGGATCTTCGCGTACGCCGACGCCGTGTCGGTAGCCCAGCGCGCCACGCCGACGGCCTCTGCCGACAGCAGTGTGGACGCCAGCGACCGCGCGGCGGTGACGCTGAGGTTGGACAGAACCCGGTCCACGGGCACCTCGACGGCGTTGGCCCGCACATGCGCCACCGGCCGCAGCAGGTCGACCGATGTGACCGGCTCGACCTCGAGCCGGTCGGCGTCGATCACCACCCATTCGGTGCCGCTGGTTTCCGGATCCAGGCCGGCGACGGGCAGCACCAGCAGCGACGCGTCGGCGGCCGACGGCACCGATCGGGCCTCGCCACGGACCACCAACGCATCGCCCTGGCGGATGGCGGTCAGTGACGACGCCAGCGCGAACGCGGCGATTGCCGTGCCCGAGGCAAGGTCGCCGAGCACCTTCGCCTCGGAGTCGTCGGCGTTGATCAGGGCGCTGGCGATGGCCGACGGAACGAATGGCCCAGGCACCGCGCCGCGGCCGAACTCCGCGATAACGACGGCCAGCTCGAGGATGCCGAAGCCCTGTCCGCCTACCGATTCCGACAGATGCACGCCCTGCAGACCCTGTTCTGCGGCTGCCCGCCAGTACGGGGGCGGGTTTTCGATCGGCGTCTCCAGCGCCGCATGCAGCACTTCCGACGGCGCGACCCGCTCGAGGAGGGCGCGCACCGAGTCGGCCAGGTCCTTGTGCTCGGGAGTAATCGCGATAGGCATACGTTGCCTTCCTCCAAATAACCGGTCGGTTGGTACCGAGGCTACCTGTTTACGACGTTCGCCAACTCACTGCCGTCCCGCAGCCGCATGCAGTTGTCCACGGCCTCAGCGAGGTAGCGGCGCATCGTGTCGGCGGTATACCAGGTCACGTGCGGGGTGAGCACCACATTGTCCAGCGCCAACAGCGGGTTGCCGGGCTTGACCGGCTCGACGGCGAAGACATCGAGCCCCGCCGCCGCCAGCCGGCCGCGGTGCAACGCGTCGACCAGCGCGGCCTCGTCGACGATCGCCCCGCGCGACGTGTTGACCAGCACCGCGTCGCTCCGCATGTTGGCCAGCGCATCGCCGTCGATCAGGTTGGATGTGTGCGCGGTCAGGGGCAGGTGCAATGACACGATCTCGCTGGCGGCAAGCAGGTCTGGAAGCCGCCGCCAGCCCGGGCTGCCGTCCTCGCGGGTGCTGGTGTGCAGGACCGTCGCGCCCATCGACGCGACGATCATCTCCACGCGCCGGGCGATGTTGCCGTATCCCACCAGCCCGACCGTGCACGAGCCGATGTCGCGCACCGTTTCGCCGAGCGACGGGTCGGTGGGCCAGCCTGCGCCGGCGCGCGTCTCACGGTCCAGCGCGGTCAGCCGCCGCAGCGCGGCCAACATCAGCAGCAGGGTTCCCTCCGCGACCGAGGGCGCGTTCGCGCCGGGCATGTTGGCGACCGCGACGCCGAGCCTCGTCGCGGCCTCGACGTCGATCGTGTTCACTCCGGCGCCGAGTTTGTGCACCAGCCGAAGCCGCCGTCCGCGCTCGAGGTCGGCCGCCGTCAGCGGCCGCAGAACATGCCAGATCACCTCGGCGTCGGGCAGCTCTCGGTAAAGCGTGTCGTCGTCGTCCTCGGCGCAGTACCGGACGTCAAGCCAATCAGTATGCGGCGCAAGGAACTCGAGAACTTTCTCGCCGGGAACGAAGTGCGCAAGAACCCTCAGCGCCACCGCTTGGCGATCCACTTCGCGATCGTATCGGCCTGCTCGCTTCGTGCGCCCGGGGTGGTGAAGTAGTGGTCGGTGTCGATTGACACCTGCGTCTTGTCGTCGGAGGCCAACGCCCGATAGATGCGCTTGGCGTCCGACGGGAACACCCCGGTGTCGGCCTCCGCGTTGATGACCAACGCGGGGCAGTCGACGCGTGCGAGATGGGGTTCGGCGCGGGTCTGCGCGTGGCGCAGGCTCCACATTCCGAGCCAGTTGCGCAGCGTGCAGGCGGCGGCGATGCCGTGCGATGACCGGTTGGCCTTGACCGGGACCCCGGCATAGCACATATTCGGTTGACGTTTCGTGGGTTCCAGCGTCGGATCCACCATCCGCGGATCGGCCCACGTGCGCATCACCGTGAACGGGCGGTCACTGAAGCCCGCCGCCCGGACGCGCTTGAGTTCGGTTTCGGCCCAGTCCGTGATCGCGTGGTTGCGGGCCAGTTGCGCCGACCGGTAGCGCTCGACGAACTCGGCCTGGAACGGCGGCCCGTTGCGCTCGTCGAAGATGTCGAGGTCGGGGTCGGTAGCGACGGGGTCGTTCTCGTCGACGACGGCACCGTCCATCCAGGCGGTCAGCACGTCAGGGCGGCCCGGGTGTGCGGCGCTGGCGACATAGCCATCGGCCGGGGGCAGGTCGTCGAGGCCGGCGGCAGGCCGCATCCCCGCCGGTGCCACGATGTTGGGTTCCATGGCCTGTGACTGGTAGGCCGCCATCAGCGAACCGCCGCCGGAATTGCCAAGCAGTACAACGGTTTCCACATCCTGAACCGCGCGTAACCAGCTTACCCCCACGCCGATGTCGACCAGCGCGTGGTCGAGCAGGAAACTGCTCTCGAAGCCGCGGAAGCGGGTGTTCCAGCCGAGGAAGCCGATACCGCGGGTAGCCATGTAGTCGGCGAGATAGTGCTCGGAGAAGTCGATCTGGTAGTGCGTCGCGATCATCGCCACTTTCGGCTTGCGCCCCACCGCCCGGTGGTACAGGCCCTGGCAGGGATGGCCGCCGGCGGCCCCGCGCCGGGCGGTGGGGGACGGCAGGCCGACAAACTCACGGACAACTCCCGGCGCCGAACCCATGTCAGACGGCCTCCTTGCAGTAGACGGCGCGGTAGAAGATGTTGGCGAGCGTGGTTATGCACGCTTCGTCATCGAGGTCTTCGGCGGCTCCCGCCTTGCCGCTGAGCTGCACGTAGCAGAACTGGTTGAACATCGACACGATCGCCACCGCGACGAGCTGGGGTTCGTCCTCTGGGCAATAACCTTCGGACTGGGCGCGTTTCGCCATCTCGGTGACGAACGAGATCGGGATCGCGCACAGCTCCGCCCAGTATTCGGCGAAGTCGTCGCTTACCATCGCCAGCTGAGACACGCTGATCATCTCCGCCAGGCGGTGCCGGTACGTGCGCCAGTGGGCGGCCGCGGCCTCCCGAGCGCGCTCGCGGTTTGTCAGCCCGTGCCGCGTCACCGACGTCGCGCGCTCGTTGGCTTCGTTGCGGAAGCGCAGCGCCCATTCGCGGATCATCGCTTCTTTGGAGTCGTAGTAGTTATAAAACGACGCCGTGGAGCGCCCTGCCTCGGCCGTGATGTCGGAGATCGTCGTCGCAAGAATGCCCTTGCGGGCGATTACTGTTCGGGCCGCCGCGTCGATGGCCGCCGCGGTCTGACGCCCACGCACGGTCGGCAACTCGCCCCGCTGTATCGACATAAGGCTCCTGACGGTCATCGGTTCGCTGGGAGCATTGAGCACAACCTGAACCTGATGTTAGATTCAGATTCGGCTGTTGAGAAGGGCGCAGGAGGCGCAGATGATCAAACCCGAGAACACCAACCCGGAATTCGCCCTCAGCGGCGTCAACCACGTCGCGCTTGTCTGCTCC
>NZ_DATFYW010000094.1:0-45432 GCF_035314905.1 Mycobacterium sp.
GCGCCGCCGCCCACGGACGCGACCGCGGCGAGATCCGACGGCCGAACCCCGTTGCGGGCCAACGTCTCATGCACGACGCTCATGAATTCCGCCAATGGACCGCGGATCTCGTCCTCGAGCTCGGCGCGGGTGAGGCGGACGGTGCCGCCGAATCCCGGCAGGTCGGCTAGCAACGTCGTGACTGGGGTTGCCGACAGCCGCTCTTTCGCGCCGCGGCATTCCGCCCGCAGCTGCGCCAGCGAACCGAGTGCCGCGGTACCTGAGAACCCCGCGTCATCGGGAACGTCGGCGAGAACGTGTTTGAGCAACGCGTGGTCGATCAGATCGCCGGAGAGGTCGGTGCGGCGCGGTCGGCCCGATCGGGCGTAAACCGTCTCCGGCGTCGGCCAACGTGACACTTGTGCCTGTGCCTGCGAAGTCGCACAGCGCGACCACCCCCCGCGCCGGAAGGCCGGGCTGGTGTGCCAGCGCGTTGAGCCCGGCCGCTGCGTCCGGCATCAGCGGGACCGCACCGGCGGCCGCCGACCACTCCGGCAGCGCGGCCAACGCGCGGCGGAGCGCCGCAACCGCGGTCGCCGACCAGTGCGCAGGGAACGCGACGGTCGCGGGCTGCGCCGGCGGCAGCCCATCGGCGATCGCGTACATCAGCGCGCACAACGCGTCGGCCACCAGCGCGTCGGCGCGGTGCGCGGAGCCGTCGGAAGCCACGAGCCGCACCGGGTTGCCGACGCGGTCGACGAAGTCGGTGAGCACCTGCCCACGCCGGTCGATATCGGGGTTCTGGAAGGGCACGCCCAGCTCCGGTGGCCGATGGCGGTACAGCGTCAGCACCGAACGCCGCGTCGCGGTCGCGCCACGCGAAGCGACGGCTGCAAAATTGGTGGCCCCGATCGACAGGCCGATCCGCTCTGTCATGTCAACACGTCTAACGGCGAAGAGCTGTCGGCTATTACGCCGTGACGACCGCTGTGCGCTACCGCAAAATCGTCGCGACGATGCCGGCCAGGTAGCCGAGCCGCGCCACCTCCGACGGACGAAAGTCTGGGCCGCCGGGACGGCCGAGCATCACCGCGGTGCGCGGCTCGCCGAGCGGCGCCGCCGCCAGCGTCGTATCCATATCCCGCCACACCTGCGGCACCCAGTCGGCGGTGCCGTCCAACGCGGCGGCGTGGTCGAGGGGCAGCCACGGCGCCGAAGCGGCCAGCGTCTCCGGTGCGCCGGGGCTGCCGACGACCCGATCAAGTCCCCCGTCATTGAGCCGCAGCACAGTGCACCAGCCCACGCGCAGCACCCGGGGCGCTTCGTCGGCGAGCACCTGCAGCTTGGCCATCCGGTCGCCGCCTGCCGCGATGTGGTCGATCAACTCGAGTTCGCGGTGCGCCTCCAGCAGGCCGGTGTGCGGGCGGATGCTGTCCACCCGCACACCGTTGAGCGCCTCCGCCGCGGTTATCAGCATGTCCGGCATCCCCCCGGGCGGCAGGTCGACCACCAGGTCATCGATCGCGCATCCCGACATCCTCTCCACCACGTCCAGCGACAGGATGTCGGCACCTACCGACCCGAGAGCCACGGCCAGTGAACCGAGGCTGCCCGGTCGATCGACCAGCTGGATCCGCAGCAGATACGAAGGCACGCGCACACTGTCGCACAGCCCGGTCTGCTCAGCATTCCGGCGAGCGCGGCCCGATAGGCTTGGCGCTCGTGTCCCAGATCTCCCGCGATGAGGTGGCTCATCTGGCCAGGCTCGCCCGCCTGGCGCTGACCGACGCCGAATTGGACAGTTTTGCCGGACAGCTCGACGCGATCCTGGGTTACGTCAGCCAGATCCAGTCCGTCGACGTGTCTGGCGTGGAACCGACGGACAATCCGCTCAAGGCCGTCAACGTGATGCGCCCAGACGTGGTCGAACCGTCGCTGCCGCGGGAGCAGGTGCTGGCCGACGCGCCTGAGGCGGTCGACGGCCGATTCGCGGTCCCGCGGATCCTCGGAGAGCCCGAATGAGCGACATCATCAGGCTCGACGCCGCGACCCTGGCCGACAAGATCGCGCGGCGCGAATTGTCGTCGGTCGAGGTGACGCGGGCCTGCCTGGACCAGATCGAGGCCACCGACGACCAGTACCGAGCGTTTTTGCATGTGGCCGCCGATCAGGCGCTGGCCGACGCCGCACGAGTCGACGCCGCGGTCGCCGCCGGGGAGGACGTGGCCCCGCTGGCCGGGGTCCCGCTGGCGCTCAAGGACGTGTTCACCACCACCGACATGCCGACCACCTGCGGCTCCAGGATCCTCGAAGGCTGGCACCCGCCTTACGACGCAACCGTCACGCTACGGCTGCGAGCCGCCGGTATCCCGATCCTCGGCAAGACCAACATGGACGAGTTCGCGATGGGCTCGTCGACGGAGAACTCCGCATACGGCCCGACCCGCAACCCGTGGAACGTCGACCGGGTGCCCGGCGGCTCGGGCGGCGGCAGCGCGGCGGCACTGGCCGCGTTCCAGGCGCCGCTGGCGATCGGCTCCGATACCGGGGGGTCGATCCGGCAGCCAGCAGCGCTGACCGCGACCGTCGGCGTCAAACCGACCTACGGCACGGTGTCGCGCTACGGACTGGTGGCCTGCGCGTCGTCGCTGGACCAGGGCGGACCGTGTGCACGCACGGTGCTCGACACCGCGCTGCTGCACGCGGTGATCGCCGGGCACGACGCGAAAGACTCCACCTCCATCGACGCCCAGGTTCCTGACGTCGTCGCCGCGGCCCGCGCGGGCGCCCGCGGCGATCTACGCGGTGTGCGCATCGGGGTGGTCAGCCAGCTACGGGGCGACGGCTACCAGGCCGGTGTGCTCGAATCGTTCAACGCAGCCGTCGAGCAGCTCAAAGCGCTCGGTGCCGAGGTCAGCGAGGTGTCCTGTCCGCATTTCGACCACGCGCTGGCGGCCTACTACCTGATCCTGCCGTCGGAGGTGTCGTCGAACCTGGCCCGCTTCGACGGGATGCGTTACGGGCTGCGCGTCGGCGACGACGGCTCCCACAGCGCGGAAGAGGTGATGGCCCTGACCCGCGCGGCCGGCTTCGGCCCGGAGGTCAAGCGCCGCATCATGATCGGAAGTTACGCGCTGTCGGCGGGCTATTACGAGGCGTATTACAACCGGGCGCAGAAGGTCCGCACACTCATCGCCCGCGACCTCGATGAGGCGTACCAGCGCGTGGACGTGCTGGTATCGCCGGCCACACCGACGACCGCGTTCCGGCTCGGCGAGAAGGTCGATGATCCACTGGCGATGTACCTGTTCGATCTGTGCACGTTGCCGCTGAACCTGGCCGGCCACAGCGGAATGTCGGTGCCGTCGGGCCTTTCGCCCGACGACTCGCTGCCGGTGGGCCTGCAGATCATGGCCCCGGCGCTGGCCGACGACCGGCTCTACCGAGTCGGCGCAGCGTACGAAGCCGCCCGGGGTCCGTTGCCGACGGCCATCTGACGATCGCGCTGCCCGCGCCACGGGCAGGGGGGAAGATGGCGGCATGCGGATCGGAATCCTGACCGGTGGAGGGGATTGTCCCGGGCTGAACGCGGTGATCCGAGCGGTCGTGCGCACCTGCGACGCGCGCTACGGCTCGTCGGTCGTCGGGTTTCAGGACGGCTGGCGCGGGCTGCTGGAGAACCGTCGCATCCAGCTCAAGAACGACGACCGCAACGACAGGCTGCTGGCCAAGGGCGGCACGGTGCTCGGCACCGCCCGGGTGCACCCGGAGAAATTGCGGACCGGGCTCGACCAGATCAAGCAGACACTGGACGACAACGGCATCGACGTGCTGATCCCGATCGGCGGCGAGGGGACGCTGACTGCCGCGCACTGGCTCTCCGAAGAGAATGTCCCCGTGATCGGGGTGCCCAAGACCATCGACAACGACATCGATTGCACCGACGTGACTTTCGGCCACGACACCGCGCTGACAATCGCGACCGAGGCGATCGACCGGCTGCACAGCACGGCTGAGTCGCACCAACGCGTGATGCTGGTCGAGGTGATGGGCCGCCACGCCGGCTGGATCGCGTTGAATGCGGGGCTGGCCTCGGGCGCGCACATGACCCTGATCCCCGAGGTGCCGTTCGACATCGAGGAAGTCTGCCGACTGGTCAAGGGCCGCTTCCAGCGGGGCGACTCGCACTTCATCTGCGTGGTGGCCGAAGGCGCCAAACCCGCCAGGGGCTCGATGCAGCTGCGGGAGGGCGGCCTCGACGAGTTCGGGCACGAGCGGTTCACCGGGGTCGCCGCACAGCTGGCGATCGAGGTCGAAAAGCGCATCAAGAAAGAGGTGCGGACCACGGTGCTGGGCCACGTGCAGCGCGGCGGAACGCCCACCGCGTATGACCGCGTGCTCGCGACCCGGTTCGGCGTGAACGCCGCCGACGCGGCCCATGCCGGCGAGTACGGGATGATGGTCTCGCTGCGCGGCCAGGACATCGGCAGGGTGCCGTTGGCCGACGCAACTCGACAGCTCAAGCTGGTGCCGCAGAGCCGCTACGACGACGCCGCGGCGTTCTTCGGCTGAGCCCGGTTACTAAAATTGCGACTATGACCATCGCTCGCGCGGCCGAACTCCTCGACTACGACTACGTCATCGCGCAATTCGACCCGGTACTCGGCCTCGAGGTTCATGTCGAGTTGTCGACCGCAACCAAGATGTTCTGCGGGTGCGTGAACGCTTTCGGTGGCGAACCCAACACCAACGTGTGCCCGGTATGCCTGGGGTTGCCGGGATCGCTGCCGGTGCTCAACGCCGCCGCGGTGGAGTCGGCGATCCGGATCGGGCTCGCGCTGAACTGCCAGATCGTGCCGTGGTGCCGGTTCGCCCGGAAGAACTACTTCTACCCGGACATGCCGAAGAATTACCAGATTTCGCAGTACGACGAGCCGATCGCGGTCAACGGGTACCTCGACGTGCCGCTGGACGAGGGCAGCACGTTCCGGGTGGAGATCGAGCGTGCGCACATGGAAGAAGACACCGGCAAGCTGACCCATCTGGGCAGCGAGACCGGTCGCATCGCGGGGGCGACGATGTCGCTGCTCGACTACAACCGGGCCGGCGTGCCGCTGATCGAGATCGTCACCAAGCCGATCGTCGGCGCTGGTGCGCGCGCGCCCGAGACCGCGCGCGCATATGTGACGGCATTGCGGGAGCTCTTGCTCGCGCTGGGAGTATCCGACGTGCGGATGGACCAGGGTTCGATGCGATGCGACGCTAACGTGTCGCTGATGCCCACCGGAACAACGGAATTCGGAATCCGCACGGAGACCAAGAACGTCAACTCGCTCAAGAGCGTCGAGGTCGCCGTCCGCTACGAGATGCGCCGGCAGGCCGCAGTTTTGACCAACGGCGGTCGAGTCACGCAGGAAACCCGCCACTTCCACGAGGATGGGTACACCTCGCCAGGACGCAGCAAGGAATCCGCGCAGGACTACCGCTACTTCCCAGAACCCGACCTGGAGCCGGTCGCTCCCGGCGCCGAGCTGGTGGACCAGCTGGCCCACACGCTCCCCGAGCTGCCGTGGCTGCGGCGCAAGCGCATTCAGCAGCAATGGGCCGTGTCCGACGAGGTGATGCGCGACCTCGTCAACGCCGGAGCGGTCGAGCTGGTGGCGGCCACCGTCGAACGTGGCGCCTCCAGCGAGGCAGCCCGCGCGTGGTGGGGAAACTTCCTGGTGCAGAAGGCCAATGAGGCCGACGTCGAATTGGGCCAACTGCGGATCACGCCGGGGCAGGTGGCCGCGGTGGTGCGCCTTACCGACGAGGGCAAGCTGTCGAACAAGCTGGCCCGCCAAGTCGTCGAGGGTGTGTTGGCCGGGGAGGGGGAGCCCGAGCAGGTGATGGTTGCGCGCGGGCTGGAACTCGTGCGAGACGACTCGCTGATCCAGGCCGCGGTGGACGAGGCGCTGGCCGCCAATCCGGACATCGTCGAGAAGATCCGCGGCGGCAAGGTGCAGGCGGCCGGTGCGATCGTCGGCGCGGTGATGAAAGCCACCAAGGGCCAGGCCGACGCCGCCCGTGTGCGCGAATTGGTGTTGGCGGCCTGTAGCTGACTTGGGCCGGCTGAGAGCACCGGGACGTCAGCCGTCAGGTACTGACCGGGCGGCGGCGCAGGCTAGACGATGTCGTCGTTGCTGCGCGGGAAGCCGCCGCCCTGCGGGAACAACGGGAACACCACGTCGTCGAGTTTCTCGGCGTCGCCGAACGTCTTGTTGACCGTCGCGCCCCATACGTTGCCGTCGGGCGCCACCTCGAGCGCCCAGGCGTGACCGTGCTGGTCCTGGCGCACCACCTCCGGCTGCCCGGTGACCGCACCCGTGCCGGGCGCCAGTCGCACAGCGACGGTCTGCTTCGTGTTGATCAGGTTCACCAGCACCGTGCCATCCAGCGCGGCGCAACCCGCCACCCCGGGCTTGTCTGGCCATGTCCAGACCGTCGACTGCTTGGAGTCAGCGGTGATCCGCTGCAGCCGGTCGGCGGTGGGGGTGCGGTCGGTGATGTACAGCGAGCCGTCGGCGGGGTCGGTGCACAGGCCACCGGCTGAGCCCATGCCGCTCATCGCCGTGGTCACCGGGGCCTGGTTGACGGTTGTCGGCTGCTCGATCCGGATCAGCTTTCCGGCCGGCGACTTGGGATCCGCCGCCAGCGCCGGGTTGCCGGTGTCGCCAGTGAGTACGTCGAGGGTCGTCGGGCTGGTGAAGATCAGCGCACCCCTGTTGCCGGTCGGGCCCTTGGGAATGCCGGTGAGGATGTCCTTGGGGATGTCGTCGTCGGCGATGCGGATCACCCGATTGTCGGTGGGCGTGCTCACGTAGGCGTACATCAGCCGGTCCTGCGAGTAGGTCGGCGACAGCACGATGTCCATGAGGCCGCCGTCGCCGGACGGGTCGACGGGGATAACGGTCTTGACCTTGGGTTCGGCGCTGACCGACACCTCTTTGACGGCGCCCGTGGTGCGTTCGGCGACCAGCGCCGACTTGCTGTTCGGGCCCATGATCAGGCCGCTGGTGCTGTCCAGGCAGCCCTGCATCACGCCGGGGGCGGGGCACTGCTTCGGGAAGGGCTGCGGTGGCAGCGGCGGCGGGGGTGGCGGCGTCGACGACGGCGCCGGTTTGAGCTCCGGCGCGGTGGTGAACGGGGCCGATTGGGCATTGTCGAACCTGGCGCAGCCGGTCGCCAGCAGCCCCGCGGCGCACAGCGCCACCAGCGCACCCTTGACCGGCCCGCGCACCCGCATGCCCGCCAGGTTACGGACAGTTCCGCTGCGCACGCCACGTTGACTCTCCGTGACTCTTGTGCAGTTCCGGATACCGGGGAGGTAAAGGTGAGGTGACGGCGCGGTCTAAATCCGCGATTCGGGCCTTCGTTGCACTTACGCTGACACCGTGACCAGTCACCCGCATGACCCCAGCGCCTGGCAACGGCCCAGTTCGGCAAGCCTGGTCGACCCTGAAGACGACCTGCCCTCCGCGACGTACGGGGGCGATTTCGAGACCACCACCATTCCGCATTACAACGCCGACAACCCGGTTCCCAGCCGCCGCGGGCTGGGGTTGTTGAGTGACCCTGAGCCGCTGCCGTACGTCCAGCCGGATACGGCCGGGCGGCACGCGGCACCCGCACCGGCCGAGGTCATGCATGACGAGTACATCGACGACCGGGTGCGCGCGGCCGGCCGCCGCGGCACTCAGGACCTGGGTCTGCTGCTGCTGCGCGTCGGTGTCGGGGTGATCCTCGTCGCGCACGGCCTGCAGAAGGCGTTCGGCTGGTGGGGTGGGCAGGGGCTGGCCGGGTTCAGGAACTCGCTGTCGGACTTGGGCTACCAGCACGCCGACATCCTGACGTATCTGGGCGCAGGCACCCAGATTGCGGCCGGGGTGCTGCTCGTGCTGGGGCTGTTGACCCCGGTGGCCGGTGCGGCGGCGCTGGCCTACCTGCTCAATGGCGTGCTGGCCAGCATCGCCGCCCAGCACGACGGAGGGTACTTCGCGTTCTTCCTGCCGAACGCCAACGCGTACCAGGTGCTGATGATCGTCGCGCTGGCCGCGATCATCCTGGTGGGGCCCGGGCGCTACGGCTTTGACGCGGGACGGGGCTGGGCGCGCCGGCCATTCATCGGATCGTTCGTTGCGCTACTGCTGGGCATCGGCGGCGGCGTCGCGGCATGGGTGCTGCTCAACGGCCACAACCCGCTGAGCTGAGCCGGCGTCAGCGCGCGTACGGGTTGGGCACCCGGCCACCACTGACCTCCGCCAGTTCCGGCAACGTGGCGAACGTGACGGCGGGCAATCGCAATTCCTTGCCGGCTTTCAGCTGCGCGCGCGCCCACGAGCCTTTGACGAACCGCAATCCCTCGATGTCGCCCCAGGCGACGGTGCGGCTGCCGAGCAGCGTGCGGACCGTGACCGAGTGTGGGTCGGCCACCGTCCTCAGCCGCACGATCAACGCCGAGAGCAGCACCGGGATCGCCAGCAGCGGCGCGGTCACCGGCCAGGTGAGCACGGGCACCAGCAGACCCAGCGTGAAGAAGCCGACCGCAATGTGCGCGATCGGGGAAATCCTGATCACGACCGGCGCGGGCGCGGTGGAGGGTTCGCTGGCCATACCAGCATCATTCCACTGGTGACGAATTTGACCTTTGACCAGTGCGGCGACTACCGTCGGGTGCTATGCAGGCAAGCGGATTGCTCGTAGTAATTGGTCGGCGCGTTGGTGTGTAGCCCGGCCTAGCCAGCAACCACCGACGCGCAACCCTCGTGCAGCGGCAGACGCTGCCGGGGGTTTTTTGTTGTCCGAGTACCACGAACGATCACACCATGAACACGAGAACAAAGAGGACACCGTGAGGGCACCCACCACGCGACCACCGGACCGGACCGCCCCGGCGCCGCCCGGAAACGGGTCGGATCAGGTCAAACGAGTTGCGCCGCAACAGCTTACCGGCGCTCACGCGGTAATCCGGTCACTGGAGGAGCTTGGCGTCGAGGTGATCTTCGGTATCCCCGGCGGCGCAGTGCTTCCGGTGTACGACCCGCTGTTCGACTCACAACAGCTGCGCCACGTGCTCGTCCGCCATGAGCAGGGCGCCGGTCACGCGGCCAGCGGCTACGCACACGCGACCGGCCGTGTCGGCGTGTGCATGGCGACCTCCGGGCCGGGCGCGACCAACCTGGTCACCCCGCTCGCCGACGCGCAGATGGATTCGGTTCCGGTGGTGGCCATCACGGGTCAGGTCGGCCGGGCGCTGATCGGCACCGACGCGTTCCAGGAAGCCGACATCTCCGGTATCACGATGCCGATCACCAAGCACAACTTCCTGGTGCGCAGCGGCGACGACATCCCGCAGGTCATCGCCGAGGCCTTCCACATCGCCTCCAGCGGCCGGCCCGGTGCGGTCCTGGTCGACATCCCGAAGGACGTGCTGCAGGGCGTGTGCACGTTCAGCTGGCCGCCCCGACTGGAGCTGCCCGGCTACCGGCCGACCACCAAGCCGCACACCAAGCAGATTCGGGCGGCGGCGAAGCTGATCCCCGCGGCGCGCAAGCCGGTGCTGTACGTCGGCGGAGGCGCGATTCGCGGCGACGCCAGCGCGGAGCTGCTCGATCTGGCCGAACTGACCGGCATTCCCGTCGTGACCACGCTGATGGCGCGTGGCGCGTTCCCCGACAGCCACCCGCAGAACCTCGGCATGCCCGGCATGCACGGCACCGTCGCGGCGGTCGCGGCGCTGCAACGCAGCGACCTGATCATCGCGCTCGGCGCGCGCTTCGATGACCGGGTGACCGGCAAGCTGGATTCCTTCGCCCCCGAGGCCAAGGTGATCCACGCCGACATCGACCCGGCCGAGATCGGCAAGAACCGCAACGCCGACGTGCCGATCGTCGGCGACGTGAAGGCCGTGATCACCGAGCTGATCGAGGCGCTACGCACGACGAGCAACGTCGCCGCCAACCTGGACAGCTGGTGGCAGTACCTGCGCGGCGTGCAGAACACCTATCCGCTGAGCTATGGCCCGCAGAGCGACGGCAGCCTCAGCCCGGAATACGTGATCCAGTCGATCGGCAAGCTCGCCGGGCCGGATGCGGTGTATGTCGCAGGCGTCGGTCAGCACCAGATGTGGGCAGCGCAGTTCATCTCTTATGAGAACCCGCGCACGTGGATCAACTCCGGCGGCCTCGGCACGATGGGCTTCGCGATCCCTGCCGCGATGGGGGCCAAGCTCGCGCGACCCGAGGCCGAGGTGTGGGCCATCGACGGTGACGGCTGCTTCCAGATGACCAACCAGGAGCTGGCCACGTGCGCAATCGAGGGTGCGCCGATCAAGGTCGCCGTCATCAACAACGGCAACCTTGGCATGGTGCGGCAATGGCAGACACTGTTCTATGAGGAGCGGTACTCGCAGACCAACCTGGCCACCCACTCGCACCGGATACCGGACTTCGTCAAGCTGGCCGAGGCGCTGGGGTGCGTCGGATTGCGTTGCGAGCGTGAGGAAGACGTCGTCGATGTGATCAATCAGGCTCGGGCTATCAACGACCGCCCGGTGGTCATCGACTTCATCGTCGGCGCCGACGCGCAGGTATGGCCCATGGTCGCGGCGGGCACCGGCAACGACGAGATCCAGGCCGCCCGCGGCATCCGTCCGCTGTTCGACGACGAGGATCTGGTCTAGTGACGATCTCCACGCACACGCTGTCGGTGCTCGTCGAGGACAAACCCGGCGTGCTGGCCCGTGTCGCGTCGCTGTTCTCGCGGCGCGGCTTCAACATTCAGTCGTTGGCGGTTGGTGCCACCGAACAGAAGAACATGTCGCGGATGACGATCGTCGTCACGGTCGAGGACCTGCCGCTCGAACAGGTGAGCAAGCAGCTCCACAAGTTGATCAACGTGATCAAGGTCGTGGAGCAGGACGAGGACAACTCGGTGGCCCGTGAGCTGGTGCTGATCAAGGTCCGCGCCGACGCCGGCACCCGCGGCCAGGTGATCGAAGCCGCGAACTTGTTCCGGGCCAAGGTGATCGACGTATCTACGGAGTCATTGGTCATCGAGACCACCGGCACGCCTGCCAAGATCGAGGCGCTGCTGCGGGTACTCGAGCCCTATGGCATCCGCGAGATCGTCCAATCCGGACTGGTGTCGATGTCGCGCGGTCCGCGCGCCATCACGGGTAGGTAAAGCTGAAGGACTCCGAAAAGCGCCAACCTAGACAGAGGAAAGACTGTGGCAGTTGAGATGTTCTATGACGATGACGCCGACCTTTCGATCATCCAGGGACGCAGGGTGGGTGTGATCGGTTACGGCAGCCAGGGGCACGCTCATTCGCTCAGCCTGCGGGACTCGGGCGTGCAGGTGAAGGTTGGCCTGCGCGAGGGATCGAGGTCACGCGAGAAGGTCGCCGAGCAGGGCCTGGAGGTCGACACGCCGGCGGAGGTCGCCAAGTGGGCTGACTTGATCATGCTGCTGGCGCCCGACACCGCGCAGGCTGACATCTTCAAGAACGAGATCGAGCCGCACCTGGAACCGGGCAATGCGCTGTTCTTCGGCCACGGCCTCAACATCCACTTCGGGCTGATCAAGCCGCCCGCCGATGTCACGGTCGGGATGGTGGCCCCCAAGGGGCCCGGCCACCTGGTACGCCGTCAGTTCGTCGACGGCAAAGGTGTTCCGTGCCTGGTTGCGGTCGAACAGGATCCGACGGGCGAGGGTCTGGCGCTGGCGTTGTCGTACGCCAAGGGCATCGGCGGCACCCGCGCCGGCGTCATCAAGACCACGTTCAAGGACGAGACCGAGACCGACTTGTTCGGTGAGCAGGCCGTGTTGTGCGGCGGCACCGAGGAATTGGTGAAGACCGGGTTCGACGTGATGGTGGAGGCCGGCTATGCGCCCGAGCTGGCCTATTTCGAGGTGCTGCACGAGCTCAAGCTCATCGTCGACCTGATGTACGAGGGCGGGATCGCGCGGATGAACTACTCGGTCTCCGACACCGCGGAATTCGGCGGATACCTGTCGGGGCCACGCATCATCGACGCAGGAACCAAGGAGCGCATGGAGCAGATCCTGAGTGAGATTCAGGACGGCACCTTCGTCAAGAAGCTGGTGGCCAATGTCGAGGGCGGCAACAGGGAGCTCGAAGAACTGCGCAAGCGCAACGCCGAGCACCCGATCGAGGTCACCGGCAAGAAACTGCGCGGCCTGATGAGCTGGGTGGACCGCCCGATCACCGAAACCGCCTGAGTTTCACGCGGTTGGCCCCTGGGCCCACAGGCCGCCGAGCGAGTCGATGACCGTTCTGAATTGCGATGACGGCGAGCAGAATCGGGTCGGTCCTTGGTGGCGTAATAGTTCACCGTCCAGGCTCGCAAGCTTTGTCACGGTGTCAGGCCAGGTGGCCGGTCAACGCCGAACTCGCGGCGCAACATCGACCGCGCCGCGTAATAGCCGGCCATGCCGTGCACTCCGGCTCCCGGTGGTGTGGCCGACGAACACAGGTAGACGCCACGAAGCGGGGTGGACCAGGGGTTGAGCCGCGGCGTCGGGCCGGCAAGCGCACGCCATGCGTCGTTGCCGCCTACCGCGATGTCGCCGCCGACGTAGTTGGCGTTGTGTTCGGCCATCCGCGCCGCCGGCACGCTGCGGGCCGCGACGACGACGTCGCGAAAGCCGGGGGCGAATCGCTCGATCGTCGCGGTGACGGCCTCGGTCTGGTCAACCGGCGAACCCGGCGGCACATGTGCGTAGGTCCAGAAGGGCCGCAGACCCTTCGGGTCGACGCGGCCGGGGTCGGCGATGTGCGGCAGTGCGGCCAATACCATCGGCCGGTCGGCATGCCGGCCGGCCGCTACGGCGGCCTCAGCCTCGGCCATCTGAGCGCGGGTCCCGCCGAGGTGAAACGTCACCGCGTCGGCCAGGCGGGGGTCGCTCCACGGCACGTCGCCTGACAGCACGAAATCGACCTTGGCCACACCCGCACCGAATCGGTAGCGCCGCAGCCGGTTTGCGTAGTCAGACGGCAATGCCTCTCCGTAGGCGGAAAGCAGCGCGGTGGGCGCGGTGTCGAACAGCGCCACACCGTCCAAAGGTTCGGTGACCTGCACGCCGCAGTGCAATTCCCCCCCGTGCGAGCGCAGGTCGGCGATCAGCGCGTCGGCGATCACCTGGCTGCCGCCAACCGGTATGGGCCAGCCCACGGTGTGCGCCAAGGTGGCCAAGAGCATCCCCGCGCCCGCAGACGTCAGCGACGGAAGCCGTGAAATCGTGTGTGCCGCGACACCGGTGAACAGCGCCTCGGCGTCATCTCCCGTCAGCGACATGTTCCACGCCGGGGTGCCCTGCCCGAGCATGCGTAGGCCGAGGCGCGCCATCGTCAGCAGATCGGTGGGCAGCGACCGTTTGTCACCGAGCAGGAAGCCGGTGACGGTGTCGTCGTGGGAGACCAGCGGACCCAGAAGCCGCCGCCAGGACTTGCCGTCGTCGAGGCCGTCGCACGTACGGTCCAGGTCGCGGTACGCGATCGCCGCCCGGCGACCCTCGAACGGATTGGCGTAGGAGATGTCGGGCACCACCAGCGTCACACCGCGGGCGGCCAGGTCGAACTCCGCGAAGAACGGGGAGGCCAGCGCCAGCGGGTGAACGGCCGAGCACACGTCGTGTGTGACGCCGGGATGGTCCGGGTCGGCGGCCGTGCGCGACCCGCCTCCCAGCGTCGGTTGCGCCTCCAATACCTGCACCGACAGCCCGGCCCGGGCGCATACCACGGCGGCCGCGAGGCCGTTGGGGCCGCTGCCGACCACGGTGACGTCCACCCGCTCAGTCAACCGCATTAGGCTGGCCGGGTGAGCCTGCCCGTTGTGTTGATCGCAGACAAACTCGCGGAATCCACTGTCGCGGCGCTGGGTGACCAGGTCGAAGTCCGCTGGGTCGAGGGCCCGAACCGGGACAAGCTGCTGGCCGCGGTGCCCGAGGCCGACGCGCTGCTAGTCCGCTCGGCGACCACCGTCGACGCCGACGTGCTCGCGGCCGCACCGAAGCTCAAGATCGTCGCGCGCGCCGGGGTCGGCCTCGACAACGTCGATGTCGACGCCGCGACGTCCCGCGGCGTGCTCGTCGTCAATGCGCCGACGTCGAACATCCACAGCGCCGCCGAGCACGCGATCGCGCTGCTTCTGGCCGCGGCCCGCGAGATCCCGGCCGCCGACGCGTCGCTGCGCGAGCACACCTGGAAGCGCTCGTCGTTCTCGGGCACCGAAATCTTCGGCAAGACGGTCGGAGTCGTCGGGCTGGGCCGCATCGGCCAACTGGTGGCGCAGCGGCTCGCCGCGTTCGGCACCGAGGTGGTCGCGTACGACCCGTATGTGTCCTCCGCCCGCGCGGCGCAGCTCGGCATCGAGTTGCTCTCCCTCGACGAGCTGCTGAACCGCTCGGACTTCATCTCCGTACACCTGCCGAAGACCCCCGAGACGGCCGGCCTCATCGACAAGGAGGCGCTGGCCAAGACCAAGCCGGGCGTGATCATCGTCAACGCCGCCCGTGGCGGCCTGATCGACGAGGAGGCGCTCGCCGAGGCGGTGCGCAGCGGACACGTTCGCGCCGCAGGCATCGACGTGTTCTCCAAGGAGCCGGCCACCGCCAGCCCGCTCTTGAACCTGCCGCAAGTCGTCGTCACGCCGCACCTCGGGGCGTCGACCGCCGAGGCGCAGGACCGGGCGGGCACCGACGTCGCGGCCAGCGTCAGGCTGGCCCTGGCCGGGGAGTTCGTGCCGGACGCGGTCAACATCGGCGGCGGTGTGGTCGGTGAAGAAGTCGCGCCCTGGCTCGATCTGGTGCGCAAGCTGGGGGTGCTGGTGGGCGCGCTTTCCACAGAATTGCCGACTTCGCTGTCGGTGCAGGTCCGCGGTGAACTGGCGTCCGAAGATGTGGGTGTGCTTCGCCTCTCGGCGCTGCGCGGACTGTTCTCGGCGGTGATCGAGGACCAGGTGACATTCGTCAACGCGCCCGCGCTGGCCGCGGAGCGTGGCGTCGAAGCCAGCATCAGCACGGCGTCGGAGAGCCCGAACCACCGCAGCGTCGTCGACGTGCGCGCGGTGGGTGCCGACGGTTCGGTGACCAACGTGGCCGGCACGCTGTCGGGCCCAGCGCTGGTACAGAAGATCGTCCAGATCAACGGCCGCAACTTCGACCTGCGTGCCGAAGGCATCAACTTGATCATCAATTACATCGATCAGCCCGGGGCGCTGGGCAAGATCGGCACGCTGCTCGGATCCGCCGACGTGAACATCCACGCCGCCCAGCTCAGCGAGGACGCGCACGGCCCCGGCGCGACGATCCTGCTGCGGCTGGACCAGCGCCCGCCAGACGACGTACTGGCAGCGATCCGTCCGGCCGTCGACGCGGGGCTCCTGGAAGTCGTGGACTTGTCGTGAAACTGGCGATCATCGCCGGCGACGGCATCGGCCCGGAGGTCATCAGCGAGGCGGTGAAGGTGCTCGACGCGGTGCTGCCCGACGACGTCGAGAAGACCAGCTACGACCTGGGTGCGCGGCGCTATCACGCGACCGGCGAAGTGCTGCCCGACTCGGTGCTCGAGGAGCTACGGGCCCACGACGCGATCCTGCTGGGCGCGATCGGCGACCCGTCGGTGCCCAGCGGCGTGCTGGAGCGGGGCCTGCTGCTCAAAGCGCGGTTCGCCCTCGACCACCACATCAATCTGCGACCGTCGCGGCTGTACCCAGGCGTGGCGAGCCCGCTCGCCGGAGTGAAGGACATCGACTTCGTCGTGGTCCGTGAGGGCACCGAAGGCCCCTACACCGGCACCGGTGGTGCGATCCGCGTTGGCACACCCCACGAGGTCGCGACCGAGGTCAGCGTCAACACCGCCTACGGCGTGCGCCGCGTGGTCCAGGACGCGTTCCAGCGGGCGCTGCAGCGCCGCAGGCACCTGACGCTGGTGCACAAGAACAACGTACTGACCTACGCCGGTGGGCTCTGGTGGCGGACCGTGCAGGAGGTCGCGCAGGAGTATCCGCAGGTCGAGGTCGCCTATCAGCACATCGACGCGGCCACGATCCACATGGTGACCGACCCGGGCCGGTTCGACGTGATCGTCACCGACAACCTGTTCGGCGACATCATCACCGACCTGGCCGCCGCGGTGTGCGGGGGGATCGGGTTAGCCGCCAGCGGCAACATCGACGCCACGCGGGTGAACCCGTCGATGTTCGAGCCGGTGCACGGCAGCGCACCCGACATCGCCGGCAAGGGCATCGCCGACCCGACCGCGGCGATCATGTCCGTTGCGCTGTTGTTGTCGCACGTGGGCGAGGAGGACGCCGCGGCCCGGGTGGACAAGGCGGTGGAGGCCCATCTGGCCACCCGCGGCGAGGCGCACTTCTCGACCGGCGAGATCGGCGACCGGATCGTGGCCCGGCTCTAAACATCGATGCTCGCGCGGACCGGCACGAGCGGCAGCGCGATCACCGGGAACAGCGCGCACGCGGCGAACGCCAACGGGTAGCCCGCGGCGCTGATCAAGCCGCCGAACAGCGGCGGCGCGATGCCAGCGGTCAGCAGTTGGCTGGTGTTCTGGGTGCCCAGCGCGCGGCCGCTCCAGAACGGGCCCGCAATCTCGGCGATCGCGGTGAAGGCCAGCCCGTTGTCGCTGACGGTGATCACCGACGCCGCGATCATCACCGCGACGCTGACCGGGGAATGCAGCAGGTCGGTCACCGCGAGCAGCCCCATCGCAAGGGCCGCAGCGATCGCGATCGTGCGGATCGGTCGCAGCCGGGACCCGACGCGGTCCGACCACCGGCCCGCCGCCACCCGGCCCATTGCCCCGAGGACCTGGGCGGCGGTCACAAGCGCGCCTGCCGCGCCTGCCGACCAGCCACGGTCAGAGATCAGCCACACCAAGGTGAACGTCCACACGACGACCTGCGGCACCACCAGCAGCACCGACACGGCATGGATCCGCCACAGCAGACCCGAGCCGCGATACGGGTTCATCAGGTGTTCCTCTGGTGCCTGCTCCCGGGGCGGCCGCGGGGGATCGATCACGCCGATCGCGCTGACCACCGCCGACGCAACGCACACCACCGCGGGGAAAAGGAGCGCCGCACCGATGCCGTGGCTCTGCGCCAGCCGCGGGATCACCAGCGCCCCGAGGCCCACGCCGAGCGGCTGGGCGGTCTGCCTGATGCCCATCGCCAGCCCACGTTGCCGCGGTGGGAACCAGCCGACCACCAGCCGGCCGCTGGCAGAGTTGCTGCTGGCCGCGGCCATGCCGCCAAGAAGCAGGAACGCGCCGACCAGCAGCAGCGAATCCGCGGCCGCCGCCGCGAAGGCCGCCGCAGCGGTGAGCGCCGACCCCAGCGCCAACACGATGCGCTCGCCGACTCGGTCGACAACATAGCCCCATGCGATCAGCGTCACCACCATGCCGAGGCTGGGCGTAGACGACAGCAGGCCCGCATGCGCGAGATTCAGGCCGTGCTCGGTGTGCAACGTGGGAATCAGGAATGCGGCGCCGTTGATGAACACGTTGGCGAACATCGTCGACGCCAGCGCGATCGCCAGCATCGACCAGCGGCGCACCGTGCTGATGTCGTCGACGGGCACGACCCGATCGTCGCACAGGCGTTCTCAAGATGCTGAATCAGCATCTCATGATATGGACGCGAGCCAGTGTCGGCGCGTCATCGGTGGGCGGCTAGGCTTCGATGATGCGCATTGGTCGAATCGCCAGCCCGGACGGAGTGGCCTTCGTCAGCATCGAAGGCGAGCCGGGTGACGGCCCGGGGGATCAGACGGCACGCGAAATCGCCGAGCATCCGTTCGGCACACCGGCGTTCACTGGGCGGCAGTGGCCGCTGGCCGACGTGCGGCTGCTGGCCCCCATCCTTGCGAGCAAGGTGGTCTGCATCGGCAAGAACTACGCCGCGCACATCACCGAGATGGGCGGCGAAAAGTTCGAGGATCCGGTGATATTCCTCAAGCCCAATACCGCGATCGTGGGGCCGAATGCGCCGATCGTGCTGCCGCCCGCCACCAATCCGGTGCATCACGAGGGTGAACTGGCGGCCGTGATCGGCCGGCCGTGCAAGGACGTCCCTGCCGCGCGTGTCGCGGAGAACATCCTCGGGTACACGATCGCCAACGACGTGACGGCGCGCGACGAGCAGCGCAAGGACGGGCAGTGGACACGCGCCAAAGGGCACGACACGTTCTGCCCGGTCGGTCCGTGGATCGTCACCGACGTCGACCCGTCTGATCTCGACCTGCGCACCGAGGTGAACGGCGAACTGCGCCAGCACAGCCGGACGTCGCTGATGATCCACGACGTGGGCGCGATCGTCGAGTTCGTCTCGGCGGTGATGACGTTGCTGCCCGGCGATCTGATCCTGACCGGCACCCCGGAGGGAGTAGGACCGATCGAGCACGGCGACGCCGTGAGCATCACAATCGAGGGCATCGGCACTATGGCGAATCCTGTTGTCCGCAAGGGAAGGTCATGACCGACAGGGTCCGCGTCAGGTTCTGCCCATCGCCTACCGGCACGCCGCACGTCGGGTTGATCCGCACCGCGCTTTTCAACTGGGCCTATGCGCGGCACTGCGACGGCGACTTCGTGTTCCGCATCGAGGACACCGACGTTGCCCGCGACAGCGAGGAAAGCTACCTCGCGCTGCTCGATGCGCTGCGCTGGCTGGGGCTGGACTGGGATGAGGGTCCCGAGGTCGGTGGCCCGTACGGCCCGTACCGGCAGTCGGAGCGCAGCGAGATATATCGCGACGTCGTGCAGCGACTGCTCGACGCGGGGGAGGCATACGAAGCCTACTCAACTCCCGAGGAGGTCGAGGCGCGTCATCTGGCCGCGGGCCGAAATCCGAAGCTGGGGTACGACAACTACGACCGCAAGCTCACCGCCGCGCAGCGCGCGGCCTATCACGCCGACGGCCGCCGTCCGGTGGTGCGGCTGCGGATGCCGGACGAGGACTTGCGTTGGCATGACATGGTGCGCGGCGAGACCACGTTCACGGCGGGCACGGTGCCGGACTTCGCGCTGACACGTGCCACCGGAGATCCGTTGTACACCTTGGTTAACCCGGTCGACGACGCACTGATGGAGATCACGCACGTGCTGCGCGGCGAAGACCTGCTGCCGTCCACGCCGCGCCAGATCGCGCTGTACCGGGCGCTGATCCGGCTGGGAATCGCCAACCGCGTTCCCGAATTTGGACATTTGCCAACGGTCTTGGGCGAAGGAACAAAGAAGCTGTCAAAGCGTGACCCACAGTCCAACCTGTTCGGGCATCGCGAGCGCGGCTTCATCCCGGAGGGCCTGCTGAATTACCTTGCCCTGTTGGGTTGGTCGATCGCGCCCGACCGTGACGTGTTCAGCCTGCCGGAGATGGTGGCCGCGTTCGACGTGACCGACGTCAACCCGAATCCCGCACGGTTCGACCAGCAGAAAGCCTACGCGATCAACGCCGAGCACATCCGGCTGCTCGACCCCGACGATTTCGCCGCCCGGCTGCGGGAATATCTGACCGCCCACGGTCATGACACCGGGCTGAGCGACGAGCAGTTCGCTGAGGCAGCGCGCCTGGTCCAGACGCGGATCGTGGTGCTCGGCGACGCGTGGGGGCTGCTGAAGTTCTTCGACGACAACGCCTACGTCATCGAGGAAGGGGCCGCGGTCAAAGAACTCGGTCCGGACGCCGGAGAAGTCCTCGAGGCCGCGTTGGCGGCACTGCAAGGACTGGCTGACTGGTCGGCCCCCGAGATCGAGACCGCGCTCAAAACGGCGCTGCTGGACGACATGGGCCTCAAGCCGCGCAAGGCATTCGGCCCGATCCGGGTGGCGGCCACGGGGTCAACGATCAGCCCGCCGCTCTTCGAGTCGCTGGAACTGCTGGGCCGCGACCGCACGCTGGCGCGGTTAGGTAACGCTCGCCGGCTCGCGACTTCGGAGGCGTGAAATCTCGCGGCGGAATCTTTGGTAGTCTGCACGTCGGCCCGCGTGGGCCGGTGGCAGCGGAATAAACGCCTCTGACCAGCGGTTCTGGGTTCCCGGTGGGGTATGGTGTAATTGGCAACACAGCTGATTCTGGTTCAGCCATTCTAGGTTCGAGTCCTGGTACCCCAGCGATGAGCCGATTGCGGCGGGTGGTTCGCCTTCGGCTATGCTGACAACTCGGTTCCGGCCCCGTCGTCTAGCGGCCTAGGACGCCGCCCTCTCACGGCGGTAGCGTGGGTTCGAATCCCATCGGGGCTACTTTTTGAGCGCCGGCCTGTTGGCCGGCGCGGTCGATCCGGCCAGCGGCATGGCGGGTAGGCCCAGCTTGCGGTGATCCCACGACCTGACGCGTTTGACCACCAGGCGCACCGCAACGCGCTTGTGCATCATCATCTCGACGGCCTGCCGCTGGTCCTCGGTATAGGGCCCGGTGTAGCGCTCCCACACGCTGACCCCAACCCGGAACACGGCCCGGGGATCCTCGACGATCTGCGCGGTGCCCTCGAACGAGACGCCGCGCAGCGTGTCATAGGTCTGGCCGTCCTCGAGCAGGAAGGTGATGCGCGGGTCGCGGCCCAGGTTGACCGCCTTCTGTGACTTCGCCTTGGTCTCGAACCAGATCTCGCCGTCGACAACGGCGTACCACATCGCCGTGAGGTGGGGTTGGCCGTCGCGGCCGATCGTGGCGAGGGTGCCGGCGCGACTGGAGGCGACGAAGTCGACGATCTCGGCGTCTGTCATCACGATCTGTGCGCGTTGCTTGGTGCCCATGCGGTGAGTCTGTCAGGCCTCTACAGCCGACGTGTCAGGGCCTCTGACGCGGCGAGCAGGTCCGCCGCCCACCGAGCGCCGGGGCGGCGGCCCATTCGGTCAATCGGCCCGGACACGGACACCGCCGCGATCACATTGCCGCGTCCGTCGCGCACGGGCGCAGACACGCTCGCCACCCCCGGCTCGCGCTCGGCGGCGCTTTGGGCCCAACCACGGCGGCGCACCTCCGCCAGCGTGCGATCGGTGAATTTCGCAGTGGGCAGCACGGCCTGCTGAGTCGCGGGGTCGCTGTAGGCCAGCAGCACCTTGGCGCCCGAGCCCGCGGTCATCGGCAACCGGGTCCCGACCGGCACCGTATCCCGAAGTCCCGCAGGTGGTTCCATTGCAGCGACACATACCCGCAAGGTGCCCTCACGTCGGTACAGTTGCACGCTCTCGCCGGTGATTTCGCGCAGCCGGGGCAGCACCGCCGCGCCGGCGGCCAGCAGCGGATCGTGGACGTGCCCGGCCAATTCGCTGACCGCGGGGCCGAGCCGCCAGCGCCCCTGGCCGTCGCGGGCCAGCAGCCGATGCGTCTCCAATCCCGCCGCGAGTCGGTGTGCGGTCGCGCGGGGAAGCCCGGTCCGCTCGCACAACTCGGCCAGACCACACGGCGCCTCGGCCACCGTGTGCAGCACGCCCACGGCTTTGTCCAGCACGCCGATGCCGCTATCCTGTCTCATAGAGAGATACTAACGTCCCAGAATGTGAGAATGCCAGCCATGGTCAGTTCCGGTCAGCCGCGCACGATGGCAGAAAAGGTGTGGGACTCGCACGTGGTAGCGCGCGGCAGTGGCAGCGGCGCGTCTCGTGAACCCGACCTGATCTACATCGACCTTCATCTGGTGCACGAGGTCACCAGCCCGCAGGCGTTCGACGGGCTGCGATTGGCAGGGCGCCCGGTCCGCCGGGCTGATCTGACCATCGCCACCGAAGACCACAATGTGCCGACCATCGACATCGACAAGCCGATCGCGGACCCGGTGTCGCGCACTCAGGTCGAAACGCTGAGGCGCAACTGTGCCGAATTCGGCATCCGGTCGCATCCGATGGGTGACGCCGAGCAAGGCATCGTCCACATCATCGGTCCGCAACTGGGGCTGACGCAACCGGGCATGACGATCGTGTGTGGCGACAGCCATACCTCCACCCACGGCGCGTTCGGCGCGCTGGCGATGGGCATCGGCACGTCGGAGGTCGAGCACGTGCTCGCCACGCAGACGTTGCCGCTGCAGCCGTTTCGGACGATGGCGGTGAACGTGGACGGCGAGTTGCCGCCCGGCGTGACGGCCAAAGACATCATTCTGGCGGTGATCGCCGAGATCGGGACCGGCGGCGGGCAGGGCCACGTCATCGAATACCGCGGCAGCACGATCGAGTCGCTGTCGATGGAGGGCCGGATGACGATCTGCAACATGAGCATCGAAGCCGGTGCCCGCGCCGGGATGATTGCGCCCGACGATACGACATACGCGTACCTTCGCGGACGCGCTCACGCGCCGTCCGGCGCCAAGTGGGATGCCGCGGTCACCGCTTGGGACCGCCTGCGCACCGACGACGGTGCCGAATTCGACACCGAGTTCTATCTCAATGCGACGACGCTGAGCCCGTTCGTCACGTGGGGCACCAACCCAGGCCAGGGGGTGCCGCTTTCGGCCTCGGTGCCCGACCCCGAGTTGATCACCGACGAGGGGGCGCGGCGTGACGCGGAGAAGGCATTGGCGTACATGAACCTTCGACCCGGCACGCCGATGCGTGACATCGCCGTCGACACCGTGTTCGTCGGCTCGTGCACCAACGGCCGGATCGAGGATTTGCGCGTTGTCGCCGACGTCCTTCATGGCCGCAGGGTGGCCGACGGGGTGCGGATGCTCATCGTCCCCGGCTCCATGCGGGTGCGCGCCCAGGCCGAATCCGAGGGACTGGGTGAGATATTCACCGCCGCCGGAGCACAGTGGCGGCAGGCCGGCTGCTCGATGTGTCTAGGCATGAATCCGGACCAGCTCTCACCCGGCCAGCGCTGTGCGTCGACTTCGAACCGCAACTTCGAGGGCCGCCAGGGCAAGGGCGGCCGCACGCATCTGGCGTCGCCGGCCGTGGCCGCCGCGACCGCCGTGCGTGGCACGCTGTCCGCTCCGGCCGACCTGAATTAGGAGAACCGCGATGGAAGCCTTCCAGACCCACACAGGAATCGGCGTGCCGCTGCGCCGGTCGAATGTCGACACCGACCAGATCATTCCGGCCGTCTTTTTGAAGCGGGTCACACGAACGGGATTCGAGGACGGGTTGTTCGCGGCATGGCGGACCGACCCGTCTTTCATTCTCAATCTGTCGCCGTTCGACAAGGGGTCGGTATTGGTCGCGGGGCCGGATTTCGGCACGGGGTCGTCACGCGAACACGCGGTCTGGGCGCTCATGGACTATGGGTTCCGTGTGGTGATCTCGTCACGATTCGCCGACATTTTTCGCGGCAACGCGGGAAAGGCGGGACTGTTGGCCGCCGAGGTCGCCCAGCCGGATGTCGAACTGCTCTGGAAGCTGATCGAGGCGAATCCGGGGTTGGAAATCACTGTCAATCTTCAAGATCGAACCGTGTCCGCGGGAACCGTGGTGGTGCCGTTCACGATTGACGACTACACCGCCTGGCGATTGCTCGAGGGACTGGACGATATAGGCCTTACGCTGCGGAAACTGTCTGAAATCGAGGCCTTCGAGGCAGCTCGGCCGGACTGGAAACCATCTACTTTGACAGGCTCCTGATCCCATCAAGATCACCGAAATCGGCGCCTTCCAGAGAGGGTTTTGGGACCCTCCGGCCACCGTCCAAGCGCGGCAACCGGATTGCTAAAAGTTCGCCAGCAGCCGGGCGAAATTGCGCGTGGCTCTTGGAAATCAGCAGGGCGAGGGTTTACCGTGTGTATCTAGTCGGTCCAGAGCGGACCACTGGCTTCGGAGGTTTTGCATGAACAAAGCAGAGCTGATCGACGTACTCACCCAAAAATTGGGCAGCGATCGGCGACAAGCGACAGCTGCGGTGGAGAACGTCGTCGACACCATCGTGCGTGCGGTGCATCGGGGTGACAGCGTCACGATCACCGGCTTCGGTGTTTTCGAGCAGCGTCGTCGGGCGGCCCGTGTTGCGCGTAATCCGCGCACCGGCGAGACCGTCAAAGTAAAGCCGACCTCGGTCCCAGCCTTCCGCCCGGGCGCGCAATTCAAGGCGGTTGTGGCTGGGTCGCAGCGTCTTCCGGCTGAGGGGCCCGCGGTGAAGCGTGGCGTCGGAGCCGGCCCCGTCAAGAAGGCGGCTGCCAAGAAAGCTGCCAAGAAAGCTGTGAGGAGAGCTGCGGTGAAGAAAGCAGTGGCCAAGAAGGCGGCATCGAAGGCCCCGGCCAAGAAGGCCGCCAGCAAGACCCCGGTCAGGAAGGCCCCGGCCAAGAAGGCCGTCACCAAGGCCCCCGTCAAGAAGACCACCGTCAAGAAGGCCGCCGCCAAGGCTCCGGCCAAGAAGGCCGCCGCGAAGAAGGCTCCGGCCAAGCGGGCGGCATCCAAGGCTCCGGCGAAGAAGGCGCCAGCCAAGAAGGGCCGCAGGTAAGTTAGGGCGACCTCAGATCGACGCGGGCCGCCGGGTGCTCACTTGCTCGGCGGCAACGCGTTACCGATGTGGTCGGCAGCGACGAGCTGGCCGTCGAGCAACGAGAGCACCCATGTGCTGCCCTTGCGGTTGCGTGACCTGTCCGGCCGCACGCCGTCGCGGTCAGACCACCACTGAAGGAGATCCGGAATCACCTTGCCCTGGGTGCAGATCACCGGCGTTCCATCGGTCGCCGCGATCTCCAGCGCACGCCGCCGCGCCGGCTTGGGGTCAGCCCAGTAGGCTTCCTCGGTCAGCACCGGCTCGGCGTGGATGTCGGCGCCGAGTTCCTGGGCCAGCGGCTCGAGCGTCTGAAAGCAGCGCACACGGTCGGCGGCGTACAACGACGAAGCGCCGAAGGCCATCAGCTGGCCTACCAGTGCCTCGGCCTGGGCGCGACCGTACTTGTCCAGCGGTCGGTTGCGGTCGTCGCCCTTGTAGCGCCCCTTGCTGCCCGCGCGGGCGTGCCGGACCAACAGGACTGTGTGAGTGTCGACGCTGAGCTTGTCAAACCGCCGCAACACCTTCCGGTCGTGCGGATAGACGAGCTCGGCCATCGCGTCCTTGACTTGCAGCCACGCCACATCATCGACTTCGCGGGTCGCGCTGAACTCGCCGTCGAACGCCCGTGCCGTCCAATACCGAACCTGCTTGACGTCCTGCTCGACCGGATAGCGCACCGTGGCCAGCCGCCTGCCGAGCACCGAACGGTAGCCGGTCTCCTCGAGCACTTCGCGGACCGCGGCGACGGGCTCGGTCTCGCCGGGATCGAGCTTGCCCTTCGGAAGCGACCAGTCGTCGTAGCGCGGTCGGTGAATGATCGCCACCTCGTACTCCGACGACCCGGGGACGGAGCGCCACAGCACGGCCCCCGCAGCGGGAATAAGCTTGGCCGCCGGCTTGGATGGGCTGGATTTCGCAGAGTCGCCCGTCGACGATGTTGTCTCCGACACCTCGGCTCCTGCAGATCAATTGCACTCTTCTCGCGCGTGCCACGGTACCGCCGGCGTGGGGGGTCAGGGGTGCCGGTGGCGTTCCATCAACCAGACCTGGTGATCGCGGACATTGTGACCGTCTTGCGGCGACGCGGCCCAGTGTCCGTCGGACTGCAATTCCCAGCAGCGGGTGGCCGGGTCGAGCGCCGACTCGAAGATATCACTGAGCTGAGCGGTGAGCTTCGGATCCTCGACCCTGGCCATGACTTCGACACGCCGATCGAGGTTGCGATGCATCATATCGGCGCTGCCAATCCAGTATTCGTCGATCGCGTGGAAGTGGATGATGCGCGAGTGCTCGAGGAATCGGCCGAGGATCGAGCGCACGCTGATGTTTTCCGAATAACCGTGCACGCCCGGCCGCAGCGCGCAGATTCCGCGGACCACCACCTCGACTCGGACCCCGGCCTGCGACGCGCGGTAGAGCGCGTCGATCACCTGCTCGTCGACAAGAGCATTGGCCTTCAGCCGGATTAGGCCTTCGGCCCCGGCGCGGGCTGCGTCGACCTCTCGCTCGATGCGTTCGATGATGCCCTTGCGCACACCGTGAGGGGCGACGAGAAGATTCCGGTAGGTCACCTTTCGCGAATAGCCGGTGAGGGAGTTGAACAAATCGGTGAGGTCGGCACCGATGTCGGGCGAGGCGGTCAACAGGCCGACGTCTTCATACAGACGAGCCGTTTTCGGGTTGTAGTTTCCCGTGCCGATGTGGCAGTACCGCCTGATCATCGACCCTTCTCTTCGCACCACGAGGGCGGTCTTGCAGTGCGTCTTCAGCCCGATCAGCCCGTACACCACGTGCACGCCCGCGTCTTCCAACGCACGTGCCCATTTGATGTTGGCCTGTTCGTCGAATCGCGCCTTGAGCTCCACCAGCGCCACTACCTGCTTTCCGGCTTCGGCGGCATCGATGAGCGCGTTGACGATCGGGGAGTCGCCCGAGGTGCGGTAGAGCGTCTGTTTGATGGCCAGCACGTTCGGGTCGGCGGCCGCCTGTTCAATGAAGCGTTGCACCGTGGTCGAGAACGAGTCGTACGGGTGGTGTACCAACACATCGCCGTCGCGCAATGTGGCGACGATGCTCTTCGGCGTCTCCCGTTCACCGAATGCCGGCGGGGTGGCAGGCACGAACGGCGGATCCTTCAGGTCGGGGCGGTCCAGGCTGTAGATCTGCCACAACGATGACAAGTCGAGCAGACCGGGCACCTCGATGACGTCGCCGGGATCCACGTCGAGCTCGCGCAGCAGCAGCTCGAGCATGTGCTCGGTCATGTCGTCGGCGACCTCGAGCCGCACGGGCGAGCCGAACCGCCGTCGCGCCAGCTCGCGTTCCAAAGCCTGCAAGAGATCCTCGTCGCGATCCTCTTCGACTTCCATGTCGGCGTTGCGGGTGATCCGGAATGCGTGATGCTCGACGATCTCCAGTCCGGGGAACAGCACCGGCAGGAACGCAGCGATGAGCTCCTCCATCGGCAGGAACCGAACGACGCGTGGATCATCACCGTCGCGGGCGGCGAGCTGCACGAAGCGGTCGAAATTGTCGGGCACCTTGACCCTGGCGAAGTGCTGCCCGCCATCCTCGGGCTGCTTGACCGTGATCGCGAGGTTCAGGCTCAGCCCGCTGACGAACGGGAACGGGTGCGCGGGGTCGACAGCCAGCGGTGTCAACACCGGAAAGACCTGATCGTGGAAGTAGGCCGATAACTGCGACCGCTCGCCATCATCGAGATCGGCCCATGTCACGATGTGAATGCCCTCCTCGGCCAGTGCGGGTCGCACCGAGTCGAGGAATACTTGCGCGTGCCGCCGCGCGATCTGCTGTGTGCGTTCCCCGATCATCCGCAACTGTTCGCGCGGCGTGAGACCGTCGGCCGAGCGCACCGACAGACCCATCTCATCGCGGCGCTTGAGGCCGGCCACGCGGACCATGTAGAACTCGTCGAGGTTCGACGCGAAGATCGCCAGAAACTTGGCGCGTTCGAGCAACGGCAGCGAGGGGTCGGCCGCCAATGCCAGCACGCGCGCATTGAAGTCCAGCCAACTCAGCTCGCGGTTGAGGTAGCGGTCGTCGGGGAGTGCGTCGATGACCTCGTCAGGAGTGGCCGCCGGCGGCGCCTCCGGCGCCGCATCATCGTCAGTCGCCAGCTCCGTGTCGGTCGGCCTGACCTCGGCCTCAGTTTCGGTCACCAGACGATCATGGCCCATTATCGCGCTGACGTGCTACCTACGCGGGAACTCGGGGGCACACGCTACGCGATGTTGCCCGACCGTTCATCCTCTGCGGGCCACCGCCCGGGCGGTGGCAGCGCCGACACCGAGCCGCAGCGCGGCGCGCAGGTCGTCGGGCGTGTCGATGTCACAGCGCAAGCCCGGCCACGGCCCAGTGAGTTCGACCGCGCCCGAATGTCGATGCCGCCGAGCCGAATCGGGGCCGAAGGCGGGCTGCAGAGCCGTTCCGAACGCAAACAACGCGGCGGTCCCGCTGCCGTGCCGGTCGGTGACAAAACTGCGGGAGTGGGCGCGCGCCGCAATCACCGCCTCGCCTAGCTCGCGCGGCTGCAATGCGGGCAGATCACCTTGCAGCACAACGATATTGGGGGGCGCGCCGGGTGCGGAGGCGATCAGGGTCTCCGCTGCGGTGATCGCGTTGTTGAGCGGGTCGGGATGGTCTTCAGGGGTGGGGTCCGCCAGCACCGCCGCGCCAAGCTGTCTGGCGGCGTCGGCGGCGCCGTCATCCGGGGTGACGACCGTAACGCCGCGCAGCGATACGACCCCGGTGGCGGCCCTGAGCGTATCGACGAGCATGGCCAGCACCACCCGCTCGCGGGTGGCCGCCGAAAACACGGGGGCCAACCTGGTCTTGGCGGCGGCGAGGCGCTTGACGGCGATGATCAGCGCCACGTCGCCGGAGCCGCTCTGTGCGCCGCTCATGGTGGTCATCCTGCCAGGGCGGAAGCGGGGGATAGGGTGAGGCGGTGGCGGAGGCGGCGGTGATGGGCGCCGGAGCGTGGGGCACGGCATTGGCCAAGGTGCTCGCCGAGGCCGGCAATTCGGTGACGTTGTGGGCGCGGCGGCCGGAGATGGCCGACGAGATCAACACCACACACTGCAACGCCGTCTATCTGCCGGACACGCCATTGCCAGCGGAGATTCGGGCCACGCCCAACCCGGCCAAGACGCTGTCCGGCGTCACCACCGTGTTCCTGGCGGTTCCCGCACAGGTAATGCGCGAAAACCTCGTGCAGTGGAAAGGGCTGTTCGACGCGGACGCCACGCTGGTCAGCCTCGCCAAGGGCATCGAAATCGGCACGCTGATGCGGATGAGCCAGGTGGTCGCGCAGGTGACCGGTGCCGATCCGTCGCGCGTCGCGGTGCTGTCCGGACCGAATCTGGCCACCGAGATCGCGCAGCGCCAGCCCGCCGCCACGGTGATCGCATGCACCGACTCGGGACGCGCGGTTGCGCTGCAACGAGCGCTGAGTGCCGGCTACTTCAGGCCGTACACGAATTCCGACGTGATCGGTGTGGAGATCGGCGGCGCGTGCAAGAACGTGATCGCCCTCGCCTGCGGGGTGGCTGCCGGGATCGGGCTAGGCGAAAACACCGCCGCGGCGATCATCACCCGCGGCCTGGCCGAGATCATCCGGCTCGGCATCGCCCTGGGCGCCAAGACCGCAACGCTGGCCGGCCTCGCCGGCGTTGGCGACTTGGTAGCCACCTGCACGTCCCCGTATTCCCGCAACCGCTCATTCGGAGAGCGGCTCGGCAAGGGCGGCACACTGGAGTCGGCGATGCAGGCCGCCGGCGGCCACGTCGCCGAGGGGGTCACGTCCAGCCAGTCCGTGCTGGCGCTTGCCCAAAGCTACGACGTCGAGATGCCGCTCACCGATGCGGTCTTCCGGGTCTGCCATCGCGGGCTGTCGGTGGGGGACGCGATCGCGCTGCTGCTGGGGCGCAGCACCAAGCCGGAGTGAGCGACGGGTGTCCGATTCGTACGGAGATTCCACCCGATATGTGAAAGTCGTTCGATCGCGGCCTATTTCAGGACAGACCGGTGCCGGTTCCAGCGGCCACGCATGACCTGTCGGAGGACGAGGCCGAGCACGCTGGGCGGATCCGGTCGCCGACGGTTTCGCACGGATCCCGCTCGGCGCCGAAGACACCGATGACCTGCTCGGCGACGTCGAGCGGGCCCTCGGACCAGCTTGACGGTAGCCTCTCTAGGTTGTGACAGCCCGCCGGACCCGTGTCGCCGTCATCTACGGCGGCCGCAGCAACGAACACGCGATCTCGTGTGTTTCGGCGGGCAGCATCCTTCGCAACCTGGACCCGCAGCGCTTCGCAGTGGTGGCGATCGGGATCACGCCGGAGGGCGCCTGGGTGCTGACCGACGCCGACCCTGATGTGCTCGCGATCCGCGCGGGGCGGCTGCCCCGGGTGACCGGGTCATCGGGCACCGAGCTGGCGTTGCCCGCGGACCCGCGCCGCCAAGGGGAAGTGGTGTCGCTCGGGCCGCGCGCAGGGGAGGTCCTGACGTCCGTCGATGTGGTTTTCCCGGTTCTGCACGGCCCGTACGGGGAGGACGGGACCGTCCAGGGTCTGCTCGAACTGGCGGGCGTGCCGTACGTCGGTGCCGGTGTGCTGGCCAGCGCCGCAGGGATGGACAAGGAGTTCACGAAGAAGCTGATGGCCGCCGACGGCCTGCCGGTCGGTGACCACGTCGTGCTGCGGCCGCGCCGGCACACACTCGATCCCGAGGAACGCCAACGGCTCGGCCTGCCGGTGTTCGTCAAACCTGCGCGCGGCGGATCGTCGATCGGGGTGAGCCGGGTGTCGGCCTGGGCGGAGCTGCCCGCGGCGATCGCCAGCGCACGCCGGCACGACCCGAAGGTGATCGTCGAAGCCGCCGTCCCCGGCCGCGAACTGGAGTGTGGCGTCCTCGAATTCCCCGACGGCTCGATCGAGGCCAGCACCGTCGGGGAGATTCGCGTCGAAGGTGTGAAGGGCCGGGAGGACGGCTTCTACGACTTCGCGACGAAGTATTTGGACGACGTGGCCGAACTCGATGTGCCGGCCAAGATCGACGACGACGTGAGCGATGCCGTTCGGCAGCTGGCGATCCGCGCGTTCAAGGCCATCGACTGCCAGGGCCTGGCCCGGGTGGACTTCTTCCTGACGGACAGCGGCCCGATCGTCAACGAGATCAACACAATGCCCGGTTTCACCACCATCTCGATGTACCCCAGGATGTGGGCGGCCAGCGGCGTGGACTACCCGACACTGCTCGCGACGATGGTCGAGACGGCCATCGCCCGGGGCACCGGGCCGCGCTAGGGGACCGGGCCAGGGCGGATCGGAACCGAGGGAATCGTCGCGGCGATCACGTCGGATAGCTGCTGGATCGGTGTTGGTCCCGAGCCCTGGGGCAGCGTCAGCGCGATGTAGACAGGCCGGTCGACCGTGAACCAGGTGGTGAGGTCAGCGCTGATGTCGGCCACGCGAAACCACTGCACCGCGTCGACCACCTGGATCGGCGCCCCGACGACGAAGTCGGCGGGGCGGTCGAGCCCACAGCGCAGCACCACCGGCCCGGCCCCGGCGCCGCCCTGCCAGGCCGCGGTGGCCGGTGGCACCGGCTCGGCGGCCGCCGCGCGCTGGTAATCACCGAGCCGTTGGGGCAGCGCAGCCATCAGCGCCCGGCACTGCGGGCTTGCGGCCTGCGGCGCGGGCATCGACGGAATCACCGGCGGCCGGCTCCGCGGCGTGCGGTGTACCGCCGCCACGATCAGCACCACCACGACCGCCGCCGTCGCCACGGCGGTCCCGGCGATCAGCAGCCAGCGTGGCGGGCCCTCGCTCAGGCCTGTGCCTTGCTGGCGATCGGGCAGGTCAAGGTCCGGGTGATGCCGGGGATGTGCTGCACGCTGGGCACGACGTCGGCCTTCAACGCCTCGAGGGTCTCGGCCTCGATACGGATCACGACGTCATAAGGCCCGGTCACGTATTCCGACGTCAGCACCCCGGGCAGCGCGGCGAGTTGTTTGGCGACGACTTCGGCACGGCCCACCTCGGTCTGGATCAGCATGAACGCCTCGACCACCCGGTTACTCCTCGTCTCGCCCGGGGTGTCTCTTCTTCGCGCAAGCGCTCATCAGCGCCGTGGAACTCTTGGAACCCGTGCCCCGCATACACTGACCTTTGCTCTCGTCGGCAGGGACCAAACGTACCGCAGGTCGGGCGGGTGTTCAGCACCACGGATTGGCGGCAGGAGCAAAGCGATGAGCGACGACGAGGACCGGGCGACGCTGGCCGACGTGGGGGAATTCGGTGTCATCGATCGGCTTGTGGCCGGGCGGCGACAGGGCCGAGGGGTCGTGCTGGGCCCAGGCGACGACGCGGCGGTGCTGGCCGCGCCCGACGGAAGGGTGGTGGTCACCACCGACATGCTGGTCGAAGGCCGACATTTTCGCCTCGACTGGGCGAATCCCCATGACGTCGGCCGAAAAGCGATCGCGCAGAACGCCGCTGACATCGAGGCGATGGGGGCGTCCGTGACCGGCTTCGTGGTCGCCGTCGGCGCACCATCCGATACGCCCGCGCGCCGGATCGACGCGCTGGCCGAGGGAATGTGGGACGAGGCCCAGCGGGTCGGCGCCGGAATCGTCGGCGGTGACCTCGTCGCGAGCCCGCAGTGGGTGGTGTCGGTGACAGCGCTGGGTGACCTGGGCGGCCGCAGTCCGGTGACGCGGAGCGGCGCGACCCGGGGTTCAACGGTCGCGGTCCGCGGTGAGCTGGGTCGGTCCGCGGCCGGATATGCGCTGTGGCGCCACGGGATCGACGACTTCGAGCCACTGCGGCGCCGTCACCTTGTGCCGCAGCCGCCATACGGGCAGGGGATGGCGGCGGCGGCGGCCGGCGCCGGCGCCATGATCGATGTATCCGACGGCCTGATCGCCGACGCGCGGCACATCGCGCAGGCGTCCGACGTCGGCATCGACCTCGCCTCAATGGCCCTGGCCGCCGACCACGACGCACTGGTCGACGCGGCGGCGGCGGTCGTCGCCGACCCGTGGTCGTGGGTGCTCGGCGGCGGCGAGGACCACGCACTGGTCGCGACGTTCCCGGCGGCGGTGCCGGAGGGCTGGCGGAGGATCGGTGTTGTGCTCGACGGGCCGGCGCGGGTGCTTCTCGACGGCGACAAGTGGGCGGGATACGAGGGTTGGCAGTCCTTCGGGTGAGCACGGTGAAACGTGCTGACGCGGCGGAGGTGTTCCACTAGGTTTTCGCCCGTGGCTGCCCGTGCGCTCTCAGAGCTCGTCGAGGAAGGCTGGGTGCCGGCGCTGGAACCCGTCGCGGGCCAGGTCGCCGGGATGGGCGCGTTCCTGCGCGCCGAGATCGCGGCGGGCCGCCGGTATCTGCCCGCTGGCCCGAATGTGTTGCGGGCCTTCACGTTTCCATTCGACCAAGTGCGGGTGCTGATCGTCGGTCAGGATCCGTACCCGACGCCCGGGCACGCGGTGGGGCTGAGCTTCTCGGTGGGTGCCGACGTGCGGCCGCTGCCGCGCAGCCTGGACAACATCTTCGTCGAATACTGTTCTGACCTGGGCTATCCGACACCATCGAACGGCGACCTCACGCCGTGGGCGCAACGCGGGGTGCTGCTGCTCAACAGGGTGCTGACGGTGAGGCCCGGCAACCCGGCGTCGCACCGCGGCAAGGGCTGGGAAGCGGTGACCGAGTGCGCCATCAGGGCGCTGGCCGCGCGCCCACGGCCGCTGGTGGCGGTGCTGTGGGGACGCGACGCGGGGACCCTCAAGCCGATGCTGGCCGACGGCAACTCCCACGTCGCCACCATAGATTCGGCTCATCCATCCCCGCTGTCAGCGCAGCGGGGGTTCTTCGGGTCGCGGCCGTTCAGCCGGACGAACGCGCTGCTTGCGCAAATGGGCGCCGAGCCGATCGACTGGCGGCTGCCGTGACGGTCCGGCGGGCCGAGACAATCACCCGCGCTGGACCCTGCCGGCCTTCAGGCAGGACGTGCAGACATTCAGGCGCTTCTTGTTCCCGCCCGGACGCGTCACCGCGTGCACGGTCTGAATGTTGGGATCCCAGCGACGGCTGGTCCGGCGGTGCGAGTGCGACACCGACTTGCCGAAGCCGGGCCCCTTCCCGCAGATATCGCAGACGGCAGCCATGGTCAAACTCCTCGAGATCGGATCAGGTGGGCCAGCAACCGAAAGCCGGGTGACCCGACAACCGCTCCAGGATACCGGCCGTCACGGTGAACGCAAAAACAGACCCCTCGCAGGTCATCGACGCGCTGCGGGTGTAAGCGCGCGGGGCTTGTCCTGGTCACTGACTAGGCTCGCAGCCGGGCGCTCAGGCGAGGAGGTGGGATGACGGCTCGTCGATTGGACGCGTCTGCCTTGCGTGACTGGGCACACGCCGCGGTCGGCGGGTTGGTGGTCCGCGCCGAGGAGATCAACCGGCTGAATGTGTTCCCGGTCGCCGACGCCGATACCGGCACGAACATGCTGTTCACGATGCGTTCAGCGCTGGAGGAGGTCAATCAGCCCGCGCAGCGTGGCCACGACGACATCGAGCAGGTGGCCGCCGACCTCGCACGGGGCGGGTTGCACGGCGCTCGCGGCAACTCCGGGGTGATCCTGTCGCAGATCCTGCGCGCGCTGGCCGACGTCACCGCCTCTGCCGCGGCCGACACGGAGGGGAGGCTCGCCGACATCGACGCGACGCTGTTCGGCGCCGCGTTGCGCCACGCGGTCGGCCTCGTCGTCACAGCGATGGGTGAGGCGGTGCCGGGCACCATCGTGTCGGTGCTGCAGGCCGCCGCCGGCGCAACGGAACGGTCCGCGGCCGACGGTGACGACCTGGCCATCACGGTGCTGAGCGCCGCGGACGCCGCGGTCACCGCGCTGGACAAGACGCCGGAGCAGCTCGACGTGCTTGCCGACGCCGGTGTGGTCGACGCCGGCGGCCGGGGTCTGCTGGTTCTGCTCGACGCGCTGGCCGCGACGTTGACCGGCCACGCGCCCGGCCGCCAGGAGTACGTGCCGCATCCCGAGCGGGGCGGCGCGGCTGCAAGCACCGGTGACCGACCGCCGCCGCAGTTCGAGGTCATGTACCTCCTGACCGGCTGCGACGCCGAGGACCTCGAGGCATTGCGGGAGCGACTCGAGGCGCTCGGCGACTCGGTGGCGATCGCCGGCGACCGTGCCGACTGCCATTCCGTTCACGTGCACGCCGACGAGGCCGGCGCGGCGGTAGAGGCGGCCCTGCGCTACGGCATGCCGAGCCAGATCCAGATCACCGCCCTGGGGACCGGCCCCGCGCGGGGCCGCTGGACCCGGCGCCGCGCCGTGCTGGCCGTCGTCGACGGCGACGGCGCGGAACAACTCTTCTCCGGCGAGGGCGCCCATGTGCTTCGGCCCGATCCGGGCAGCCCCGACCCAGCGGCGGCGGTTACCGCCAAAGAGCTGCTACAGGCCGTGATCGACACCGGTGCCAGACAGATCATGGTGCTGCCCAATGGCTACGTCGCGGTCGAGGAGCTCGTCGCCGGCTGCACAGCGGCCAACGGCTGGGGCATCGACGTGGTGCCGGTGCCGACTGGCTCCATGGTGCAGGGCCTCGCCGCCCTGGCCGTACACGAGCCCGATCGGCCGGCAGTCGACGACGGCTACTCCATGGCCCGCGCCGCCGGCGGAACCCGGCACGCGTCGGTGCGGGTCGCCACCGAGCGGGCATTGACCTTCGCGGGACCCTGCGAGCCGGGCGACGGGCTCGGTATCGCCGGTGACGAGGTGCTGGTCGTTCGCCGAGATGTCGGTGCGACGGCCCGCCGGCTGCTCGACCTGTTGTTGGCGGCCGGCGGCGAGCTGGTCACCGTCCTGCTCGGTGAGGGCGTCGACCAACGGGTCGGCACCAAACTCGAGGCGCATGTGCGTCGCCATCACCTCGGCACCGAACTGGTGACGTATCGCACCGGCCACCGCGGGGATGCGCTTCTGATCGGAGTGGAGTAGCGGTGGCGACGCTCGACGACCGGCTGGACCGCGTGCTCGGTCGCAAGGCGGCCCAACAGCTCGACGAGTATTTCGGCATGCGCACGGTCGACGACCTGCTACGCCACTATCCCCGCGGCTACGACGAGGGCATGACGGTGCGCGGGATGTACGACGAGCTGCCCCAGGCGGGAGAGCACATCACGCTCGTCGGCGTGATCACCGAGACCGAGTCCGGCCCGATGCGGCAGCGGGCCGCCCAGAAGAACTCCAAGAAGAAGAATCACAACAACGAATGGCTGAGGATCACGCTGGGCAAGCAGCGGCCGCCGGTGACTGCCACGTTTTTCCACGCGAAGTTGCTCAAGAAGGATTTGACCAGGGGCACTCGCGTCATGTTGTCCGGGGAAGTTGAATTCTTCAGGGGGAAAATGCAATTAACCCATCCGGCGTTCTTGATTCTCGACCCTACCCGCGCCAAGAACGTCGGCACCAAGTCGTTGGCCATCATCGCCGACGCGTCCAAGCGGACACATGGTGAGGTGCAGCTGTCGGCGTTCGAGCGGCCCTACTTCCCGATCTATCCGGCCTGCGCCAAGGTCCAAAGCTGGGATATCTACGCTTGCGTGCGGCAGGTCCTCGACGTGCTCGACCCCGTCGCGGACCCGCTGCCGGAGTCCCTGCTGCGCCGACACGATCTGACATCCGAGGACGAGGCGCTACGCGCGGTACATCTCGCAGAGACCGACGCCGAGCGGAGGCGGGCCCGCGACCGGCTGACCTTCGACGAGGCCGTCGGGCTGCAGTGGGCGCTCGTGCAACGTCGGCACGGAGAGCAAGCCGAGTCCGGGCCCCCTGCGCCGCGGCGAACCGACGGATTGATGAACGCGCTGTTGGGGCAATTGCCATTCGAGCTCACCGAAGGCCAGCGCGGCGTGCTGGCGGAGCTGTCGGCCGAACTCGCGGCGACGCGCCCGATGAACCGGCTGCTGCAAGGCGAGGTGGGCTCCGGTAAAACCATCGTGGCGCTGCTGGCGATGATGCAGCTGATCGACGCCGACTACCAGTGCGCGCTGATGGCGCCCACCGAAGTTCTGGCCGCCCAGCATGCCCGCTCGATTCGCGAAATCCTGGGCCCACTGGCGCTGGGCGGTCAGCTCGGCGGTGTCGACGGCGCGACACGGGTCGCGTTGCTCACCGGCTCGATGTCGCAGGCGCAGAAGCGGGAGGTCAGGGCCGAGGTGGCCGACGGCCAAGCGGGCATCGTGATCGGCACGCACGCGCTGCTGCAAGAAGCGGTGGAGTTCAACCGGCTCGGCATGGTCGTCGTGGACGAACAACACCGATTCGGCGTCGAACAGCGAGATCGATTGCGCGCCAAGGCTCCTGTTGGTATCACGCCACACCTGCTGGTGATGACAGCGACGCCGATTCCTCGATCGCTGGCGCTGACCTTCTACGGCGACCTGCAGACGTCGACACTTCGCGAGCTGCCACGCGGACGACAACCGATCACCACCAACACGATTTTCGTCGCCGAGCACAGCACCTGGATCGACCGCGCCTGGCGACGCATCATCGACGAAGTGCGGGCGGGCCGGCAGGGGTACGTCGTGGCGCCGCGGATCGACGAAACCGACGAGCCGGGTAACGCCGAGGGTGTCCCGCCATCGATCACCGTCGTGCAACTGTTCGACCGCCTGCGCTCACGCGAACTAGCCGGGCTGCGGCTCGGCCTGATGCATGGCCGGCTGCCCGCAGACGAGAAGGACGCGGTGATGAACGCGTTCCGCGCCGGCGAGACCGACGTGCTCGTCTGCACCACCGTGATCGAGGTGGGTGTCGACGTCCCCAACGCCACAGTGATGTTGGTGATGGACGCCGACCGGTTCGGAATCAGCCAGCTGCATCAGCTGCGTGGCCGCATCGGTCGCGGCACCCACCCCAGCCTCTGCCTGCTCCACACCCGGATGGCGTCCGGGTCCCGCGCCGGTGAGCGCCTCACCGCGGTGTCCGCCACGCTCGACGGGTTCAAGCTGGCCGATCTCGATCTCGCAGAGCGACGCGAGGGAGATGTGCTGGGCCGCAACCAGTCCGGTCGTGCCATCGGGCTGAAGTTGTTGTCGCTGGCAGAGCACCGTGACCTGCTCGAGTCGGCGCGCGGATTCTGTGAGCTCGTCGACGCCGAGGATCCCGCCCTGACGCAACATCGCGGATTAGCAACCCTCGCGGCGCGTTTCACCGAGACCGACCGCATCGAATACCTGGACAAGTCGTGACTTGGCGCACCTGGCCGACTCGTCAGGTGCCCGTATAAGTGGCCGGATCCTGACGGAAACGTGTGCCGTTGTCGAGCCCGTTGACCGCCTTCATCTGGTCGTCGGTCAGCTCGAAGTCAAACACGTCGATGTTGCTCTTGATGCGTTCCGGGTTGGCCGACCGTGGGATCACCACGTTGCCCAACTGGATGCTCCACCGGATGCAGACCTGCGCCGGCGACTTGCGGTGGGCCTGCGCGATGGATCCGATCGTAGGGTTGTCGAGCACATTGCCGACGCCCAACGGACTGTAAGCCTCCGTCACGATCCCGTTGTCGGCGTGAAAGCGCCGCAGTTCGGCCTGATTGAGCAGCGGGTGGAGTTCGACCTGGTTGACGGCGGGTGACGTGTACGTGAGCTCGACGATGGTGCGCAGGTGCTCCTCCAGGAAGTTGCACACCCCGATCGAGCGGATCAGCTCGTCCTGCTGCAGGATCTGCAGCGCGCCGTAGGTGTCTACGTACTTGCCCAGCTGCGCCGCCGGCCAATGAATCATGTACATGTCGACGTAGCCGAGACCGAGCCGCTCCAGGCTGCGCCGGAACGCCTCCTTGGAGGCGCCGTAACCCTGGTCTTGGGTGGCCACCTTGGTGGTGACGAACAATTCTTCACGCGGTATACCGGACGCGGCGATCGCGCGACCCACGGCTTCCTCGTTGCCGTATGCGGCGGCCGTGTCGATCAGGCGGTAGCCGGCCTCCAGCGCCGTGGTGACCGCGCGTTGGGTTTCCTCGTCCGACAGCTCGGCGACGCCAAGGCCGACGACAGGGATGCTGTGCTCGTCGTTGAGCGTGATGGTTGGAACAGTCTGGCTCGACGAGTCGGTCGGCGTCATCTCACCTGCCCGTGAAGTTGAAGGTGCGGGGGTCGGGACCCAGCCGGGTGCCGTTGTCGAGCGAGGATATCGACGCCATGTCGTCGTCGCTCAATTCGAAGTCGAACACGTCGAAGTTGCTCACTATCCGATCGGGGTTCACCGACTTGGGGATCACGATGTTACCCAGTTGTAAATGCCAGCGAATAATCACCTGCGCCGTGGTCTTGCCGTGCTCCTCGGCGACGCGGGTGATCGTCGGGTGGTCCAGCAACCTACCCTGGCCCAGCGGGCTCCATGCCTCGGTGGCGATGCCGAGCTTGGCGTGCACGTCGCGCAGCTCACCTTGGGTCAGCAGCGGATGCAGCTCGATCTGGTTGACCACCGGCACGATCCCGGTCGCGTCGATCAGGGTGTTGAGGTGTTCCGGCTCGAAGTTCGACACCCCGATCGAGCGGATCCGCCCGAGGTCGCGCATCGCAGCGAACGCCCGGAAGGTGTCGACGAACTCGCCGATCGCGGGCACCGGCCAGTGAATCAGGTAGAGGTCGAGGTAGCCGCCCCGGTGGTCGAGGCCGAGCCGTTCGGTGCTCTGCTCGAACGCGCCCATCGTCTTGTCGTAGCCCTGGTCGGCATTCCAGAGCTTGGTGACGAGGAATATCTCCTCACGCGGAATACCGGACTTCGCGACCGCACGGCCCACTTCTTGTTCGTTGCCATACCCGGCGGCGGTGTCGATGTGCCGGTAGCCGGCCTTCAACGCCGCACCGACGGCTTCTTCGGTCGCCTCGGGTGGGGTCTGCCACACCCCCAGGCCAACGCTGGGAATCGTATTGCCGTCGTTGAGCCTGATCGAAGGAGCGGTCATGGGCACAGTCTGCCAGCGCGGCTTGAATCCTCCGCCTGGCGGCAGAGGTGGCTTCCACTGACCTCGGAATCGAATTACGGTCCTTCAGCGTGAGTCACAGTGCGACCCATTCGGGCCTGAAAAATGCCGCCGTCACCGCCGCGAACCGCCTCGGCGCCGGCGTGATGCCCGTCGTGCCGGAAGTGGCCAAACGGCTGATGGCACGTGCGGTGACGATCGACGGCAACACGCTGGATCCGACGCTGCGGCTGTTTCTGGTCGCGCGCAAGCTGGCCGGCCGATCCGGCTTGTCGGACGGCAACGTTCCGGCGATCTCGCGTGAGCTTTTCCGAGAGGACCTGTTGATCCTCGACCGTGATCCCGTGGTGGTCGGCGCCGTGACCAACCTGACCATCCCCGGTCCGGCCGGGCCGATCCCCGCCCGCCACTACCGGCCTCACGGCGAGCATTGCGGCCCGCTGCTGGTCTTCTTCCACGGCGGCGGATGGGTGCTCGGAGACCTCGACACCTACGACCGGCTGTGCCGGACGATCTGCCGCGGCGCCGGTGTGAACGTGCTGTCGGTCGATTACCGGCTCGCCCCGGAGCATCCCGCGCCCGCGGGCGTCGACGACGCCTACGCCGCGTACCGGTGGGCGCTCGAGCACGGCGCCGATTTCGGCACCGAGCCGGGCCTGGTCGCCGTGGGCGGGGACAGCGCGGGCGGCAACCTGTCGACAGAGGTTTCACACCGTGGCCGCGACGACGGCGCCCCGCCGCTGCTGCAGTTCCTGCTCTACCCGGCGACCGACCTGCGCGGGGGCACCCGTTCCCGGGCTCTGTTCGCCGACGGCTTCGTGCTCACCCAGAGGGACATGGACGTTTTCCAGGGCCATTACCTGGACGGGTCCGGGCTGGATGTAAGCGATCCCCGGGTTTCGCCGACGCTCGGGAATCTGTCGGGCCTTTCGCGCGCGCTGGTGATCACCGCCGGCTTCGACCCGCTGCGCGACGAGGGCGAGCAGTACGCGGAGGCGATGCGCCAGGCAGGTGTGATCGTGGACCTGCGCCGGATGCCATCGCTGACTCACGGCTTCGCCAGTCTCGCTCCCCTCGGCGGCGGCAGCGCCCTCGCGCTGGCGGAGGTCATCTCGGCGCTGCAGGCGCATCTGTGCTATCGGTGAAGCGTCACAAGGCGGCGTCGGTAGTCTGGTAGCGCACCTCCGGCGCCCGGCGGCCGCCGGAGCCCCGCCCGATGACGAGAGAACGGGATCAGCACAGCTGTGGCCACCAAACCGAAGCGCTATGACCTGAAGGCAGCCGACCGCAAACGCAACCTGCTGATTCAGGGCGGGCTGACCGCGGTGGTGGTGATCTTCGCGGTCGCGCTGGTGCTCTACATCGTCACGTCACACGAGAAGAAGGCCGGCCCGGGCGAGGACAAGGCGATCCGGGTGACGTCGAGCAAGCTGATCACCAAGCCAGGCACGAGCGAGCCCAAAGCGGTGCTGTCGCTCTACGAGGACTTCCTGTGCCCGGCCTGCGCGAACTTCGAGAAGAACTTCGGGTCCACCGTCAACAACCTCATCGACACCGGCGCGGTGGCGGCCGACTACCACATGGTCGCCATCCTCGACCGGCCGCAGACCCAGAACTACTCGTCACGCGCCGGCAACGCCGCCTACTGCGTGGCCGACGTGTCCATCGACGCGTTCCGGCGCTTCCACGCCGCGCTGTACAGCCCACAGATCCAGCCCAAGGAAGACGCCAGCAGCTTCCCGGACAACAACCAGCTGATCGAGCTCGCCCGGCAAGCCGGTGCCGGGGGCAACGTCGCAGACTGCATCAACAGCGGGAAGTACATCCCGATGGTGAAGGGCATCGCCGCGGCGGCGAAGATCCAGGCCACGCCGACAATCCGGATCAACGGCGAGGACTACAACCCGACCACTCCACAGGACATGATCAACAAGATCGAGTCGATCGTCGGCAACGTGCCCGGATTGACCGCCGGCGTCCCGGCCAACACGCCCTCATGACCGTCGCCGCGCCCACCTCCGTTGCGCCGGCCGAACCGCCGTCCGGATCAAACCCGCAGCCCTCCGGTTTGGCGGTCCGCCGGGCGAGCGCGTGGTGGGTGCTGATCGCGGGTGTGCTCGGCTTGGCCGCCGCGTTGGCTCTGACGATCGAAAAGGTCAAGCTGCTCGCCAACCCGAACTATGTGCCGACGTGCAGCCTCAACCCCGTGCTGTCCTGCGGTTCGGTGATGTCGCACTGGCAGGCACAGGTGCTCGGCTTCCCCAACCCGCTGATCGGGATCGTCGCCTTCACCGTCGTCGTGGTCACCGGCGTGCTGGCCGTGGCCAAGGTGCCGCTGCCGCGCTGGTACTGGGCCGGGTTGGCCACCGGCAGCCTGTTAGGGGTCGTGTTCATCCACTGGCTGATCGTCCAGAGCCTCTACCGCATCAACGCACTGTGCCCGTACTGCATGGTCGTGTGGGCGATCACGATCCCGCTTCTGGTGGTCACCTCGTCGATCGCGCTGCAGGCGCTTGCCAGCAATCCAGTGACACGGACGCTTCATCGCTTCAGGTGGTCGCTGGTCGTGCTGTGGTTCACCGCGCTGATTCTGCTGATCCTGGTGCAGTTCTGGGGCTACTGGTCGACCCTTGTCTAGTGATCTCCAAAGTCCTGGTCGCCAACCGCGGTGAGATCGCGATACGTGCATTCCGCGCCGCCTACGAGATGGGCATCGGCACCGTTGCGGTGTATGCGTTCGAGGACCGTAACTCGGTGCACCGACTCAAGGCCGACGAGTCGTACCAGATCGGCGAGGCCGGCCACCCGGTGCGGGCGTATCTGGCGGTCGACGAGATCGTTGCCACCGCGCAGCGGTGCGGCGCCGACGCGGTCTACCCCGGGTACGGCTTCCTGTCGGAGAACCCTGAGCTGGCCGCGGCCTGCGCCGCCGCGGGGATCACCTTCGTCGGACCCAGCGCCGACATTCTCGAGCTGACCGGGAACAAGGCGCGCGCGATCGCCGCCGCACGGCAGGCGGGGCTGCCGGTGCTGAACTCGTCAACGCCGTCGTCGTCGACCGACGAGCTGGTGGCCGCGGCATCGACGATGGAGTTTCCGCTGTTCGTCAAGGCCGTCGCAGGCGGTGGCGGGCGTGGCATGCGCCGCGTCGGCGAACCCGGCGCGCTTCGCGACGCGATCGAGGCGGCCAGCCGCGAGGCCGAGTCGGCGTTCGGTGACCCGGCGGTGTTCCTCGAGCAGGCCGTGCGGGGCCCCCGTCACATCGAGGTCCAGGTCCTGGCCGACACCCACGGCAACGTGATGCACCTATTCGAGCGGGACTGCAGCGTGCAGCGCCGCCACCAGAAGGTCATCGAACTCGCGCCCGCGCCCAACCTGCCCGAGGAGTTGCGCAACCGAATCTGTTCCGACGCGGTCGCGTTCGCCCGCCACATCGGTTACACCTGCGCCGGTACCGTCGAATTCCTGCTGGACCGGCGCGGGCGCCATGTGTTCATCGAGATGAACCCACGGATCCAGGTCGAGCACACGGTCACCGAAGAGATCACCGACGTGGACCTGGTCGCCAGCCAAATGCGCATCGCGGCAGGCGAATCGCTCGACGACCTCGGGCTGAGCCAGGATTCGCTGCGCCCACGCGGCGCCGCGCTGCAATGCCGGATCACGACCGAAGACCCCGCCAACGGCTTCCGGCCCGACACGGGCCGCATCACCGCGTACCGGACGCCGGGCGGGGCGGGCATCCGACTCGACGGGGGCACCAACCTGGGTGCGGAGATCAGCGCCCACTTCGACTCGATGCTGGTCAAGATGACGTGCCGCGGAAGGGACCTTCCCACCGCGGTGCGCCGCGCCCGCCGGGGCCTCGCCGAGTTCAGGATCCGCGGGGTGTCGACGAACATCCCGTTCCTGCAGGCCGTTCTCGACGATCCGGACTTCTTGGCGGCCCGGATCTCCACGTCGTTCATCGACGACCGTCCGCAGCTGCTCACCGCGAGGTCGTCGGCCGACCGTGGCACGAAGATCCTGAACTACCTCGCCGAGGTCACCGTCAACCAGCCGCACGGCCCGCGGCCCTCGTCGGTGTACCCGCACGACAAGCTGCCGCCGGCCGACCTCGACGAGCCGCCGCCGCCCGGTTCGAAACAGCGGCTGGCCGCTCTCGGCCCGGAGGGCTTCGCGCGCCGGCTGCGCGAATCGGGGGCAGTGGGTGTCACCGACACCACATTTCGCGACGCCCATCAGTCGCTGCTGGCGACCAGGGTGCGCACCAACGGCCTGCTGGGGGTGGCGCCCTACATCGCCCGGTTGACGCCGCAACTGCTGTCGATCGAATGCTGGGGCGGCGCGACTTACGACGTGGCGTTGCGTTTCTTGAAGGAAGACCCGTGGGAGCGGCTGGCCGCCATCCGTGAAGCCGTGCCCAACATCTGCCTGCAGATGCTGCTGCGCGGGCGAAATACCGTCGGCTACACCCCCTACCCGGACCTCGTGACCAATGCGTTCATCGAGGAAGCCACCGCGACGGGCATCGACATCTATCGGATCTTCGACGCGCTGAACAACGTCGAATCGATGCGGCCCGCGATCGACTCTGTACGCCAAACCGGGACCGCGATAGCGGAAGTCGCGATGAGCTACACCGGTGATCTCTCCGACCCGAGCGAAAACCTCTACACGCTGGACTATTACCTCAAGCTCGCCGAACAGATCGTCGACGCGGGCGCGCATGTGCTGGCCATCAAGGACATGGCCGGCCTTCTGCGGCCGCCGGCAGCCAGCGCGCTCGTGGGCGCGCTGCGCAGCCGGTTCGACCTCCCGGTGCATGTGCACACCCACGACACACCCGGCGGTCAGCTGGCCACATACGTGGCGGCCTGGCAGGCGGGCGCCAACGCCGTCGACGGCGCCGCCGCGCCGCTGGCGGGTACCACCAGCCAGCCGGCTCTCTCGTCGATCGTGGCGGCGGCCGCGCACACCGAGTACGAAACCGGGCTTTCGCTCAGGGCGGTCTGCGACCTCGAACCGTATTGGGAGGCACTGCGAAAGGTGTACGCTCCCTTCGAATCCGGGCTGCCCGCCCCCACCGGGCGGGTGTACAGCCACGAGATCCCGGGTGGCCAGCTGTCGAATCTGCGACAGCAGGCCATCGCGTTGGGCTTCGCCGACCGTTTCGAGGAAATCGAGACCAACTACGCAGCCGCCGACCGGATCCTGGGCCGGCTGGTCAAGGTCACGCCATCGTCAAAGGTGGTCGGTGACCTCGCACTCGCGCTGGTGGGCGCCGGCATCACCGCCGACGAATTCGCCGCCGACCCTGCACGGCTGGACATCCCCGAGTCGGTGATCGGGTTCCTGCGCGGTGAACTCGGCGACCCCCCGGGCGGCTGGCCGGAGCCGTTGCGCACGAAGGCGCTCCACGGCAGGCCCCCGGCTAAACGGCAAACGGAATTGGCCGTCGAGGACGAGGCGACGCTGAACGTTGCGGGCCCGCGCCGACAAGCGACACTGAATCGACTGCTATTCCCTGCTCCCACAAAGGAATTCGAGGATCACCGGGAGCAGTTCGGTGACACTTCACGGCTGTCGGCCAACCAGTTCTTCTACGGGTTGCGACACGGCGACGAGCACCGCGTCACGCTCGAGCGCGGCGTTGAGCTGCTCATCGGCCTGGAGGCGATATCGGATCCCGACGAGCGCGGGATGCGCACCGTGATGTGCATCCTCAACGGCCAACTACGGCCAGTGCTGGTCCGCGACCGCAGCATCGCACCCAGCGTGCCCGCGGCGGAGACCGCGGACCGCAGCAACCCCGATCACATCGGTGCGCCATTCGCGGGTGTCGTCACGATCGGCGTCGGCGAAGGGGACACGGTGACCGCGGGTCAGACCGTGGCCACGATCGAGGCGATGAA
>NZ_DATFYW010000095.1:0-22888 GCF_035314905.1 Mycobacterium sp.
TTCCGGGGCAAGGAGCACATCGAATACGACAACCCCTACGACGTCGGAATGACGGGTCTGCTGGGTTATGCCTCCGGGTACAAGGCGATCAAGGAAGCCGACGTGCTGCTCATGCTCGGGACCGACTTCCCCTATACGCAGTTCTATCCAGACGAGGCGGAAGTGATTCAGGTCGACATCCGCGGCAGCCACCTCGGGCGGCGTGCGCCGATCAACCTTGGCCTTGTCGGCACGGTGAAAGACACGATCGACGCGCTCCTGCCACTGCTGGCCGCCAAGGACGATCGCGATCACCTGGACCGGTCGCTGCGCCACTACCGGCGAACCCGCAAATCGCTGGACTCGCTGGCGGTTAATGACCGCGACCGCATACCTATCCGCCCGGAATACGTTGCAGGACTCGTAGATCGGCTCGCCAGCGACGATGCCGTTTTCACGTTCGATGTCGGAGCCCCGACGATCTGGGCGGCGCGCTACCTGACGATGAACGGCCGCCGCAGGCTGAGCGGATCCTTCACGCACGGCTCGATGGCCTGTGCGGTGCCCCACGCGGTGGGCGCCCAGACCGCCTACCGCCAGCGCCAAGTCGTCGCACTGGCCGGCGACGGCGGCCTGACCATGCTATTCGGCGAGCTGCTCACCCTGGTACAGAACAACCTGCCGGTGAAGATCGTGGTGTTCAACAACTCGTCGCTCAACTTCGTCGAACTGGAGATGAAGGCCGCGGGCATCGTGAATTTCGGCACCGACCTGCACAACCCGAACTTCGCCGCGGTCGCCGAGGCGGTGGGCATCTTCGGGCGCCGTGTCGAGCAACCCGGCGACCTCGAGCAGGCGCTGGCGGCCGCGTTCGCCCACGACGGCCCCGCGCTGGTCGACGTCGTGGTCGCGCGGCAGGAGCTGTCGATCCCGCCGGCAATTTCCGCCGAGCAGGCGAAGGGCTTCACGCTGTACGCGATCCGGACGATTCTGGCCGGCCGGGCCGACGAACTGCTCGACCTCGTCACCACCAACGTCGCGCGCAGGATCCTGGACTGACCTCCGGTTGCCGGTGTCATGCGAAGACGTCGTTGAGGGTGACGGTTTGCAGGTTGCGGGTTCGGATGAGATCGATCAGCTGGGGGTAGCAGAGGGTGACCGTCGGCAGGTTGGCGTGGATCAGCACGATCTGCTGCGGCTGGAACGACAGGGCCGCGTGGTCGACGAGGCTTTTTTCGGTCTCGGGCACTGAATCGCCTACGTCGCCGCTCCACATCGTGATCGTGGTGTAACCCTGATCGGCGGCCACCCTGTCGATGTCCGCGTTGTGAACGCCATAGGGCGGACGGAAATACGGGGTGCCGTCCGTGCCGTAGGTGTTTCTCAGGAAGTCTGCGTTGTGGCGGATCTGATCTGCCACCGCGCCCAGTCCGATGCGGTTGAGGTACGGGTGCGACCAGGTGTGGTTGGCCATCTGGACCTGCCCCGAATCGACCATGGGTCGCAGTGCGGGAACGTTGACCGACCACGAACTGTTGGCGCCGTCGACAAAGAAGGTCAGACGGGTGCCGGTGTCGTGGCAAAACTGCGCGAACGCGCCCACCACCGGGATACTGGTGCCGTCGTCTACGGTGAGCGCCAGTTGATTGCCGTTTCCCGGCAGCCGGGCGAGGATACCGGCCGGCGCGGGTACCCGTCCCAGCGGGATCATCCACCGGATGGGTGCACCGCCGGCTTCCGGGGCACGGCTTAGCGCCGCGAGCACGCCGGCCGCAATGGCGCACAACATCGTGCGCCGATCAATCTGTTGCAAGACATCATTGTCGCTCGCCGAGCGCTCGGGTGGAAGAAGAACTTCCTTCTGCGCCTTAGATTTTCGACATCCGACCCCGGGCGTTCGCGCGCTGGATTCGCCACGTCGCGCGGACGCAAACTGAAGCGATCACGCCGGGCCGCGCCGCCCACCCAAGAGCGGGCCGGGTGATCAGGCAGCAGTGCCCAAAAAGCAGCGTTGTCGCTCCCGGCGGGTTATCGGCGACAGCCCTCAGCGCACTGGCCATTGTTGGCAGCGGTCAACGGGACGCTGTGAGTTGGTGGCCCCAGACCGACTGCGCGTCCGCATCACCGACGCGGTAGACCTGAATAATCGACGCACCTCCGACGGCCAGCGCGAGGAGCGCGACCACGACGCCGGCGATGACGCGGCAAACGATCTCCGGCACCGCGGTGAGCGGCGCGAGGACCACGATGAAGTGGACGAGCAGGACAGGGGCGGGAAGGCCGTTGACAACGGTCAGGCCGCCGGGCTACGGGTTGCCGACCGGAAAGTTGCGGATCTCAGCGTGTGGTGTTGACGAGATCGAGCGTCGCCTGCGTGGCCTTGGCGAGTGCGATGGTTTCCGTCTCGTCGAGGACGCCGCAGATCCAGTCCCAGTGTGCCGAAACCGTATCCCCAGGCGACGGCGCGGCGATCAGTGACATGGCGTCCTTGCTCCAGCGCACCCGCTCGGGCGCGGGTTCACCCAGCCGAAGCGCCCCGCCGTCGAACGTCAGCGGCCTAGAGAGGACGCTGGCATGCTCTCCATCGACGGATTGCACTGTCCCCCAGCGTATTCGGCAGTCTTGCATCACCTGAAGCGGCGTGGTCGGATCGCGGTCCAGGAACCGCACCCACGGATATACCACGAAAACGTGGAAACTGTGGTGCGCCAGAGCTCCTGCGGGGTTCGTCAGGTCACTGAGCAGACCGGTGACTTGTCCTTTGAAGGAAGCGCGCAGACGGTCAACCAGCGGCGCAGGGTCAACCCGGTCCAGCTGCGTCCCTCCGACCCAGTAGCTGCGTACGACGTCGGCGTCGAGCGCGTCATCGACGCCGATCGCTTCGGCAATGGCGCGCAAATAGGGCCATGCTCCGTCGAATTCCCTGGCGTGCGCGGCAATTCCGAATGGATCGTCGCTACGCAACACTCCCACGTGGGCCGGACCGCAATAACCGAGTTCGTTCGGCGGGAACGCGTACCTGGCGAACAGTGCGTAGCCTGGCGGTAGCTGGTGTTCGGGGAGTGCACTCATTCAGCAGATCCGCGGCAGTTGCTCGCCGATCGGCAGGTCGACAACCCGTGTGCCGCCGAGCGCCGTTCTCGCGACGACGATGCCAGGGTGTTCGGCCACGCAGGTGCCGATCACCGCCGCACACGCGCCGAGGGGGTGCTCGCGCATCGCGGCCAGCACTCGATCGGCGTCCTGTGGCGGCACGAACGCGACCAGCTTGCCCTCGTTGGCCACGTACAGCGGGTCCAGACCAAGCATGCTGCACGCGTCACGTACCTCGGCGGGCACGGGCAGCGCGCGTTCGTCGAGCGAGACGCCCACCTTGGCCGCCTTGGCGATCTCGTTGAGCGCGGCCGCCATTCCGCCGCGCGTCGGGTCCCGCAGCACGTGGAGGTCCGCACCGGTATCGATCATCGCGGCCACCAAGCCGTTCAGCGGCGCGGTGTCGCTGGCGATCGTGGTGCCGAACTCCAGCCCCTCGCGACAGCTCATCACGGCCACCCCGTGCACACCGATGTCGCCGCTGACGATCACCACGTCGCCCGGCTGTGCGCGCTGCGGCCGGATGTCGGCCCGTTCGTCCACCAGCCCGACGCCCGCGGTGTTAATGAACACTCCGTCGCCGTGGCCGGTGTCGACGACCTTTGTGTCGCCGGTCACCAGCTTCACACCGGCTGCCAGCGCGGCGGTGCCGAGCGCCCTCGCGACGCGGGCGAGTTCGTCGAGCGCGGTGCCCTCCTCGAGGATGAACGCGGTCGACATCATGATCGGGCGGGCCCCGGCCATCGCGAGGTCGTTGACCGTGCCGTTGACCGCGAGGTCGCCGATGGATCCGCCCGGGAACACCAGCGGCTTGACGACGAACGAGTCGGTGGAGAACGCCAGGCGCGAACCTCCGACCTCGACCACCGCCGAGTCGCCCATGTTCGCGTCGGCCGCCGGACCAAACGCGGGCAGAAACAGATGCTCGATCAGCTCGGCCGACATCGCACCGCCGCCGCCGTGGCCCATCACGATGTTGGGCACGTCGCGCAGCGGGGCCGGGCACACCCAGGACTCCATGTCGATGATCGCGCCTGACCCGTTGGGGCTGACATGTGCCTCAGGCATGCGTCACCCCGAGTCGCCGGTAAAGGTAGTAGGCCGCACACGCGCCCTCCGACGAAACCATCGTCGCGCCAAGCGGATTGCGCGGCGTGCAGGTTGTCCCGAACGCCGCGCATTCGTGCGGTTTGATCAGCCCCTGCAGCACCTCTCCGGACCGGCAGATCGCGGACTCGGAGGTGTGGATGTCGGTGACCGAGAAGCGGTGCTCGGCGTCGTAGTCACGGAAGGCGGGGGAAAGGCGCCAACCGCTGTTCGGGATCATCCCGATGCCCCGCCAGTTTCGGTCGGTCACCTCGAAAACGTCATGCAACATGGCCTTGGCCGCGACGTTGCCTTCCGCGCGGACAGCGCGCGGGTATGCGTTCTCGAGTTCGTGTTTGCCCGCTTCCAGCTGCAGCACCGTCCGGCGGATGCCTTCGAGGATGTCCAACGGCTCGAACCCGGTGACCACGATCGGAATCTCGTACTTCTCGGTGAGCGCGGGGTATTCGCCGATGCCCATGACGCTGCACACGTGGCCCGCGGCCAGGAAGGCCTGCACCCTGCAGGTGGGAGAGTCCATGATCGCCGAGATCGCCGGCGGCACCAACACATGCGATACCAGCAGCGAGAAGTTTTCAATGCCAAGTCGTTTGGCCTGGTACACCGTCATCGCGTTCGCGGGCGCCGTTGTTTCGAACCCGATACCGAAGAACACCACCTGCCGATCGGGGTTCTCCCGGGCGATGTTCAGCGCGTCGAGCGGCGAGTAGACGACCCGGACATCGCCACCCTCGCTCTTGATGCGGAACAGGTCCTTCTCGCTGCCGGGCACGCGCAGCATGTCGCCGAACGAGCAGAAGATCACGCCGGGGCGCGACGCGATCGCGAGTGCCTTGTCGATGATCTCCAGCGGTGTGACGCAAACCGGGCAGCCGGGCCCGTGGATCATTTCGATGTGGTCGGGCAGCAGCTGGTCGATGCCGTGGCGGATGATCGAATGCGTCTGGCCGCCACAGACTTCCATAATCGACCAGCGCTGGGTGGTCGCCGCCTTGATCTGACCGACGAGCTTGCCCGCCAGCTCCGGGTCGCTGAATTCGTCCAGGTACTTCATGACTTCACCTCGGTTGCTCCATCGGGCTGCGGCGTCGGCACCGGCACGCCGGCCTGCTTGGCGGCGATTTCGAACGCGTCGCCGAACTCCTCCTTCATCACGCCGAGGTGTTCGAATTCGGCCAATGTCCGCATCGCCGATTCCTCGTCCAGGCGCTGGATCGCGAACCCGACATGAACGACGACGTACTCCCCGACGACCGCGTCTGGGATGTACTGCAGGCAGACGTCCTTCTTGATGCCGCCGAAATCCACGATCGACATCAGCGTCCCGTCCCGGTCCTGAAGGCTAATTATCTTCCCCGGCACCGCCAAGCACATCGGCGTACTCCCTTCTCATACCGAATTCCCGACCAGTAGTTGGCCCAGCGCGATGCCACCGTCGTTGGGTGGCACGCGCCGATGAGTTATCACGCTGAAGCCTCTGCCGCGCAGCAGATTGTGCGCTTGCTGCAGAAGCAGTGTGTTCTGGAACACCCCGCCGGACAGCGCAATGGTGCGCGCGGCGGTCGTCTCGCGGGCCCGCTCCGCGAGCCGGACGATCAGCACGGCCACCGCGATGTGGAACCGCGCGCCGACGACCTCCGCCGCAACACCTTGACGTCGGTCGCTCACGATCGCGTGCAGAACCGGCGCCGGATCGATGATGACCGGCGCGCCGTCCTGGACGTCGAATGCGTACTGAACGCCGGCGGTGTCGACGCCGCGCGACAGGCCCTCCAACTCGATCGCGGCCTGGGCCTCGTATGCCACCACCTGGCGGACCCCGGCCAGCGCGGACACCGCGTCGAACAGCCGCCCCATGCTCGACGTCTGCGCGCAGCCGAGCCCGGTCTCGAGTTGATGTGCGAGTACCTTGCGTTCGCCGGGAGGGCACGCGACCACCGGCGGCAGGTTGGTATCCCAGTCGATTCCGGCCGCCCAGAGGTGGGCCAGCGCCATCCGGTACGGCCGCAGCACGCTGACGTCGCCCCCGGCCAGCGGCACATACTTCAGGTGGGCAAGCCTGCGGTAGCCCTTGTAGTCGGCAAGCAGTAGTTCGCCACCCCAGACCGCCCCGTCGGACCCGTAGCCGGTGCCGTCGAACGCGAAGCCGATCACCTGCTCGGAGCCGTCGCAGCCGTGCTCGGCCATCACCGCGGCGATATGGGCGTGGTGGTGCTGCACCGTGCGCACCGGCCGTTCACCGGCGTTGCGGTTCGCCCAGTCGGCTGATCGGTAGCGCGGATGCGCATCCGCGACAAGCACTGTCGGTGACACGCCTGTCAGTGCGCGGAGGTGCCGCTGGGCGGCGTCGAACGCCGACAGGGTGGCGATGTCGTCCATGTCGCCGATGTGCTGGCTGAGCCACGCGTACTTGCCCTCGGCCACTGCCATCGTGTTCTTCAGATCGGCGCCCACGGCCAGCGTCGGCGGCACCGCCACCGGCAGCGCCACCGGCAGCGGCGCATACCCGCGCGAGCGGCGGATCGCCAACTCTGCGCCGTCGAGCAGGCGGACCACCGAGTCGTCGCAGGGCACCAGGATGTTCCGGTTGTGCATCAGCCAGCCGTCGGCAAGCCCGGACAGGCGTTCGAGCGCGTCCTCGTCGGCGAAGCAGATCGGCTCACCGCCCAGGTTGCCCGATGTCATCACCAGCACCTGCGGCCCGGGCGCATCGCCAGGCATGCCGAACAGCAGCACGTGCAGGGGGGTGTACGCGAGCATGATGCCGAGGTCGGGGTTGCGCGGTGCCACCGTGTCGGCGATCCCCGTAGCGGGCAGCCGGGGAAGCAGCACGATAGGGCGCTGCGCTCCGCACAGCACCCGAGCGGCCGCGTCATCCACGATGGCGATTTTGCGCGCGGTGTCGAGGTCGGGCACCATGACCGCAAAAGGCTTGTCTCCGCGGCGCTTTCGCGTACGCAGTTCTGCCACAGCCGCCGCGTTGCGTGCGTCGCAGGCAAGGTGGTAGCCGCCCAAGCCCTTGACCGCCAGCACACCGCCAGAACGCAGCAACGCGCGGGCCGAGGTCAGTGCCGGCTCGCCGGCCAGGACCTCAGCGCCCGGCCGTCGGTATCGCAGGGTCGGGCCACAATCCGGACAGCAGATCGGCTGCGCATGGAAGCGTCGGTCGGCCGGGTCGGCGTATTCGCGCGCGCACCGCGGGCACATGTCGAACGCCGCCATCGTGGTAGTCGGCCGGTCGTAGGGGAGCGACGTGATGATCGTGAAGCGTGGACCGCAGTTGGTGCAGTTGATGAACGGGTGCCGGAAGCGCCGGTCGGCCGGGTTGCGCAGTTCGGCGGCGCACTCGGCGCACATCGCGACGTCCGGAGAAGCCAGGGTGCGGCCGCCGCCGGAGCGCGACGTGTCGGCGATCACGAAGCCGGTGCCGCCGACACGGGGGACGTCTTGTCCATCAACGGAGTCGATGATGGCGAGCGGCGGCGCTTGGTGGCGAAGCCGGCGGAGGAACTCGCCGATGTCGTCGTCAGTTCCCTCGACCTCGATGATCGCGCCCGAACTGTCGTTGCGCACGGATCCGGCGAGCCCGAGCGCGGCCGCGGTGGTGTATACGAACGGCCTGAAGCCGACGCCCTGCACGACGCCGCGCACCGTGATGCGCAGCCGGCGCCGGGTCGTCACGGCGAGGATTCCTGGTCGCGGCCCCGGCCCATCAGCTCCAGCCCCGCGAGCGCGGCGTCGGCGCCGTCCTTGTCGGTCTTCTCGACGACGAAACCCATGTGGATGATCACCCAGTCGCCGGGCCCGAAGGTCTGCTCGGGCAGCATCCCGACGTTGACCTTGCGCTGTTCGCCGGCGACGTCGACCAGCGCGAGCTGTCCGCCGTAGCCCTCCAGCATCTGAACCACCTGTCCGGGGATTCCCAAGCACACAGGTCAGCCCTCCCTCGCCGGCACACCGGCCCCCGACAGGAGACCGGCCACGACCTCCTCGACCGCGGCGACCGCGCCATTCACAGCGGCTGCGACGGGCTCGCTCAGGCCCATGCCCTCGTCCACCGTTGCCACCTCGCAACCGACGACGACCGTGTACGGTGCGCTACCGCCGAGTGCGGCCAAGCCGGCGAACACCGCGGCGGGATCCATGCTGTGCGCGTCCAAGGCCGCCGTTCCGCCGAGAGTTTCATGATCTGCCTCGAACACGTGCAGGGTGCCCGGTGAGCGCTTTTCGGGCACCGCGTCCACGAGCACCAGCGCGTCCCACCCGTCGAGCAGGTCGTAAGCCAGATGCATGCCGCGAATGCCGTAGTCGACGACGCGCACACCAAATTGCGCGAGCCGGTCTGACCCGCGCCTGATCACCTCAGGACCGAAACCGTCGTCGCTGAGGAAGATGTTGCCGATGCCGGCTACCAGAATCCGAGACGTAATGTGACCCCCATTTCCACTACATCCGCCTCATCCGCATATAACGCCGCGCGTCCGGGATCGAACCCAGGCCGATCACGATTCCCGCCAGGACGATGATCGCGACGACCGCAATTGCCACCCAACCCACTATGGCCATCTCTAGTTCCTTTCGGTGAGCGGTTCCACTTCATCGGGTGAGAAGTAGAGGTAGCGGCCGTACCAGTCGTGCAGGTCGGCTGCGGGATCATCTTCGACGACGACCGCGACGTGCTGGTTACCGTCGACGTCTTCGTGGACCGAAGTGACGCGAGCGGTCCTGCCGGAGAAGAAGATATCCTGCGCGTCCGCACGCCGCGACGGGTGAAGCCGAACGCGGCTGCCCCGCGTCACCCGCACGCCGTTGACCAGCACCGCGTCGATCTCGGGCCGCACCGCCAAGTCGGCCATGGGATCCCACCAGTTGGCTCCATCGGGGATCTCCGGGATCAAACCCGGCTCCTGCGCTGGAAGCGCATGCGGATTCCGCAGCACACCATGGAGATTCAGCAAAGCCTCCGGCGACATCGAGTCGCAGCGGTCGATGATCTCGGCGGCCAGCGGATCGGTCGCCCGGGCTTGGGCCTTCTCCTCGTCGGTCATCGTCATGATCCGCAGCGTCAGGATCTCGTCGATCTCCGTGGAGTCATAGAGGGCCCCCTCGCTTTGTTCGGCAATCTCGGGGTGGTCGTAGAGGATGATGGGCGAGACCAGCATCAGGTCTCGTTCGCCGGCAAGGCCGGCCAGCACAGGGAAGCACCGATGCTGGCGGCAGCGGGCGACCGTATCGACCGCTGAGGCCGGTGGGTCAAGGAGCGAGACGAACTCACCGTTGTCCACGTGGACGATGAGGTGCGTGCCGATCATCGACGCCGCGATCGCGTCGTCCTTGTCGGCGGGCGGGGCGCCGGTGTTGTGGACCGCGAGGCTGACCTGCAGCAGTCCGCCGTCGGGTTCGCCGGACAAGGTCAATTCGCTGGTGAGGTGCCGGCGGCTGCGCACCAGCCGGCCGCCGTCGACATCTTCGACGTCGATGCCGCCGTCGACGACGATCGGAATGATCTGCCCCGCCAGCAGTTCGGTCAACGCCAACGGACCGAACGACAGCTCCCGCTCGACCGCCTCGTCCCAGGTGAGCCATGTCCGCGAGCCGGCGGTCAGCTCGTCGACCGGCTCGAATTCTCCTCCGCCGGCATCGCGTTCGGCGGTTCGGCGCTGCAGCTGGAGGAATCGCACGACGAGCGTCAGCGTGGCATCGTCCTTCGGATCCAGAAGGATCTGGGCCGACATGGTGTCGTCTTCACCTATGCCGCGTTCGGCAGCCCGCTGTGGCCCCAGCACCCCGAACTGGAAGCGCGACTGGTTTTTTCGTGAATTCGCCCGGTACGGGTAGAGCAGGTACCCCTCGTACAGCACGGCGTCGGCGATGGTCCGAACCCGATCCCACTCGGTCATCGGGCATCTCTGGTTGTGCTCGTGCTCAGCAGCGACGTGATCGCATCGTCGAATCCGAGCATCCCCTGTCCGGATTTGTATGAGGCAAGCGCATCGAGGGTGTCGCGGCGTAGCCGCACCCACCCGGTGTTCGGGTAGTGCAGCTCAATCAGGTCACGCCACAACGCGACCGGCAAGTCATAGCGGTCCTCGCGGTCCCACGGCACCTGCTGAACCGCGAAACCCCGTTCGCCTTGCACGAAAACCGTTCCGCTGAAAAGGAACTGCAGGGGGATGGTCCTGTCGCGCAGCGCGTGCATGTACTTGGCGCCGGTCACCTCGAAGTCGTAGGTGCACTCCAGCGGCAGGTCGAACTGTGTGTCACCCGTGAAGCCCGGCACCATCGCGGTCGCATGCTGCCACAGAAAATTGCGTTGCGTGGTGCTCCAGCGCTCCCGGGGGCCGAACAGGTCGAGCAACCCGGCCGCTTCCTCGTCGGAGTAAGGGCGTCGCAGCGGCTCGATGCGGACCTGGCACCGCAGCGCTATCGCGTGCACCGGCTCATCACCGACGGCCGCGACCCCAACTCGTGCTGTCAGCACGGGTGTCACCGCGTAGGGTTCCGGCGCGATGTCCAGAACCGCAAACGTCACCTCGGTCACGGCGGGATGACCTCGCTGCGGGCCCGGACGTGGTTGAAGAAGTCCTCGATGTAAGCCCGGACGTGCTGGCCGCCGTCGAAGCCGTGCCACAGCATCCGCAGCCGGCCGACGAACTCGTAGCACGCGTCGATGGGCACCAGGCGGCATTCCGGCGGCTGCGACTCGTCGTCTGGCACCCGCACGATCAGCGCTTCCGTGTCGTCGGTGAGCATGTCGACACGTGGGTCGGCGGCCCGGATGCCGTTCCAGGCGTCCATGTCCAACTCGGATTCGGTCGCGCCGGCCGGACCCGGGTAAAAGGCGACCGTGCGGCCAAGCGCGGAGTTGCGGAAGAAGAACGCGAGACCGACCGGGATTTGCAGCAATTCCCATTCGCGGCGCCCCAGCGCGAAGTCGGGGAACGACAAATACCGATCCGGTACCGCGCGGTAGCGCAGGTCGGCATGGCTGTCGGTGAAGAGCAGATAACAGGCGCGGCATACGCACATCAGTTGCCGCCCTTCGACATTCACCACATGTTGATGCTCGTCGGCGATCGGCTCCGCGCACATCTCGCACCGCTCACCTGCCGGCTGCGGAGCCGAGCGAGCGGCGCGAATGCGCGCCAGCACGTCGTAGGCGCCGCCCACTCAGGCCACCCCCGGCGCGACGATGGCCATCGACAGCACGCCGTCCCGCTCCAACAGGGGGATCGGCTCGAGGTGAGTGCCCGCCTCACCGTTTCCATCGACGCAGGCCCCGGCGTGGACAACATCGAAGTGGGCGTGGCAGCGAGGGCATCGCAACACCAGAACGGCCGAGCCGAGTTGGCGATGGAGCGCCGCGCCCGCCAGTGAACCCCGGCAGCTGCCACACCGGTCGCGATAGGCGAAAAGCTCGGCACCGACCCGGCACGCCACCAACGTGGTGCCGGCCACACGAAACCCGCCGACCTCTCCGGGTCCCAGATCGGCGAGGTAGGGCACCGGTTCCCACGCCGCCGGCCGGCGTCGATCGTCGTGTAGGCGGCTCAGCAACGACTCGGCCGGAATGATCCCGGACTTCGGATCCTTCTCGGCCGCGACCACCTCGATCGCCGATATCTCCGGCGCGGCCGCACGGACAGCGTCCTCGACCGCGAGCTCGAGGGTCACCGACGACGACGGGCAGCTGCGGCAGCTCCCGGAGAACTGCAGCCTGACCGTGTAGTTGTCGTAGTTGTCGTAGTTGTCGGCCTCGCCGGCGACCTCGAGCAGGTGGACGTCCCCACCATGAGATCCCAGGTACGGGCGCACGGTGTCGAGCGCATCGGCGACCCGCCGTTCGACGCTGTGCGGGTGGATGCCGTGCACCAGCATGAGGCTGGCGACGAGGTCGTCGGCGGCGAACGTCTCGGCCAGGTCCGGGTTGGCGGCGACCGCCATCTGCATCATGCGCTCCAGGCCCGCGCCGTACAGGTCGGTGACCTCGCGGACCAGTTGCTCGGCGCGCTCGTGCGCGACGGGGCCACCGGCGGCGCTGGCGTCGAGCAACGTTTGGATCCGATCGCCCGCCGTGCGCCACTGCGCGTCGTCTGCCACCTCGTCCGGGCGGTCGGCCATGTATTACTCCCCGGTGAGGGATTGGGTGGGGGTGTGGAGTTTTTGGATGGTTTTGCCGTTGCCGAGGTACATGTGGACTCCGCAGGGTAGGCAGGGGTCGAAGCTGCGTACGGTGCGCATGATGTCGATGCCTTTGAAGTGTTCGCGGTCGTTTTCTTCGAAGATGGGTTGGCCTTGGACGGCGTCTTCGTAGGGTCCTGGGGTGCCGTAGCTGTCGCGGGGGTTGGCGTTCCAGGGGGTGGGGGGGTAGGGGTGGTAGTTGGCGATTTTGCCGTTGCGGATGACCATGTGGTGGCTGAGCACGCCGCGGACGGCTTCGGTGAATCCGCAGCCGATGCCTTCGTCGGGGACGTCGAATTTTTCCCAGGTTTTGGTGCGTCCGGCGCGGATTTCGGTGAGGGCTTTTTCGGCGAAGTGCAGGGCGCTGGCGGCGGCGTAGGCCTGGAAGTAGGTGCGGGCGCGGTCGCGTTCGATGGTGTTGGAGCCTTGTGGGGGGATTTTCCATTCGAATTCGACGGGGCCTTTCAGCGCGGTTTTGGGCAGGTTGATCTGCACGCTGTGGCCGGTGGCTTTGACGTAGCCGATGTCGACGAGTCCGGCCAGGGCGGTGGCCCACAGGCGGGCCAGTGGGCCACCGCCGGTGTCGAGGGCGAGGTGGTCTTTGCCGTCGAACCAGCGCGGGGCCATCACCCAGGAGTATTTGTCGTCGAAGTCGCGTTTTTGGGGGTGCGGGTTGGTGTGTTGGTTCCAGGGGTGGCGCCGGTCGACGGGGTTGCCCAGGGGGTCGGTCTTGACGAACATTTCCTGGTCGGTCCAGTCGTCGTAGTAGGAGTGGCCCAACAGGATGCGGATGCCCAGATTGATGTCGACCAGGCTGGTGGTGAGCAGTTTGCCGTCGACCACCACGCCGGGGGTGACGAACATGGCCCGGCCCCAGTTTTCCATGTCTTTGTAGGCGAAGTTGCAGACCTCGGGGTCTTGGAAGGAGCCCCAGCAGCCCAGCAGGGTGCGCCGCAGGCCGACCTTGTCGTAGCCGGGCAGGGCCTCGTAGAAGAAGTCGAACAAGTCGTCGTGCATGGGGACGACCTTTTTCATGAATTCCACGTAGCGCATCAGCCGGGTCATGTAGTCGGTCATCAGCTGGATGGTGGCGCTGGTGCCGACCCCGCCGGGGTAGAGCGTGGAGGGGTGCACGTGGCGGCCTTCCATCAGGCAGAACATCTCGCGGGTCCAGCGGCTGACTTGCAGGGCCTCGCGGTAGAACTCGCCGGTGAACGGGTTGAGCGCGCGCATGATGTCGGCCACGCTGCGGTAGCCGTGGGCGTCGGCGTGGGGGGCCGGGGTGTTTTCGGCCTTGGCCAGCACCCCCGGGTTGGTCTCGGCGACCATCTTCTCGCAGAAGTCCACCCCGACCAGGTTCTCCTGGAAGATGTTGTGGTCGAACATGTACTCGGCGGCCTCACCGAGGTTGACGATCCATTCGGCGATGTGGGGCGGCTGCACCCCGTAGGCCATGTTCTGGGTGTAACACGAGCAGGTGGCGTGGTTGTCCCCGCAGATCCCGCAGATGCGGCTGGTGATGAAATGCGCGTCGCGGGGGTCTTTGCCGCGCATGAAAATCGAATACCCACGAAAGATCGACGAGGTGGAATGGCACTCCACCACCTCACGGTTGTCGAAATCGATCTTGGTGTAGATGCCCAGGCTGCCCACGATCCGGGTGATCGGATCCCAGGCCATCTCCACCAACCGGCCGGGCTCACGCGACACCTGCGAGGGCTCGGGAATGATCGCTGTCATCGCACTTCTCTTTCCACTCGACTACGGGTCAGGGCCAACAACACGTTCACCACACACACGCACCGGGGGCAGGCCGCCACGACCCGCAGCTACCAGGTGCGCGTCGCTCCGGTCTCCAGCTTGGTACCCGGGTGGCGCCACTTGGGCTCCTTGTCCACCGTGCGCTCGGTGATATGGCGCAGATTGCGGATCACCGACCCATAAAACCCCACCGCCGTGGTCGACACCTTGCCCCCGGGCGGCTCATCCATAAACGGCATGAACTTGTCCGGGAACCCCGGCATCGTGCACCCGATACAAATCCCGCCCACGTTCGGGCATCCACCGATCCCGTTGATCCAGCCTCGCTTGGGCACGTTGCACTTCACGACCGGACCCCAACAGCCAAGCTTGACAATGCATTTGGGTGATCCATACTCGGTGGCGAAATCACCCTGCTCGTAATAGCCGGCCCGGTCGCACCCCTCGTGGACGGTAGTGCCGAACAACCACGCCGGGCGCAACGCATCATCGAGGGGAATCATCGGCGCCTGACCGGTGGCCATATACAACAAATACGTCAACGTCTCCGACAAATTATCCGGATGAATCGGACACCCCGGCACACACACCACCGGAATCCCGGCCTTGGACTTCCACTGCCACCCCAAATAATCGGGCACCCCCATCGCCCCGGTCGGATTACCCGCCATCGCATGAATCCCGCCATAGGTGGCGCACGTGCCCACCGCAACCACCGCGGTCGCCTTGGGCGCCAACCGGTCCAACCACTCACTGGTCGTCATCGGCTGCCCGGTGGCCGGATCATTGCCAAACCCGCACCAATACCCCTCATCATGGAGCGCCTCATTGGGAATCGAGCCCTCCACCACCAGCACGAACGGCTCCAACTCACCCCGATCAGCCTTAAAAAACCACGCCAAAAAATCGTCCGCACCCCCGGTGGGGCCGCACTCAAAATCAATCAACGGCCAATGCACGGCGACCTTCGGCAACCCCGGAAGGGCCCCCAGCGCAATCTCCTCCACACTGGGCTGCGTGGCGGCAGTCAACGCCACCGAATCACCGTCACAACTCAAACCAGCATTGATCCACAAAACATGAATCAACGTATCCTCTGCCCTGACTGCTGCCTCAGATGGCATAACCGAGCTCTTCCCGGGACCGGCTCCGTCCCTACACCGCCGGAGTCGACCCTCGGCCCACTTGCGCGGCGCTAGTTTCCGGGTCTACTCCCACCCCACCGACTTGTCAATGACCAGTTCAACAAAATCGTTTGCGCGCGCGTCAATCCACGCGTACCACCGTTCGACTCCTTCGCCCGTGGTCGCCGACAGCGGAAGAATCTCAACCTTCGGGTTGATCGAGCGGGCGTGGCGGGCGCAGATATCCAGGTCAAAGTCGACATATGGCAGCAGATCGGTCTTGTTGATCAGCACCAGACCCGCGGCCGCGAACATGTGCGGATACTTCAGCGGTTTGTCGGCCCCCTCGGTCACGGAGATGACTACCACCTTTGTTTGCTCGCCGAGATCGAACAGGGCCGGGCAGACCAGGTTTCCGACGTTCTCGACGAACAGCAGCGAATCGGGTTGGGGGTCGAGCGTCTCCAGTGCGCGGTGGATCATGTCGGCGTCGAGGTGGCATCCCGCGCCGGTGTTGACTTGTACGACCCGGCAGCCGGTCGCCGCGATCCGCTGGGCGTCCAGGAGCGTCTCCTGGTCGCCCTCGATGACAGCGACGGGCCGGTCGACGCCGAGTTCCCGGATGGTTCGTTCCAGCAGCGTCGTCTTGCCCGCTCCCGGCGAGCTGGTGACGTTGAAGGCGAGGATGTTGCGTTCTGCCAACCACCTGCGGTTCTGTTGGGCCAGCAGGTCGTTCTTTGCGAGCACCTTCTGTTCGAGCGAGATGGTCTCGGTGGCGGGCGGGTGATCGTGGCCGTGATCATGATCATGGTGGTGGTGGTGACCGTCGGCGTGGGTCTGGCCGGTTTCATCGGCGAGGGTGATCACGGCACCGTCATCGCCGCAGCCGCAGGTTGCGCACATGGTCAGCTCACTTCCATCGACAGGATCCGCAGTTCGCGGCCGGCGAGCACCTCGACGTCGGCACTGCCGCACGGGCACAGCAGGATCAGATCAGGCAACACGAACTCGTCGCCGCAGGAGCGGCAGCGAGCAGAACCCGGCTCCACATCAAGATCGAGACGTGCACGGTCGGCGACAGTGCCTTCGGTCGCCAACTCGAAGCAGAACTGCATCGAGTCGGGCACGACCCCGCAGAGCGCGCCGACCTGAAGCCGGACGCTGTGCACGCGGCGGCCTGCGGCGTGCTCGCACACCGCATCGACAACACTCTGCGTGATCGCCATCTCGTGCAACTCTGCTCCGCTTCGGCTCGATATCGCCCACGATAGGACGGCGTTCCGCCGGGCACAACGGGCCTACGATCGTCGCGTGACCGAGACGCTGAGCAACCAAGACGTGGTCGCGCTTCGGGACTGGGCGCGCAAAGGGGATCGGTTCGAAGCTCACCGATATCACGCCACTTGCCGGCGGGACCCAGAACATCGTGGTGCGGCTGCGCATCGACGGCCGGCCGGTGGTGTTGCGACGGCCGCCCGCCCATCCCAGGCCGACGAGCGACAAGACGATGCTGCGGGAGATCGCGGTGTTGCGCACGCTGGCCGGAACCGCCGTCCCGCATCCCGAATTCATTGCCGGCTGCGACGATCTCGAGTTGCTCGGCGTCGTCTTCTATCTGATGGCCGAGATCGACGGATTCAATCCCGGAAACGAGGTGTCCGGGGCCTACGCCAGTGACGAGAAGCTGCGCCACCGCGTCGGCCTGCATTTCGCGGAAAGCCTTGCGCTGCTCGGCAATGCGCCCTGGGAGGGCAGCGAACCAGCTGCCATCAAACGGCCGGGATCCTTTCTGGCGCACCAGGTTCCGCAGTGGCGGGGCGCGCTCGACGCGTATCGCCAACACGAGAGCTACGAGGCCGACTCACTACCAGGCGTCGACGACCTGGGCGACTGGCTGGAGACCAACCGCCCGCCTGACGCGGTCCCCGGAATCATCCACGGCGACGTTCATCTCAACAACGTGTCACTGCGACGGGATCGCCCCGAGGTGACGGCGTTCGTCGACTGGGAAATGTGTACCGTCGGCGACCCATTGCTCGATCTGGCGTGGCTGCTGATCTGCTGGCCCGTCGAACCCGACCCGCTGGGCGTCGGCGAACCGCTTGCCTCGCTGGGTGGCCTGGCCACTCGCCAAGAACTCCTGGACGCCTACGTTGCCGCGGGAGGTCGGTCGACCGTGCGCCTGGATTGGTATGAGGCGCTTGCCTGTTTCAAGCTCGGCGTCGTGTTGGAGGGCAGCTGGGTGCGCATGCTGGCCGGGCAGGTGACGCGTGAAGTCGGTGAGCGCCTGCATGCGTGCGCCACCCGGCTCATCGAACTCGGCTCTCAGGTGGCCGAAGGCAAGGATCCGTTCCGCTGACTGTCCGCGAGAGTGTCCACCCGGCCGGTGGCGCCCGCGCGGTCCCTGACCACCCGGTAGGCGAAGTATCCGGCCACGAGCGTCACGGCGACGAAAATCAGCGCGAAGTACTGCAGGAACCATGATGTGCCGTCCGGGTCATACACCTCGGTCCGCGGCCATGCGATGTTTACGCACAGGAGCGCGCCCATGACCGCCGCGGTCACGTTGATCGGAATGCCCCACTTGCCGAGGTCGAGGATCGGCGGCCCGTAGCTGAGGCTCCGGCCGCGCAGCCGCTGGATCAATGCCGGCACGGTCACCATCAGATAGGCCAGGTACACAATCACGACCGACACGCTGGTGATCGCGGCGAAGACGCCCGCCTGGCCCAGGTTGACCAACAGGACCAGAATCGCCAGGACGCTCACCGTGCTACCGGTGATCAGCGGGGTGCCGGTGCGCTTGTTGACCCGGGCCAGCAGCGACCCGAACGGCAGCCGGTTGTCACGGGCCATCGAGAACATCACCCGCGACGCCGACGCCTGGATGGCCAAGGTCGCCGAGAAGATCGCGACCGCGACAATGACCAACAGCGCCTTACCCAGCCAGGTGTTCAGCTGACTTGTCAGCACCCACGCGATGCCTTCCGTTGACAGCAGCGGGTCGCCCAGCGACGGTGCGGCCAACAGTGCCGCCAATATCATCAGCCCGCCGCCGACGAACGACACCAACAGCGCGTTGACGATCGCCTTGGGCGCGATCTTGCGCGGATCTCTCGTCTCCTCGGAAAGCTCTGCGGCGCTATCGAATCCGTACATCACGTAGGCGGCCATCAGCATCGACGCAAGGAAGCCGGGGAGGTATCCCAGTCCGTGGCCGTGACCACCGGTGTCGACAATCGCGGCGGGGCTGCGTTCGGCCTTGATGAACATCGCGACGACGATCAGGATTACGCCGATGATCTCGATCGTCACGCCCGTGACTGTGATCCTGCCCATGAATGACACGCCGACGCCGCTGACGATCGTGCACAGGACGATCGTGATCGAGCCGAGGATGATGCCGTTCGTGGCGCCGCTGACCGACGTCAGCGCCGGATCGCCGCCGACCAGTTGGAAACCGCTCCAGACCGACGGGAGCACGCTCTGCATCGCCATCGCCAGCGCCGAGACGCTGACGATGTAGCCGATCAGCATGAACCAGCCCGCGAACCAGCCGACGGCATTGCCGGCCAGCCGGCGCGACCACTGATAGATGGCACCGGCGACGGGGAACTTGCCGGACAGTTCGGCGAACACCAGGCACACACAGAACTGGCAGATGAACACGATCGGCCAGGTGAAGAAGAACGCCGGACCGCCGAGACCGAACCCGAGCGCGAACAGCGCGAACACGGTGGTCAGAATCGACACGAACGAGAACCCGGAGGCGAACGCGGCGTAGGCGCCGATGCCGCGATGCAACTCCTGGGCGTAGCCGAGCTCGGCGAGGGCGTCCGCGTCCTCCTGGGACGAGATCGCCGGATCGAAGGTAGCGGTCATGGACTACTCCTGACGGTGGTGGACCTGGCTACTTCGCGGTAGGGCGATCCGGACCAATAACTGTCGTATGACAGAAATTATCGGGGGATTTTGTTGCGGAGGTTTCCCCGATGTCACAACTCTGTGACCAAGCCCCGGAACGACTCTGTGACCAAGCCCCGGAACGGGTGACAATCGTCGGCATGTCGGATCAGGACGGCTTCGCCGCGGCAGTCGCGGACATTGATGCTGCCACCGATGAGCCACGAATGCGCGCCGCGCTGGCCGACGCGCGAGAGGCCGCGGTGGCGGCTCTGAACTTGCGTACGCCGGCCCTGGCGCTGGCCGACGCCTGGTCCGAGGTGACGATTCGCGCCGTTGCGGCCGCGGCGCGGCTCGTCACGCTCGAGGCCGTCCCGTGGACCTGGTTCGTGTCCGGCAGTGTCGGTCGCGGCGAGGCGATTCCGGGTTCCGATATCGAAACGCTGATCTCGCTCGACAACGCGGTGGACCCTGACGCGAAGTCGATGGCGATGGTGCTGGCCGCGGACGTGCTCGCGATGCTGGAGCGCTGCGGGCTGAACCCCGACGGAAACGGCGTGCTGGCCAGCCGGAGCCGGTTCTGTCGGCGGCGATCCAATTGGTCCGACGGCATCGAGCGCTGGTGCAGCGAGCCCGCCGAGGACCGTGGGGTAGTGATGATCGGGCTGCTGTCCGACTGCGTCGCGGTCGATGAGCCCGCCGACGGCCTGCGGGCGGCGACCCTCGACGCGACGCGCCGCCACCCACAAGCCTTGCGGGCGATGCTCCAAGACGCGACCGCGGCCCGGCCCGGGATCCCGTCGCGGTTGCGGGTGTTCGCCACCCACGTCGACACCGTCGACGTCAAGGCGGCAGCGGTCGAGCCCGTAGTCAAGATCGCGCGGTGGGCAGCGATGTCGGCCGGGTCGGACTCGAGGTTCACGCTCGAGCGCCTCGATCATGCCGCGGCGGCGGGCACGTTGGACGCCGAGGACGCGGCGACACTGCGCGAGTGCTGCGCCGCTTTATCGCACATCCGATGGCGCCAGCGGGCGGCGCCCTGGATCGACGGCGGACGGGTGACCGACCTAATCTCCGTATCGACGCTGTCCCCACAGGAGCGTGCAACGTTGCGCGCGATCGGCCGCGAGGTCAACGGCATTCGTCGCAAGCTCGGGTTCCTCGCGTCGACGCCGTCTTTTTTCTGAGGTTTCGATGTTGGCGCCCCTGCTGCGTGAGCGAGCGGACGAGGCGATGAACCTGTGGGCTGCCGGGCATTCGCCGGGCGCACCCGCCCGGACGTAAATCGAGGTTGCGACAACGGGGCGTCGCCGTCTAATGTCGGGCACGTGCATGGCGCGCGTCTTCTCGTAGTAGTGCCCCGCAGCGGGGTCTGACTCCAGACCGACCCCCGCTGTGGGTCGAAGCTACTACGCCGTCGGTCATCTCCTTCCGACCAGAAGACCGGCTCATGATCACCCAATCCAGCACCACATCCGGCGCCACCAGGGCGCCCGCCCCCGAACAGATATCGGCTCGTTTCCGTGGCGTCCCGCTGCCGCGCGGGCTCCGGGAAGTTGCCGCGACCATGTCATGGAGCACGTTCACCAGCACCTACAGCCCCAGCTCGGGCCCGCTGCGGCTCGGCCACTGGGAATGCACGGACGCCCACCGGCCCGCCACCCGGCTCGGGCCGGAGCCCAGGACGTTCGAAGCCACGTTCGCGATCGGCGACCGGATCGAGACTGCGACCGCAGCTGCGACCGGACCCGTCGCGGCGCTGACGGCGATGCTCTACGACCGCGGCCTCTCGCTGGAGATGCTGCGGTTCCACCAGCTGGAGTCCGGCAACTACACCGCCACCTTCATTCAGGGATGCAACGGCGAACGCGCCGAGTGGGGCATGGGCTGGTCGGAAGACAAGACGCAGTCGGCCCTGCGGGCCGTCATAGCGTGCGCCAACCGCCTGCTCACCGCCTCCTGAGCACGCCGCGCCAGCGCCTCAGTGCAGCGGGCGCAGCACGATCGGCATGCCGTCCATCGGCACGGGCATGCCGCCGTGGTCGTAGCGCGGCTTGTAGCCGGGCCGAACCAGCTCCAGGCGGTACCGGCGCAGCAGCCGGTGAATCACCGTCTTGACTTCGAGCTGCCCGAACACCATGCCGATGCACTTGTGTGCGCCGCCGCCGAACGGCGTGAACGCGAAGCGGTGCCGCTTGTGCTCGGCGCGGGGCTCGGCGAAACGCTCGGGATCGAACTGCAAGGGGTCCGTCCACAGCTCAGGCAGCCGGTGATTCGTGGCCGGCCATGCGATGACGTTGGTGCCCGCGGGCACGTAGTAGCCCAGCAACTCGGTGTCGCGCACGGTCTGGCGCATGGCCCACGGCACCGGGGTGACCAGTCGCATCGACTCGTTCATCACCAGGTCGAGCGTTTCCAGCTTCTCGAGCGCCTCGATGTCCAGCGGGGCATCGCCCAGCCGCGCTGATTCGTCGCGCGCCCGCTCCTGCCACTGCGGGTAGGCCGCGAGGTGATACGCAATGGTCGTGGTCGTCGACGTGGCCGTGTCGTGGGCGGCCATCATCAAAAAGATCATGTGGTTGACGATGTCCTCGTCGGTGAAGCGGTTGCCGTCGTCGTCTTCGCTGTGACACAGCACGGTCAGCATGTCGGTGCCAGCGGCGCTGCGGCGCTCTTTGACGCGCTCAGCGAAGTAGTCCTCGAGGACCTTGCGCGCCCGCAGCCCGCGCCACCACTTGAACGGCGGCAGCGGGAACCGCAGGATCGCGCCACCGGAGCGGGTGGTGATCGTGAACGCCCGGTTGATCCCGGTCACCAAGTCGTGGTCGGTGCCGGGCTCATGGCCCATGAACACCACTGACGCGACGTCTAACGCCAGCTCCTTCATTGCCGGATGGAACAGGAAGCGCGCGTCGTCGGGAACCCAATCGTTGGCCACCACATGCGACACGACCCGGTCGATGTGCTCGACGTATCCGGCCAATCGGCCTCGGGTGAACGCCTCCTGCATGATGCGGCGGTGGAACATGTGCTCGTCGAAGTCGAGCAGCATCAGGCCCCGGTTGAAGAACGGGCCGATGACCTGGGTCCAGCCCTGCTGCGAGTAGTCCTTATTGCGGTTGGAGTAGATGGTCTGCATGGCGTCCGGGCCGACCGCGATGATCGACGGCAGGATCGGCGAGTCGGCAAAGAACACCGGGCCGCGGGTCCGGTAGAGGTGCAGCGGGAAGTCGGGTCCCTCGCGGAACATCTCGATGACGTGGCCGAGGATCGGCAGGCCCGAGTCGCCCATCACCGCCTTTAGCCCGCTACCGGCAGGCGGCTGCGCCAGCGGCTTCTGCTTCCAGTCCACGCTCAGCAGGCGCTTTTCGGCCAACCCCATGCCCGGGATGGTGTTGACCGTCGGCGTCAGCCGACGCCGGGCCTGGTCGAGCAGATAATTCGGGGTGCTGATCGTGGCCATCGACGCTCCTGCGCTTTTGAAGACGTTGTGGTGGATCTCGCCTGAATGCCTATCCTCGCGACCATACTTGACGCATGTCAAGTTTGTCTCGGGCGTGGGTCGATGCGAAAGTCGAGCCATGACCGCCGAATCCGCGCCACCCGGCATCCGACGCACCAGGGGTGACCGGCAACGGGAGGCCATCGTCAGCGCGGTGCGGGAACTGCTCGAGCAGAAGTCGTTCGGCGATCTGTCAGTGAGCACGATCAGCGAACGGGCCGGCATCGCGAGATCGGGC
>NZ_DATFYW010000096.1:0-71485 GCF_035314905.1 Mycobacterium sp.
CCCCCAGGCGCTCGAGCGGAACCCAGCCGTCGATCGTCATGAACGGATGATTGCCCGTCGCCTCCACTTCGCGCCCCGAGGCCAGCCGAACTCGGAACACCTCCTTGCGTCCGCTCGGGAACACGTTGGTCATCGGCCGCGCCACCATCCGCATCCGCTCGTCGAGCGACCACACCAGTGGCCGCTCGCCGCTGTGCAGCAGGTCCCCCAGCGTCACCTCGCAACCGTTGTCCGCGCGCAGAATACGGGTGCCGGCTGTCAAGCAGCCTGACTCCCGAAGGTCGGAGATCATCGGCTTCTTATCGGTGCGCTGCTCGGGTCCTCGGTTGAGCTGGCTGATCGCCACCACCGGGACGTCGACTTCCTTCGCCAACAGCTTCAGGCTCCGCGAGAATTCCGAGACCTCTACCTGGCGCGACTCGGACTTCTTGCCGGACGTCATCAGCTGCAGGTAGTCGACGACAATGAGTTTGAGATCCGCCTTCTGCCGCAGCCGACGCGCTTTGGCTCGGATCTCCATCATCGTCAGGTTCGGGGAGTCGTCGATGTAGAGCGGCGCCTCGCTGATCTCGCTCATCCGTCGGGCCAGGCGCGTCCAGTCGTCGTCGCTCATCCGGCCTGAACGCATATCGGACAGCTTGATTTTCGCCTCGGCGGACAACAGCCGCATCACGATCTCGGACTTGCTCATCTCCAGCGAGAAGATGACGCTCGCCATCCGGTGCTTGATGGAGCATGACCTCAGAAAGTCCAGCCCGAGCGTCGAGTTGTGCGTCGGCACCATGCCGGGCCCCGCGAGATATAGGTGCGCGGAGTTGTCGACCTCGACGCAACGTACGGCAACGGTGTCGATACGTCGCACTGCATCAATGCCGCAGGCCGGCTGCCTCGCGCCGCCCGTCGTCGAGAGAACCGGCAGCCTGGCCGCGGTGATGATGTCCGCCCCCGGCCGAAGTCGAGTCGTGGTCTGCACACCGCGACGCGTCGGCCACCGATGCATGGCGTCGGCGACGATGTGTGTGCCGTCGGCGAACTCGACCTCGTAGCACGGCCGGCCCACCATGACGTCCGTCGCCGCGACCACCCGCGTTCGCCCCCCGTCCGCGCCGAGGAGCTCGTCGCCGACGGCTACGTCGGCCATCGTGGTCCACCCGGTCGGGGTCGGCAGCGGCGTGTCCAGCGCCAGTGCTTTCCCGACACCGGGTCGCGCCGCAATGATGACCATCTGCCCGGGGTGCAACCCGTTGGTCACGTCGTCGAGCTCGGTGAAACCCGTCGGCACCCCCCGGGCCAGCCCGCCGTTCGACGCGATCGCGTCGATCTCGTCCATCGTGGGCTGCAGCAGATCCTCGAGCGCGACGAAGTCGTCCGACAGCCGCCTGTCGGTCACGTCGTAGATCTCGGCCTGCGCCCGGTCGACCACCTCGGCGACGTCGGAGCCCTCCGCGCCGGCGTAGCCGTACTGCACCACCCGTGTGCCGGCCTCGACCAGCCGCCGCAGCACCGCCTTCTCCGCGACGATGCCCGCGTAGTACCCGGCGTTGGCCGCCGTCGGCACCGTCGAGATCAGGGTGTGCAGATACGGCGCCCCGCCGATGCGGCGCAGCAACCCACGCCGATCGAGCTCCGCGGCAACCGTGACCGCGTCGGCCGGTTCGCCGCGACCGTAGAGATCGAGGATCGCGTCGTAGACGTTCTGATGGGCGGGACGGTAGAAGTCGCCGGGACGCAGCCGCTCGAGCACGTCCGCGATGGCGTCCTTGCTCAGCAGCATCCCGCCGAGCACGGATTGCTCGGCGACGAGATCCTGGGGCGGCTGCCGGCCGAAATCTTCAGTGGGAGGCGAGGCGTCCATGCCCGAATGTCCGAGATCGTCGACGACGGCCACCGGGCGTTCCACCTCCCTCCGCGCTCTCGAACGTACGTTCGCTTCCGCTGTCCCGACGATAAGTCAGAGCACCGACAACACGCCACCCCCGGATGTCGAACCGACCACTGGACGGATCGACGGTAAACGTTGCTGACAGACCCGTAAAACCCACTTGTTGATGAAGCTGTGCACCATGTGTGGATATCCGCGTTCGGTTATGTTGAGTGGTTGGGGAAAACCTGTGGAATCTTCAATATCTGCGTGATGTTTGCGCTGCTAGGCGCACCATACGCAGGTCAACAGGCTGTGGATGGGAATCGCCTCGGCGTGTCTCGCCGGGTTGCGATCTCGGGCGTGTTGTGTTGCGGGGGCTTATGCGGCAGGTTAACGGGACGTTAGATTCGCTCCGCACCCGCGGGCGGCATCAGTTCGCCAAAAACCGCACAGCAAACGCGCAGGTGGGAACCGAAACCGGCTCCCACCCGCAGATTGACGCCGCAAGCTAATTTTCGGCGACCACGTCCAGCGTCAGCGTGGCGTCCACTTCCGGATGCAGGCGCACCGAAATGAGGTGCGTCCCGATGGACTTGACGTGCGCCTTTGGCATCTGGACCGTGCGCTTGTCCAGATTCGGTCCGCCGGCCTTCTTGACGGCCGAGACGACGTCCGCCCCGGTGATTGAACCGAACAGTCGGCCGGAATCGCCGGCGGTCCGGGCGGGCAGCGCCACCGCGCCGAGGCCCTCGATCGCGTCCTTGAGCTCGTTCGCGTGTTCGAGGCCGCGCACCGTCTTGGCCGCGCGGGCCCGCCGGATGTCATCGGCCTGGCGCTCCGCCCCACGTGTGGCCGGAACGGCCAGCCCGCGGGGCAGCAGGTAGTTGCGCCCGTAGCCGTCGCGAACCTCGACGAGGTCACCCGCCGTGCCGAGATGGTCGACCTCGGCGGTCAGAATCAGCTTCACTTGTCGTCCCTGTCTTTCCGGCTCAGCGCGTCGAGGAGGTGAACGGCAGCAGCGCAACCTCGCGCGCGTTCTTCACCGCGGTCGCGATGTCGCGCTGGTGCTGCACACAGTTGCCGGTCACCCGGCGGGCGCGGATCTTGCCGCGCTCGCTGATGTACGTGCGCAACAGCGCGGTGTCCTTGTAGTCGATCACCTGCCCCTTCTTGGCGCAGAACACGCACTTGCGTGTCTTGACCGGCTTCTCGGGCGCGGGGCGTCGTTTGTTGGACTTCGCCATGGTCTGTCTCTTTCTGGAATTCGTTACGGGAGTTGGTCAGAACGGCGGTTCGTCGTCGCTGCCGCCGAAGGAGCCCGACGCCGGTGCGCTGCCCCACGGATCGTCGGAGGTCGCATTGGCGCTGGCCGCTGCGCGCGATGATCCGCCGCCACCACCGCCGCTGCCGAAGCCGCCGCCACCACCGCCGCTGCGGCTGGCCTTGTTGACCTTGGCCGTGGCGTAGCGCAGCGACGGGCCGATCTCGTCGACCTCGACTTCGACCACGGTGCGCTTCTCGCCCTCACGGGTTTCGAACGAGCGTTGCTTGAGCCGTCCGGTCACGATCACCCGCGAGCCGCGGGTCAGGCTTTCGGCCACGTTCTCGGCGGCCTCTCGCCAGATGTTGCACCTCAAGAACAGCGCTTCGCCGTCTTTCCATTCCCCGCTTTGGCGGTCGTAGATCCTCGGCGTCGACGCCACCGTGAAATTGGCGACGGCGGCGCCGGACGGGGTGAAGCGCAGTTCGGGGTCGGCAGTCAGGTTTCCGACAACCGTGATGGTCGTGTCACCGGCCACGGGGTCCTCCTGGAATCGGCGTGTCTGTAGCTGCGGGCGAGCCTACGCAGCACCTCTGACGCACGGCGGTGTTCCGCCACTAGTGCTTGTCGGTGCGAAGCACCTTGGTCCGAAGCACGGACTCGTTCAGGCTGAGCTGGCGGTCCAGTTCGGACACCGTCTTCGGCTCGGCCTTGACGTCGATCACCGCGTAGATGCCTTCGGAGTGCTTGGCGATCTCGTAGGCCAGCCGGCGCCGGCCCCAGATGTCCACCTTCTCGACGGTGCCGCCATCGGCGCGGATCACGTTGAGGAAGGTCTCCAGCGACGGCGCCACCGTGCGCTCGTCCAGGGTCGGGTCGAGGATGACCATGATTTCGTATGGACGCATGAAACCTCATCACCTCCTATGGGCTACGCGGCCACGGCCTTTCCGTGGCAGGAGGGTCGCCTGCGTCGGCAACCGGCCCAGGCTACAGCAAAACGCGCCGAGCCGCTAAACCGGGGCTGCCGCCGTCAATTGCGCTGCCGCCGTCAATTGCGCTGCCGATAGAACTGGAGCGCCAGCCGACGAGTGTCCTCCGACGCCTTGGCCGGGCTGCCCGAGTCGAACGGCGGCGCGGGGTCGTACTCGATCATCAGCTGGCTCGCCTGCGCAGCGTCCCGACCGACCAGCAACTCGACCAGCCGCAGCCCCATGTCGATTCCGCTCGACACACCCGCGGCGGTGATGATCCGTTCCGGCAGATGTTCGACGATCCGCTGCGGGACGTACGTCCCGCCAAGGGAGTTGAACAACTCCCGGGCCCGCCAGTGCGTGGTGCCTGTCAGGCCGTTGAGCAGCCCGGCGGCCGCGAGTACCAACGCGCCGGTGCACACCGACGTGGTGAACAGTGTGTGCTGGTGCGCCCCGCGCACCCAGTCCAGCACCGCCGCGTCGTTGATCAACGTTCTGGTGCCGATGCCGCCCGGAAAGACGACGACGTCCGGCCGGGTCAGCTCGTCGAACGTCACGTCGCAGATCAGCCCCAGCATGCCGTTGTCCGCGCGCACCTCGCCGCGGCGGTGGCCGACGAACACGACGTCGATCGACGGGACCCGCTGCAGCACCTCGTACGGGCCGACCGCATCCAGCGACGTGTTACGCGGGAACAGCGGAATCGCGACTTGCATCCGGCGACCTCTCCGGCTCGCGGTCAGGTTGCTGCGCACCGGCCCGCGGACGCAGCCACGGCGCCAGCCGGCCGGGCGCCGCGTCGGGCGCGTCCTCGAAGGTGCCGCCGGCGGGGTCGTCGATGCGCCCCTTCCATCGCACCAGGTCGCGCTCGGGGCGGTAGATCTGCCAGACCACCAGCCCGCACAGCGCGATCACCGCGAGGTCGCGGAGCAACACCGTCGCGGTGAACCACTGTTCGGGCAGTCCGCGATTCTGGTCGCCGTACAGATAGAGCATGCGCGGCACCCACACCAGCGCGTCGACGGTCATCCACGCCAGCAGGATCCGCCTGTGCGGCAACGCCAGCACCGCCAACGGCACCAGCCACAGCGAGAACTGCGGGCTCCACACCTTGTTGGTCAACAGGAACACCGCCACCACGAGGAACGCCAGCTGCGCTACACGCGGGCGTCGCGGCGCCGTGAGCGCGATGTATCCGATTGCCCCGCAGCATAATACGAACAGAACCACGAACATTGTGTTCAGCATCACCGGTGGCTGCCAGTAACCGCGGTTGGGGTCGAATCCCCCCCAGCCGGTGAACGACTTCACCACGTTGTACAGCGAGTCCATGTCGTCACCGCGACGGGCGTTGAGCCGGAAGAACTCCGACCATCCGCGCGGGAACAGCACGAGAACCGGCAGGTTCACCACAAACCAGCTCACCACGGCGGACGCCGCGGTCCGGCCCACATCACGCAGCCGCCCGGTGCGCACGCCGAGCAGCAACAGCGGGATCAACAACAACGCCGGATACAGCTTGGCGGCGACACCGAGGCCGATCAGCACGCCTGCCAGCACGGGACGCCGGCGCGCCCACGCCAGCATCGACCCGGTCGCCGGAGCCACCGCCAGCGCGTCGAAATTGGTGAAGATCTGGAAGATCAAGATCGGCGACGCGGCGACCAGCGCCGCATCCCATATCCGCCGGCCCGACAGCCGGGCGCTGGCCCACACCGTGGCCAGCCATGCCAGCGCCAGGCCCAGCGCCGAGATGTTGAAGAACATCACGACCTCGGCGACGATCGGCAACGGGATCACCTTGGAAAGCGCCGTGTATGTCTTGGCCAGGGCCATCGCGGTGTACTGGTACACCCCGGTCAGCACCGGATACTCCATGTAGCGCACCGCCGGGCGGCCGTCGAACTGCGTCTTCGGCGCGCCGGTGCCGTCGGTCTCCAGCCAGCTCGACTTGTACGGAAACTTGCCCTGGTTCAACAACTCCGCGCCGTACAGCGGCACCGTGTCCGAGTAGCACAACTCGTAGTACGCCCGCTGGTTCTGCCAGTTGGCCACGCGCTGATCACCGCTGCCGGTACCCGAGTTCTGCAGGCAGGCGGCCTTCGTCGACCACCCGAGCGCCAGCAACACCAGCGCGATCAAGAACATCGCCCGCAGCGGCGTCAGCAGCCTGGCGCGGCCGATCAGCGCGTGCCTTCCCACCGGGCCACCGATGGTCTGCGACAGGGCGGCGCCGATGACGTCTGTGCGGCTTGGCAGGTCGCGGTCGTCGGCACTGCGCCGATCCGCGGCCAGCGGCAGCGGCGATACGGTCAGCGCGCTGCCGTCATCTGGGGGCGACGGGCCCCTCCCGTTTGCGGGGGACTCCCGCTTGCGGGGGACCGTCACGGCGGCGGCGGGAACAGCGGAGGCGGCGGCGGAGGCGGCGGAGGCCCACCCGCATCTCCGGGCGGCGGCGGTCCCGCCGGCACCGTCTGCGGCGGGCCGATCGGGATCGTGATGCCCGGCGCCACTTCGATACTGGGTTGAATGACGTTGGGCGTCTCCACCGGTTTCGGTGGCGGTGGCGGCGCCGCGGGCACGCCGGCGTAACCGCCGATCTCGGTTGGCTTCGGGAACGTCTCGTTCGAAGTGCCATCCAATGCGTTGTCCATCGTCGACTTCCAGATGTCCGACGGCAGACCCGAGCCGTAAACCGGTGAGCCGTACTTGTTCTCCAGCGGCTTGTCGCCCTTGGTGGTGCCGACCCAGACCGCCGTCGACAGCGACGGGGTGAAGCCGATCATCCAGGCGTCCTTGTTCGCGCCGGTGTCACCGAGCTGCGTGGTACCGGTCTTCGCGCCCGACGGTCGACCACCGGCCAGGCCGTGCCCGTTGGAGTAGCTGGCGATCGGCTGCATCGCGGCGATCGTGTTGTTGGCCACCGGGTCGGGGATGCGTTTCTCCCCGGCGTTGTTCTGCTGGGTTACGTCGAAGAGCACCTGACCCTGGGAGTTGACGACCTTCTGCACGAAGTGGGGCGCGTGGTAGGTGCCCGAGGAAGCGATCGTCGCGTATGCCGAGGCCATGTCGAGCGGGCGGACCAGGTACTGGCCCAACACGATTCCGTCGTTGGGCGGGCCGCCCTTACCGTCCTCGGAGAGCGTGTGGTCCACGCCGGGGAAGCTTTCCGGTATGCCTGCCGCATGCGCCGTCGCGGCGACATCGACCGGGCCGTTCTTCAGCTTCAGCATCAGGCGGTAGTAGCTGGTGTTCAGCGACTGCTTGAGCGCTTGGGCGATGTTGCACGTGCCGCAGCTTTCGCCGTCCACGTTGGTGATGTTGATGCCGTTCACGGTCAGCGGTGAGCTGTCGACCTGATACCCGAGCCCGATGTTCTGCTCGAGCGCGGCGATCAGCGCGAACACCTTGAACGAGGATCCGGTCTGCAGCCCCGCCCCGGCGAAGTCGAATCCGTTGGCATCGTCGCCGCCGTAGTACGCCTTCACCGCGCCCGTGTGCGGATCGACCGACACCATTGCCGCGCGCATGTCGGGATCCTGCCCCTTCATGTACTTCGACACCGCGTTCTGGGCAGCCTGCTGCGCCTTCGGGTCGATGGTGGTGGTGACTTGCAGCCCTTCGGTGTTCAGCGTCCGCTCGTCGATGTTGAACAGGTCGAGCAGCTCCTTGGTGACCTGCCGTTCGATCAGGCCGTTGGGTCCGTTGGTCTGGTTCTCTGCCCGCGCCTGGTACGGCGGCACCGTCTGCGGGAAGACCTGCTGGGCGCGGTCGCTTGGTGACAGCGCGCCGATGGTGACCATGCCGTCGAGCACCCAGTTCCAGCGCTTCTCGGCGGCGACCGGATCTACCGCCGGGTCCAGTGTCGACGGCCGCTGGATCAGCGCCCCGAGCAGGGCGCCCTCCGCGACGCTCAACTGGTCGACGGGCTTGTTGAAGTACGCCTGCGACGCGGCGCCGATGCCGTACGCGCCGCGACCGAAATAGATGATGTTGAGGTAGGACTGCAGCACCTGGTCCTTGGACCACTCGTTGGACATCTTGGTCGAGATGACGAGCTCCTTGGCCTTGCGGACCAGCCCCCCGACGCCGGCGCGTTCCGAGCCGACCAACGCGTTCTTGACGTACTGCTGCGTTATTGTCGATCCGCCTTGGGTGTCGCCGCTTCCGAAGATGTTGTTCTTGACGGCGCGGGCGAAGCCGCTGAACGAGAATCCCGGGTTGGTATAGAAGTTTCGGTCCTCGGCGGCCATCACGGCGGCGCGGACGTGCTGGGGTACCTGGCTGATGTCCACATCGACGCGGTTGCCCTCGGGCGGCACGATCTTGCCGAGTTCGGTGGTCCCGTCACTGGCCAGGATCGTCGACACCTGGTTGGTGCGGATGTCGCCGGGTTTGGGCACGTCGACGATGAAGTAGGCCATGCTGAACGTCACCAGCGGCAGCAACACGATGGCCGCAACGGCGACGATCAACCCACGGCGGACCCACTTCCAGTTGATCTGCCCTCTGGCGGGCAACCGGCCCCCTGCACCGCCGCCGCCCGGCGGTGGACCGCCGCGCCCGCCACCTCGCGGTGGCCTGGGCGGCGGAGGCGCTCCGTCGAGGGCGGCCTTGACCTCCTCGATCGGGTCGCGCAGCGGGATCGTGTCATCGGTGATCGCAGGGATGACGGCCGTCGGCCGCGCGTCGGGCGCCGGACCGCGCGGCGGCGCCGGGCGACGCATCACGGGTGGGGGCTCGTTGACCCGATCCTCGTTGGCCCGATCGCCAGGGCGCGCAGGGGCGCGGTCAGCCCCACCCTCGTTGTGGATGTCGGTGGCTGACCGGTCTGGGCGTTCGCCGCTACTCACTGGCCGTGCGCGCGCCGTTTCGCGCCGTCCGGGTGCGCCGCGATCCCTCGGGGGGACGCAACGCGCCGAGCACATACGACTTGACCAGGTGATTCCAGCTGCAGGTCCGGCATACCTCCACCACGTGTACCGAAAACTCTTCGTAGCGGGCGGCCAGCATCACCAATTCCTCCGCGGTACGGGCCGAACCCGAAACCGCGCCGAGGTGATCGCCGAACACCCACGACACCAATGTCAGTTGCTCCTTGCGACAGATCGGGCACATCACCGAGCTGGGCTTGCCGTGGTACTTCGCAGCCCGCAGCAGGTAGGGGTTGGCATCGCAGACCTCCGTGACACCGGTGCGCCCGGAGTACACCTCGGCCAGCAGTGAGCGGCGCCGAAGCGCGTAATCCACCACCTGTCGCTGCAGTCGCACGTTGACCAGAGTACGTCCCTGCCCCGACCGCCGACCCGGGGACGGTATGGCTGCGCGGCTCGCTTCGGCGTCCGGTGTGCGCTGTTGTCGGGCTCGCTTTGGCGTCTGGTCTGCGCTGTTGTCGGGTCAAATTTCGCAGCCAACTCTTAGGATCTTCCGGTGGCGACGCGGCAGTCAACGGATACCCGGGCCAAGGACAGCGACCGTAACGACACCTGTCAGGTGCTCGACAGCGCGCTCAGCGAGGGCCAGTTGTCCATGGAGGAACACCGGCAGCGGGTCGGCGCCGCGACCAACGCGACCACCCTGGGCGAACTGCAGTCGTTGGTGTCGGATCTGCAGACGGCCAATGCGCCGGTGCAGCGCAAGCGCCCGAACCGGATTCCCACCGGCGGCTGGGGCACGCGCATCGCCGTCGGCGTCGTCCTCGTGCTGCTCGGCATCGGCATCGGCCGGGGGGTCTACGGCAACACGAGTTCGCCCCTGAGCTTCACTTCCGATCCCGGGGCCAAGCCGGACGGCATCGCCCCGATCGTGCTGACACCGCCGAAGCAGTTGCAGTCGCTGAACGGATTGACCGGGCTGATCGAACAGGCGCGCAGGAAGTTCGGTGACACCTTCGGCTACCGCGTGGTGGTCTACCCGGATTACGCCGTGCTGGACCGCACGGACCCGAACGACAACCGGCGCAAGCTCAGCTACACGTACCGCGGAGGATGGGGCAGCCCGTCCAGCGACGGCGCCGCGGGCACCGACGACGTGCTCGTCGACCTGAGCAAGTTCGACGCCGCCACGGTCGTCGGCGTGTTGCGCGGCGCGCCGCAAACCCTCGGCATCAAGGCCAGCGACGTCACGAGCACGTATCTGATAGTCGAGCCCACGAAGGATCCGACGACACCGGGCGCCCTGGCCCTGTCGGTGTATGTGTCCAGTGACTTCGGCAGCGGATACATGGAGCTCGACGGTCAGGGCAACGTGAGCGGGGTTCATCCGCCGTCCTGAGCGTCACCGCGGTACGGCCGCTGTTCATCACCCGGTGCGCCGAATATATCGGCGCGATACTATAGTGCGAGGTGTCGAAGCGTCGTAACGGCTGAGCAAAGGAGGTGACTCGGTGCTGGAGCTCGCCATCCTCGGACTTCTGCTCGAGTCGCCGATGCACGGCTACGAGCTGCGCAAACGCTTGACAGGTTTACTCGGTGCATTCCGCGCGTTCTCCTACGGTTCGCTGTACCCGGCTCTTCGCCGGATGCAGCTGGACGCGTTGATCGCCGAGGACGCTGCGCCGGAAGGCACCCCGGTCAGGCGGCGGGGCCGACGGGTCTACCGCCTCACCGACGCCGGCAGGCAGCGCTTCGCCGAACTCGTCGCCGACACCGGTCCGCAGAACTACACCGACGACGGCTTCGGCGTACACCTCGCCTTTTTCAACCGCACCCCCGCCGAAGCGCGGATGCGGATCTTGGAGGGGCGGCGCCGCCAGGTCGAGGAACGGCGGGAAGGCCTGCGTGAAGCGGTGGCGCGGGCCGGCAGCTCATTCGATCGCTACACCCGCCAGCTTCACCAGCTCGGGCTGGAGTCCAGCGAGCGCGAAGTGAAATGGCTCAACGAGTTGATTGCCGCGGAACGGTTTGCGCAGGGCCGCGCTGAGCAGTAGACCGCCGCGAGTTGGTGAACATCACGACCATGGGTAGGAGTTAGGAGAACCGCACATGACTGGGAACAAGACCGGTGCCGCACCGACAGTGCGCGTCGCCATCGTCGGCGTCGGCAACTGCGCCTCATCGCTGGTTCAAGGTGTTCAGTACTACCAGGACGCCGATGAGAACTCGTCAGTGCCCGGCTTGATGCATGTGCGCTTCGGCCAGTACCACGTGCGCGACGTGAAATTCGTCGCCGCCTTCGACGTCGACGCCAAGAAGGTCGGCTTCGACCTGTCGGAGGCCATCTTCGCCTCCGAGAACAACACCATCAAGATCGCCGACGTGCCGCCCACCGACGTGGTGGTGCAGCGGGGCCCGACCCTCGACGGGATCGGCAAGTATTACGCGGACACCATCGAGCTCTCCGACGCCGGGCCGGTGGACGTGGTCAAGACGCTTCGCGATGCGCAGGTCGACGTCCTGGTGTCCTACCTGCCGGTCGGCTCGGAAGAGGCCGACAAGTTCTACGCGCAGTGCGCGATCGACGCCGGGGTGGCGTTCGTGAACGCGCTCCCGGTGTTCATCGCGTCCGACCCGGTGTGGGCCACGAAGTTCTCCGACGCCGGTGTGCCGATCGTCGGCGACGACATCAAGAGCCAGGTCGGTGCGACGATCACCCACCGGGTGATGGCCAAGCTGTTCGAGGACCGCGGCGTGCAACTGGACCGCACCATGCAACTCAACGTCGGCGGCAACATGGACTTCCTCAACATGCTCGAGCGCGAGCGCCTGGAGTCCAAGAAGATCTCCAAGACGCAGGCCGTGACGTCGAACCTCCAGAAGGAGTTCAGGACCAAGGACGTTCACATCGGTCCGTCCGACCACGTCGGCTGGCTCGACGACCGCAAGTGGGCGTACGTGCGGCTGGAGGGCCGCGCCTTCGGAGACGTGCCGCTGAACCTCGAGTACAAACTCGAGGTGTGGGATTCCCCGAACTCGGCCGGCGTGATCATCGACGCGGTGCGCGCCGCGAAGGTCGCCAAGGACCGGGGGCTCGGCGGCCCGATCGTCGCGGCCTCGGCCTACCTCATGAAGAGCCCGCCGCGGCAGATGCCCGACGACCTCGCGCGCGCTGAGCTGGAGCAGTTCATTACCGGCTAGCCTTCTCGTTGTGGACGACGACGAGCTGGCCGGGCTGGCCGAGTTCGCATTGCTCGACGAGAACGCACGGCAGGCCGGGGTCACCGGTCCACTGCCGCATGTCGAGCGCGTCGACGTCGGCGACGTCAGCGCGCTGCGCTGGGGATCCGCGCCGCCGCGCGTGGTGTTCCTGCACGGCGGCGGTCAGAACGCGCACACCTGGGATACCGTGATCGTCGGACTCAACGAACCGGCGCTGGCCGTCGATCTGCCCGGGCACGGGCGCTCGGCCTGGCGCGATGACGGCGATTACGGCCCGCGGCGAAGCGCAGGCACGCTCGAACCGGTGCTGAGGCAGTTGGCGCCCGATGCGGCCCTGGTCGTCGGAATGTCGTTGGGCGGGCTGACCGCCCTCCGGTTGGCCGTCACCGCGCCGGACCTGGTGCCTGAGTTGGTGCTCGTCGATGTCACCCCGTCGGCACCCGGCCGGCACACCGGGATGACCCGGCAACAGCAGGGCACCGTGGCACTGGTGCAGGGCGACCGCGTCTTCCCCGATTTCCGGGCGATGCTCGACGTGACGATTGCGGCGGCGCCCCATCGCGACCGGGAATCGCTGCGGCGCGGGGTGTTCCACAACTCGAAGCGGCTCGACGACGGCACCTGGACGTGGCGCTACGACAGTATCCGCACGGCCGACGGCTTCGAGGGATTGTGGGACGACGTCCCCCGCCTCGCGACGCCGACCACGCTGGTGCGCGGCGCCCGTTCGATGTTCGTGTCCGACGAGGATGCCGACGAGTTGGCCCGCCTCGCCCCTGGATTTCGCGGCGTGCACGTCGTCGCCGATTCCGGGCATTCCGTCCAAAGCGACGAGCCGCTCGTGTTGATCGACATCTTGCGGCGCATCCTCGCCCGGACTGAGCTCGGCTAACGTTGGCGGAGTGACCTTTCCGATACGCATCGGCGTACAGCTACAGCCGCAACACTCAACGAGGTATGAGAACATCCGCGATGCCGTCAGGCGATGCGAGGACATCGGCGTCGACATCGCGTTCAACTGGGATCATTTCTTCCCGCTCTACGGCGACCCCGATGGCCCGCACTTCGAGTGCTGGACGATGCTGGGGGCCTGGGCCGAGCAGACGTCGCGCATCGAGTTCGGCGCGCTGGTGACCTGCAACTCCTACCGCAATCCCGAGTTGCTGGCCGACATGGCCCGCACGACGGACCACATTTCCGGCGGCCGGCTCGTCCTGGGCCTCGGCTCCGGTTGGAAGCAGAAGGACTACGACGAATACGGCTACGACTTCGGCACGGCGGGAAGCCGGTTGCGCGACCTGTCCCGGGCGTTGGCGAGGATCGAATCCCGGTTCGCGAAGCTGAATCCCCCACCGACGCGCAAGATCCCGATCCTGATCGGCGGGCAGGGCGAACAGAAGACGTTGCGGCTGGTCGCCGAGCGCGCCGACATCTGGCATGCCTTCGTCGACAGTCGGTCCTACCCGGGGAAGGCCGAGGTGCTCGCCCGGCACTGCGCGGCCGTTGGGCGTGACCCGGCCACCATCGAACGGTCCGCCGGCGTCCAGGCAGGCGGTCTCGACGCACTGTTGTCGGAGGCCGACGCGCTGACCGGGTTGGGCGTGACGCTGCTGACCGTCGGCGCGAACGGGCCGGACTACGACCTGACGCAGGCCGAGGCCCTGTGCCGGTGGCGTGATCGCCGCACGGCCGCTAACTCGGGGTGAACTCCAGCGGCAGCGTCGCAAGGTTCAGCGTGCCCGACGGCCACCTGATCTGCGGCGTGCCACTGACCCGGAAGTCGGGGATGCGGGCGAGAAATTCCTCGACGGTGAGCCGTAATTCGCGGCGGGCGAGATGTGAGCCGAGGCAGCGGTGGATGCCGCCGCCGAACCCGAGGTGCGTGCTCTTCTCGCCCAGATCCAGCGTGTGCGGGTGGCGCGGACCGGGAACCTCGCGATTGGCGGTGGACAGCAACAGCATCACGTGCGCGCCGGCGGGAATCGTGACGCCGGCGACCTCGACGTCTTGCGTCGCCACCCGCGGCACCCCGGGGACGGGCCCTTCCAGCCGCACCATCTCGTCGACGAACGGCGGGATCAGCTCGGGATCGTCGATCAGCCGCCGCCGCAGCGCGGGATCCTCGGCCAGCCGCATGATCGTGAAACCTATTGTGCCTGTGACAGTGTCGAGGCCGGCGATCACGAAAAGGAAACACAGGCCCAGCACCTCGGCGTCGGTCCAGGCGTCGTCTCCTCTCAGCGAGAGAATCTCGCTGAGCATGTCGTCGCCGGGGTGCTGCCGCTTGTTGTCCAGCTGTTGCTGCAGATAGGCGAACATCGCCAGGCCGCACTCGACCTGCCGCGGCGTGGGCTCATCGGCGATCGTGTTGACGGTGACGTCCTTGACCAGACCGGTCACCCACTCGAGGAACTGCGGCAAGTCGTCTTTGGGCAGACCGAACAGCGTCAGGATCGCCTGCGTCGGAAACTTGTAGGCCAGCTCGGCCACCACATCTCAGCTGCCCCGCCCGGCGAACGCGTCGACGTGCGCGCGCACCTGGGCGCGCAGGTCGTCCTCGAGCCTATCCACCCGCTTGGGCCCCAGCATCGGATCGAGAATCCGCCGGTAGTGCGCATGTTTCGGGGGATCGACGGCAATCGGAATCATCGCGATCGCGCCGCTGATCGCGCCCGGTCGACGCCAGTATTCACATGCCGCGGTCCGCCCGTCGCGCATCGGTGCGTCGTTGTAGAAGTCGCCGGAAAGCTCGACTGTCGTCATGCGGAGAGGGTACGAGACCCACATTCCCGCGGCCGGGTTTTCGCAACCAGCCGTTGCGTTTCTACGCCGTTGCCGTCGCGGCGCGCAACCGCTCTTGAGTGCACCGATAATCGTTCAGCATCCCGACTTGTCAGGCGACGACAGGTTAGACTGGCGAATTATGGTGGAGACCGAAGCGCAGGTCACGGAGCTCGCCGAAGGGCTGCACCGTGTGCTCTCGAAGCTGGTGACCGTCCTGCGGCGCGGTGACACGAGCCGGGTCGCCACCGGTGATCTCACCTTGGCGCAGCTGTCGATCCTGGTCACGCTGATCGACCGCGGGCCGATCCGGATGACCGAGTTGGCGGCTCATGAACGAGTCCGCACCCCGACGACCACGGTGGCGATCCGCCGCCTCGAGAAGCTGGGCCTGGTGAAGCGCTCCCGCGACCCGTCCGACCTGCGGGCCGTCCTGGTCGACATCACCCCGAAGGGCCTCGCCGTTCACCGCGAATCGCTGGCCAACCGGCGCGCCGCCTTGGCGGCGATGCTCGCGCAGCTCAGCGATGACGACCTGGACACGTTGACCAAGGCGCTGGCGCCGCTCGATCGCCTGGCGGGACAGCCGAACTGAGTTTCAGCCGAGCCAGTCGAGCACGGCCGCGGCGGTCCATGACTGCTGCATGCTGCCGAGGGGCTCCCCGGTGAACGGCTCGTAGTACTCGGCGAATGTGCCGTCACTTGCCTGGCGCAGTCCCTCGCGCCGCAGGAGATACGACCGCTCGGCCCAGCCGCGGCGCGCGAACGCCCACGAGAACAACCACGTCATCACCGGCCACACCGGCCCACGCCAGTACTCCCGCGGGCGGAAGTCCCCCGATACCGGCGACGTCGACGGAATCAATGCGAACTTCAGGTCCGGATGCCCGCAGAACCGCGGCCCCTCCAGCAGCCGCAGCAGAGCCCGTTCACGATCGTGCGGCAGGCCGCCGCACAACAGCGGCGCGAATTGCGCCACCGTCTCCGTCGCCACCCATTTCTCGGCGCGCACATCGAAGTCCTTTGCCGCCCCGGTTCTTTCATCGGTGGTCTCGACAACGCCCGCACGGAAGCGCGCCGCCCACGAGTACAGGTCGCGAACGTCGGCGTGCGACCGGCGGTAGTCCTCACCGATGATCGCAAGCACCTCGCAGGCGACCGAGAAGATCGCCGAGACCAGCGCGTCCTCCACGGCGAAGCTCATCACCTTCGGCAGCAGTTCGTCGTCGTAGCGCGCCGACTTCATCTCCTCCAGCAGCCACAGGTACCGGTCGTACTCGGTGTCCGATGGCCGCTGCGACGGGTCCATCACGATCATGTTGTCTTCGCGCTCGTACTCCGGCACCACACCGGGGTGCACGTTGGCGTACGCGGCGTCCCACCGCGGCGAATTGTCCATCCCGGATTCCCAGCCGTGGTACAGCGCGATCCGGCCATGGCCCTGCTGGTCGCGCGCCTCGGCCAGCCAGCGGTGCCAGCGGACCAGGTTCTCCCACCGCCGGTCCAGAAACGCCTCGGCCACCCGCCTCGTGGACCGCCCGCGCCGGCGTGCGTGCTCGAGAATCCGCTCCACCGCGATCGCGTGCACCGGCGGCTGCGTGATCCCCGACGTGTGCCGATGGCGCGGCGCCTTGGCCGCCAATGCCGAGCACGCCCAGCGCGCCGGACCCGGGAAGTACCCGTCGGCGCCCTTGGCGAACACGATGTGCGGGATCATGCCGTTGTCCCACTGCGCCGAGAACAACGTATCCAGTTCGACCACCGCACGCTCCACGCTCAGCGGGGCCAGCCCGACCGCCACGAACGCCGCGTCCCAGCTCCACATGTGCGGGTACAGCAGCGGCGCCGCGGTCGTCATCACCCCCAGGTCATTGCCCCGCAGCAGGTACGCCGCCCGGGCGGCGAGCTGCGTCGGCGAAAAGCTGGGGTCGGGTGCCATCCCTTCTATTGTGCGGCGGCGCCGGGCGTCGCGCGACGCGGCGATAGGGTGACCGGCATGCCGACCGCGCTCATCACCGGGGCTTCCGGCGGGCTCGGCGCCGCGATCGCCGACGCCCTCGCTCCCACTCACACCCTGCTGCTCGGCGGCCGGCCGTCGCCCCGCCTGGACGCGGTGGCCGAGCTGCTCGGCGCCACGACATGGCCGCTTGACCTCTCCGACACCGACTCGCTGGCCGCGAGCACCGAAGTGATCGACGAGCTGGATGTCTTGGTCCACAACGCCGGCGTCGCGTTCCCCGACCATCTGGCCGACTCCGGGATCGACGACTGGCGCAAGACCTTCGAAATCAACGTAATTGGTGCGGTGGCCCTGACCCAGGCCCTGCTCCCCGCACTCCGCGCAGCCGAAGGCCAGGTGATCTTCATCAATTCGGGCGCCGGGCGCAATGTGCTGCCCGGCATGGCGTCGTACTCGGCGAGCAAGTTCGCCCTGCGCGCCTTCGCCGATTCGCTTCGCGCCGAAGAGCCCCGGCTGCGGGTCACTTCGATGCACCCCGGCCGGATCGCCACGCAGATGCAGCGCCGCCTTAGGGAATTCGAAGGTGGCGAGTACGACCAATCCGCCTATCTCAGGCCCGAGACCGTCGCCGATGCCGTCGAGCAGGTGATTTCCACACCGCCCGACGGGCACGTGCACCAGGTCATCATCCGCCAGCGCGGTTAGACCACCAGGTTGACCAGGCGGCCGGGCACGACGATCACCTTCTTCGGTTTCCCCCCGGCCAGGAAGGCCAGGACCTTCCCGTCGGCCAGCGCGGCGACCTCGATCGCGTCGGCGTCGGCATCCGCGGCGACCGTGATGTGTCCGCGCACCCTGCCGTTGACCTGCACCGGATACTCCACCGTGTCCTCGGCGAGGTACTGCGCGTCGGCCTGCGGGAACGGGCCGTGAGCGAGGCTCTGCTCGTGGCCGAGCCGCTGCCACAGCTCTTCGGCCAGGTGCGGCGCGACCGGCGCGGCCATCAGCACCAGCGGTTCGACCGCGGCGCGCGGCACGGCGCCGCGGTGCTGCTTCGTCAGGTGGTTGGTGTACTCGATGAGCTTGGCCACCGCGGTGTTGTTGCGCAGTGCCGCATAGTCTTCGGCGACGCCGGCGATGGTGCGGTGCATCAGCCGCAGCGTGTCCCGGTCCAACTCGGCGTCTTCCACTCGTGGCTCGCCGGTGTCTTCGTCGACCACCAGCCGCCACACCCGCGCAAGGAAGCGATACGCACCGACCACGTCCTTGGTCGCCCACGGTCGGGACGCTTCCAGCGGACCCATCGACATCTCGTAGACCCGCAGCGTGTCAGCGCCGTAGTCGTCGCAGATCTCGTCGGGCGACACCGAGTTCTTCAGGCTCTTGCCGATCTTGCCGAACTCCTGAAACACCTCGATCTCACCGTCAGGACCCCGGTGGAAGAACGCGCCGTCACGCTCGACGACGTCGGCCGCGGGCACATAGGCGCCGCGCGCGTCGGTATAGGCGTACGCCTGGATGTATCCCTGGTTGACCAACCGCCGGTAGGGCTCCCGCGAACTGACGTGACCCAGGTCGTAGAGCACCTTGTGCCAGAACCGCGAATACAGCAGGTGCAGCACCGCATGCTCGACCCCGCCGACGTACAGGTCCACCCCGCCGGGATCGTCGGGCCCGTGCTCGTCGGGCCGGGGTCCCATCCAGTACGCCTCGTTCTCCTTGGCGCAGAACCGCTCCGAGTTGTGCGGATCGGTGTAGCGCAGCTCATACCACGAACTTCCCGCCCACTGCGGCATCACGTTGGTGTCACGCGTGTAGGGCTTCCGACCATCCCCGAGCTCCAGCTCGACGTGCACCCAGTCGGTCGCCTTGGCCAACGGCGGCGAGGGTTCACTGCCGGCATCGTCCGGATCGAACACCACCGGCGAATAGTCGGCTATGTCGGGCAGCACCACCGGCAGCTCCGACTCCGGCAGCGGATGCGGCCTGCCTTCGCTGTCATAGACGATAGGGAACGGCTCGCCCCAGTACCGCTGCCGCGCGAAAAGCCAGTCCCGCAGCTTGTATTCGACGCGGGCGCGACCCCGGCCGTCGGCCTGCAGCCGCTCCGTGATCTTCTCCTTGGCCGCGGCGACGTCCAGGCCGTTGAGGTAGTCGGAGTTCACCGCCGGACCGTCGCCGACGTAGGCCGCCTGCGAAACATCTCCGCCGGCGATGACTTCCACGATCGGCAATCCGAATTCCGTCGCGAATTCCCAGTCGCGCTGGTCGTGGCCGGGCACAGCCATGATTGCGCCGGTGCCGTAGCCGACCAGAACGTAGTCGGCGACGAAGATCGGCACACGTTCGCCGTTGGCCGGATTGGTCGCATAGCTGCCGAGGAAAACACCGGTCTTCGTCTTGTTCTCTTGGCGTTCCAGGTCGGACTTCGACGCGATGGCCTGCCGGTAGGCCGTCACCGCCTCGGCCGGTGTCGCGGCGCCGAACGTCCATTGTGGCTGGACCGCGTCGGGCCAGTCCGCGGCGGTGAGCACCTCCACAAGTGGGTGCTCGGGTGCCAGCACCAAATACGTCGCCCCGAACAGCGTGTCCGGCCGGGTGGTGAACACCTCGATGTCGACGCTGTCGCCGTCGTTGGTAACCGCGCCGAACAGCGCCGCCGCCCCGGTTGAGCGCCCGATCCAGTTGCGCTGCATGGTCTTGACCTTCTCGGGCCAATCGAGCAGGTCGAGATCCTCGAGCAGTCGGTCGGAGTAGGCGGTGATCCGCATCATCCACTGTCGCAACCGCTTGCGGAACACCGGGAAATTCCCGCGCTCACTGCGGCCGTCGGCGGTGACTTCCTCGTTGGCCAGCACGGTGCCCAGGCCCGGACACCAGTTCACAATCGCGTCGGCCCGGTACACCAGGCGGTACGAATCAACCACGTCGGCCCGCTCACCGGGCGACAGTGCCGACCAATCGCGGCCGTCTTCCAAAATGCGTGCACCGGATTCGAATTCGGCGATCAGGTCGCCGATCGGGCGGGCCCTGTTCGCCGCGGTGTCATACCAGGCGTTGTAAATCTGCAGGAAGATCCACTGCGTCCACTTGTAGAACTCGGTGTCGGTGGTGGAGAAACTGCGCCGGCTGTCGTGCCCGAACCCGAGCCGGCCCAGCTGCCGCCGGAAGTTGACGATGTTGGCCTCCGTCCGCGTGCGCGGATGGGTGCCGGTCTGGATCGCGTACTGCTCCGCGGGCAGCCCGAACGCGTCGAAACCCAACGCATGCAACACGTTGTGACCCGTCATCCGGTAGTAGCGGGCGTAGACGTCGGTCGCGATGTATCCGAGCGGGTGGCCGACGTGCAGTCCCTCACCGGAGGGGTACGGGAACATGTCCTGGACGAACATCTTGTCGGCGGGCACCGCCTCGCCGTCGCGCGGCGCCAGGGACCCAACCGGATTGGGCACGTGGAAGGTGCCCCACTTCTCCCAGGCCTGCTGCCAGGCCCGCTCGATCTCGCCGGCCAGTTCCGCGCTGTAACGGAACTGCGGGGCGTCGGCGGCGCCCGGCGGCGTGGTCGGGGATTCGGTCACGCCAACAGGGTAGTCAGCGTCTCCCCCGGCACTGCCGCCCGCCGGCGGAGGTCTCGGTTGGGTTAAGGAGCGATCAGGGGTCGGTCCCAGGGCTGGTGTTACCAGAGTGACAGTTGTTACGGTCGCGTCTGACCAGGGGTCGTTTGCTATCGGCGCCTCAGGGATGGAGAGGGACGAATGCGCGATAAGACCCGGGCATGGCTGGCGGTCGCGGGCGGAACCGCTGCCGGACTGGCCGGCGTCATCGGTTTCGGCGGAACCGACGCCGGGGCCCAGCCGGTGCTCCCGATGCCTCCGGCGCCGGTCACCGTCACCCAGACGGTCACGGCGGCGCCGGCCGTGGGCGCCCCGGTTGCCCCCGCAGGCGTCCCGATGGCCAACACCGCCGCGCCCGCCGCCCCACTCGCTCAAGCCGCTCCCGTCGCACCGCAGGTCCCGCCACAGCCGGGGGTCGCGCCGGCCGGCCGGGCCGTTCAGCCGGCGGTGCCCGTTACGCAGCCGACGCTCGTGCCGGCCACTTCGGGGTCGCTGACCGACTACTTCAAGGGCAAAGGCGTCCGCCTCGAACCGCAGAGCCCGCAAGGCTTCCGGGCGGTCAACATCACGCTGCCGATGCCGCAGGGCTGGACGCAGGTCCCCGACCCGAATGTCCCGGACGCCTTCCTCGTGATCGCGGACCGCACCGGCGGTGACGGCCTCTACACGTCGAACGCCCAAGTGGTCGTGTACAAGCTGATCGGCGACTTCGACCCCAGGGAGGCAATCACACACGGCTACCTCGACAGCCAGGCGCTGATGGCGTGGCAGACCACCAACGCGTCCCTCGCTGACTTCAACGGGCTCCCGTCGTCGCTCATAGAAGGCACGTACCGGCAGGACGACATGACCCTCAACACGTCGCGGCGGCACGTGATCGTCCCCGTGGGCGCGGACAAGTACCTGGTTTCGCTGTCGGTCACGACGTCGCTGAACCAGGTCGTCGCCGCGGCGAACGCAACTGACGCGATCGTCAACGGATTTCGGGTGGTTCCGGGCACGCCGTAGTCGGCGGGCGCCCACTCCCCGTCATCGCCGGGGCTCTCGTATTGTGACCCCATGCTCATCGCGGCGGTGCTGTGTCTGTGCGCGGCGGTGGCGTCGGCCGCCTTGGGTGCGCGAGCGTTGGCCCGGCCTGCGCCGGCGGGTGGGGCCCGGCAGGTGTTGCGGGCCGTCGCCCCCACCCAGCTCGCCGCGGCCGTGATGCTCGCCGCGGGCGGAGTCGTGGCGCTGTCCGCCCGCCCGTCACCGGGACTCCTGGTCTTGTGCGTGCTGGGTGCCCTCGCCACGGTGGCGGCCGGTGTGTGGCAGGGCGCCCGCTTCGCGCAGGCGGCCGAGCGCCGCGACGCGGTGGAGTGCGCTCGCTCCGGCCGGCAGGCATGCGCTGACTGCCCTCTGTCGTGTCGCTAGGCCGGTGGCCGCGGCTGCCGATCGATACCTTCGTCCCCCTGCTGCTGGCGACGGTCGGGATCGCGACGCTGTTCCCGGCGCGCGGCGTCATGGCCGACGCGCTGTCAGTCGCCACCAGGATCGCGATCGCGCTGCTGTTCGCACTCTATGGTGCCCGCCTGTCGCCGGGCCAGGCATGGCACGGGGCGCGGCAATGGCGACTGCACCTGATGGTGCTGGCGGTGACGTTCGTGGTGTTTCCGCTGCTCGGGCTCGCCGCACGGGCACTCGTGCCGACGGTGTTGACCCCGGACCTGTACACCGGACTGCTGTTCCTGTGCCTGGTCCCGTCGACCGTGCAGTCGTCGATCGCGTTCACCTCGATCGCGCACGGCAATGTGCCGGCCGCGATGGTGTCCGCGTCGTTGTCCAACATCATCGGGGTTGTGCTGACGCCGTTGCTGGTGGTGGCGTTGATGCAGACCGGCGGAGGCGTCCGTGTGGACGGCTCCGCGATCGTGGACATCGTGCTGCAGCTGCTGGTGCCGTTCTTCGCCGGGCAATTGCTGCGGCCGTGGATCGCCGGCTTCGTCGCCCGGCACACGGTGCTGACCAGGACGGTCGACCGTGGCTCGATCCTGCTGGTGGTGTACACCGCGTTCTCGGTCGGCATGGCCGAACACATCTGGAACAGCGTGACGCCGTGGCGGGTGATCGCGGTCGCCGTGGTCAGCGCCGCCCTACTCGCGGTCGTGCTGCTGCTGACCTATGCGATGGGCCGGTGGGCACACCTTCCGCGGGGCGACGCGATCGTGTTGGTGTTCTGCGGCTCCAAGAAGAGCCTTGCCTCCGGTCTCCCGATGGCTCTGGTGTTGTTCCCGTCGGCCACGGTCGGCCTGATCATGTTGCCGCTGATGCTGTTTCACCAACTGCAGCTGCTGGTGTGCGCGGTGATCGCGGCCAGGCTGTCCCGCGCCGGGGTTAGTTCCGGCTGATGTCGATCGGGTGCGTCGCAAGCATCGACAGCGGCAACGGCTGCCGGCGCAGCACACGCGCCCACAGATCGACCCTCGGTTCTGCGAGTACGTCAGAAGGCAAGGCGGACAATACGATCCAGTCGTCACGCTCGATCTCCCCGTCGAGCTGGCCGATCGTCCAACCGGAGTACCCGGCGAAGATCCGCACCCCTTCGACCAGCGGCGCGATCGAGTCGGGTTCGGCGTCGAGGTCCACCATCACCATCCGGCCCTGCACGTGCCGCAGGCCCGGCACACCGTTCGCGTCGACGCCCACCCGTAGGGTCCCCAGGCACAGCGCCGCATCCCGCTTGACCGGGCCACCGACGAACATGGTCTTCGGCTTGGTGGCCAGCTTGGCCCACTGCGGAAGCACGTTGTAGACCGCGGTTTCGCTGGGGCGGTTGAGCACCACGCCGAGCGTGCCGCCGTCGTTGTGCTCGACGACATAGACCACGCTGCGCCGGAACGTCGGCTCCAGCAGGTCCGTGTTGGCCAACAGCAGCGTGCCGGCCCGCACCCGATGCGCGGTCGGTGCGTACTCCTCTGGATCCTCGGAGTGGGCCACGTCACCATCATGTCACCAGCGCAGCGCAATTGGGGCGTTCGGGCGGTGCATGGCTGAATATTTGTAGTGTGGTGGCCGTTGCCCCTCGCTCCCTTCGCTGCAACAGAAAGTGTTTCCCGTGGTTGACACCCACGTCCCCATGGCCGTCTGGCGGTCCGTGCGGGGCATGCCCGAGTTCGGCCGCCTGCTCGCGGTACGCGTGGCGAGCCAGTTCGGCGACGGGCTGTTTCAGGCCGGGCTGGCGGGTGCGATGCTGTTCAATCCGGACCGCGCCGCCCAACCGTGGGCGATCGCGGCGTCATTCGCGGTGCTTTTCCTGCCCTACTCCCTGGTCGGCCCGTTCGCCGGCGCGCTGCTGGACCGCTGGGACCGTCGCTACGTGCTCGTCGGCGCCAACTGCGCGCGGCTGCTGCTGGTCGCGGCCGTCGGGCTGATGCTGGCCGTCGGCGCAGGCGATTTGCCGGTCCTGGCCGGGGCGCTGATCGTCAACGGGTTCACCAGGTTCGTGACCTCGGGGTTGTCGGCGGCGCTCCCGCACGTGGTGCCGCGCGAGCAGGTGGTGACGATGAACTCGGTGGCAACCGCCGTGGGCGCCGCGGCCACGTTCTTCGGCGCCAACTTCATGTTGGTGCCGCGCTGGCTTTTCGGTGCCGGCGACACCGGCGCTGCCACGGTGATGTTCGTCGTCACCGTGCCGGTGTTGCTGGCGCTGCTCATCGCGCTGCGCTTTCCGCCCCGCAGCCTCGGTCCCGACGACACCGCCCGCACGATCCACGGTTCGGCGGCATACGCGTTGGCCACCGGGTGGCTGCACGGCCTACGGACGGTGAGCAGCACCCCGAGCGTGGCCGGAACGCTCGCCGGCCTGGCCGCTCACCGCGTCGTCTTCGGCATCAACACGCTGCTGATACTCGTGATCGTGCGGCACAGCGCGACGCACGTCGTGGCCGGGTTGGGCATCGCGGTGGTGTTCGTCGCGGTGACCGGCACCGGCTCGTTCCTGGCGACTTTCCTTACCCCGTGGGCCGTGCGGAGGTTCAGTCGGTTCGCGACCGCCAACTGGGCGCTGCTGGCCGCGGCGGCGATCCAGCTGGCCGGCGCGGCGCTGGTGCTGCCGGTGATGCTCGTGTGCGGTTTCCTGCTCGGCGCCGCCGGGCAGGTGGTCAAGCTGTGCGCGGACACCGCGATGCAGATCGACGTCGACGACGCGCTGCGCGGCCACGTGTTCGCGGTGCAGGACTCGCTGTTCTGGGTCTCCTTCGTCGGCGCGATCGCACTGTCGGCGGCGGCCATCCCCGCTGACGGTCGCTCCCCCGCGCTCGTGCTCGTCGGCGCCGCCGTCTACCTGGCGGGCCTCGCGGTGCACACCGTGGTCGGGCTGCGCAGCCCGCCCGGGGCGACAGGTTAAGGTTTTCGCCATGGCCGACGCGGGTCCGATCATCGACGATCTCTGCGCTGAAAGCGACGAGCTCGACGAGCTGGTAGCGCCTCTGGCTGAAAGCGATTGGGCCACCTCGACTCCTGCGGTCGGCTGGACGATCGCCCATCAAGTCGGCCACTTGCTGTGGACCGATCGCGTCGCGTTGACCTCGATCACCGACGAGGCGGCGTTCGGCGAGTTGCTGGCCGCGGCCGCCGCCGACCCGGGCGGCTTCGTCGATGCGGGCGCCGGGGAGCAGGCCCGCAGGCGGCCCGCGGACCTGCTCGAGGACTGGCGTCGCACCCGCCACCGTCTGCACGACGAGCTGCGCGCGGTCGCGCCCGGTCGCAAGCTGCTGTGGTTCGGACCTCCGATGAGCGCCGCGTCGATGGCCACGGCCCGGTTGATGGAGACGTGGGCGCACAGCCTCGACGTAGCCGACGCGCTGGGCGTCCGCAAGCCGCCGAGCGACCGGTTGCGGCCGATCGCGCACCTGGGTGTGCGCACTCGCGACTACGCGTTCGCGGTCAACGGCCTGACACCGCCGGATGAACCGTTCCGCGTCGAGCTGACCGCTCCCGACGGCTCCGGCTGGGAGTGGGGACCGGCCGATGCGGCGCAACGGGTGACCGGCTCCGCCGAGGATTTCTGCTATGCCGTGACCCGGCGCCGGGCACTGGCGAGCCTCGACATCAAGGCCGCCGGCGACGACGCGTCGCGATGGCTGACCATCGCGCAGGCGTTCGCGGGACCTCCCGGCCCGGGGCGGTGAGCACTCAGCTGCCCGACTGCTGCCTGGCGTTCCACCACGACAGCAGCTCGGCCGTGGCGTCCTCCTTGCTGAGCGGGCCGCGGTCCAGCCGCAGCTCCTTGAGGTACCGCCACGCCTCGCCGACCCTGGGGCCGGGCGGAATGCCGAGCGTCGTCATGATCTCGTTGCCGTCGAGGTCCGGACGCACCCGTTGTAGATCTTCTTTCGCGGCCAGTTCGGCGATCCGGTTCTCCAAGTCGTCGTAGTTGGCCTGCAGCCGCGCGGCGCGCCGCCTGTTGCGCGTCGTGCAGTCGGCGCGCACCAGCTTGTGCAGCCGCGGCAGCAGCGGCCCGGCGTCGGTGACGTAGCGTCGCACCGCGGAGTCGGTCCACGTGCCGTCGCCGTAGCCGTGGAAGCGCAGGTGCAGGTACACCAGCTGCGACACGTCGTCGATCATCTGCTTGGGGTACTTCAGCGCCCGCATCCGCTTACGGGCCATCTTGGCGCCGACGACCTCGTGGTGGTGAAAACTCACCCCACCGTCGGGCTCGTGCCTCCGCGTGGCGGGCTTGCCGATGTCGTGCAGAAGCGCCGCCCACCGCAGGACCAGATCGGGCCCGTTGTCCTCGAGGACGATCGCCTGCCGCAGCACCGTCAGCGAATGGCGGTAGACGTCCTTGTGCTGATGGTGCTCGTCGATGGCCAGCCTCATCCCGCCGACCTCTGGCATCACCACATCGCCCATGCCGGTGTCCACCATGAGCTCGATGCCGGCCACCGGGTCGTCGCCCAGCATCAGCTTGTCGAGTTCTGCGGCCACCCGTTCCGCGGTGATCCGGCCCAGCTGCGGCGCCATCGTCTCGATCGCGGAGCGCACCCGCGGCGCCACGGTGAATCCCAGCTGCGAGACAAACCGCGCGGCGCGCAGCATACGCAGCGGATCGTCGCCGAACGACGCCTCCGGGGTCGCAGGCGTGTCGAGCACCCGCTTGCGAATGGCCGCCAGACCGCCCAGCGGGTCGAGGAATTCGCCGGCGCCGTCGGCGGTGATGCGCACGGCCATCGCGTTGACGGTGAAGTCCCGGCGCACCAGGTCCTCGCGCAGGCTCCTGCCGAACCGCACCTGTGGATTGCGCGACACCTGGTCATAGGTGTCCGCGCGGAACGTGGTGATCTCCACCCGATGGTCGTTGCGGGCGGCCCCGACGGTGCCGAACTCGATTCCGGTCTCCCACAGCGCGTCCGCCCATGGCCGCAAGATCTGCTGTACCTGCTCCGGGCGGGTGTCGGTGGCGAAATCGAGGTCGGGCGAAGAGCCGCCGACCCCGCCGAGGCGGCCCAGCACCGCGTCCCGGACGCTGCCGCCCACCAGGTACAGCTCGTGGCCGGCATCGGCGAACAACGCGCCGAGGCCGCGCAGCACGTCGGTGTGCCGGTTGAGCGCGACCGCGGCGGCCGCCAGCAGCTCGGTGTCAGGCACGCTGGACTACCCTAATGCGCACCCACACCGCGACCACCGGCGCGTGGGCCCGGAGTGAAAACTCATGCCAGCTACTATCGCTTGGGTGTCGGACGGCGAACACGGAAAACCGCGACGGCGCCGGGGTCGGCGTCGTGGTCAGCGTGCCACCGCTGCGCTCGACACGAACACCGAGCGGTCCAAGGCCGACAACGCGGCACCCTCGAAGACCAACACGAAGACCAACACGAAGCAGCGGAGCAGCCGCCGCTCACCGGACCGGCTGCGCACCGTGCACGAGACCTCCGCGGGTGGTCTGGTGGTCGACGGGATCGACGGCCCGCGCGGCAGCCAGGTTGCCGCGTTGATCGGGCGGCTCGACCGTCGCGGCCGCACACTGTGGTCGCTGCCGAAGGGCCACATCGAGGTCGGGGAGACGGCCGAACAGACCGCGATCCGCGAGGTGGCCGAAGAAACCGGCATCCGGGGTGACGTGCTGGCCGCGCTCGGCAGCATCGACTACTGGTTCGTCACCGAAGGCCGCCGCGTGCACAAGACGGTGCACCACTTCCTGTTGCGGTTCCTCGGCGGCGAGTTGTCCGACCACGACCTCGAGGTCAGCGAGGTCGCGTGGGTGCCGCTCGAGGAGCTTGCGTCGCGGCTGGCCTACGCCGACGAACGCCGGCTGGCCGAGGTTGCCGGTGAGCTGATCGACACCCTGCACGCCCACGGGCCGACGGCGCTGCCGCCGCTGCCGCACAGCGCGCCGCGGCGACGCCCGCAGACACATTCACACACACGCCGACGGCGGCCCGACGAGCCCTCGTCCGGCCGGACGAACGGTCGCGGACCGGGACAGTGACTGCGCGGCGGGCCGGCCTCGCCGTGCGGCTCATCGCCGCCGCGGCGCTGACGCTGGTGGGCGCCGTCACACCTGAGGCGGCGGCCGGGGAGCCCGGCGACGTGCCGTTCCTCCAGGTCCGCGTCGACCGCGTCACACCCGAGATCGTCACCACCGGCAGCGAGGCAACGGTGACCGTCGCGGGCACCGTCACCAATGTCGGCGACCGCCCGGTGCATGACATCGTGGTCCGCCTCGAGCGAGCCGCGGCAGTCACGTCGTCGGCGGGCTTGCGGACCAACCTCGACGGTCGCAAAGACCAGTACCAGGCGGTCGGCGCGTTCGTGTCGGTTGTCCCGGAGCTCGACCAGGGCCAGGCGGGGGCGTTCACGCTGACCTACCCGCTGCGTTCGCAGGCCGAGCCGTCGCTGGGCATCGACCAGCCGGGCGTATACCCGCTGCTGGTCAACGTCAACGGCACGCCGGATTACGGCGACGCGGCGCGCCTCGACGACGCGCGGTTCCTGCTGCCCGTTCTCGGCGTCCCTCCGGACACGGCCGCGCAACCGGCCGGGGCACTGAACGGGGTCGTCGCGCCCGACACGTCCAGGCCCGTCCAGATCACGATGCTGTGGCCGCTGGCCGACCGGCCCCGGCTGGCGGCCGGCGGGGCCGGCGGCGTCACGCCCGTCCGCCTCACCGACGACGAGCTCGCGGCATCGCTGGCACCCGGCGGCCGGCTCGACACACTGCTGTCGTCCGCGGATTTCGCGACCGGGTCCGCGGTGGACCCCGGCGGCGACATGACCAAAGCCCTGTGTCTGGCGGTGGATCCGGACCTGCTCGTCACCGTCAACGCGATGGCGGGTGGCTACGTCGTCGCCGACAACCCCGCCGACCGCAATTCACCGACGCATCCCGGCGCCGGTCAGGCCGCGGCTGCGGCATGGCTCGACCGGCTGCGCGCGCTGGCGCGACGCATGTGCGTGGCGCCTGTCAACTACGCGCAGGCCGACCTGGACGCGCTGCACCGCATCGGTGACCCCGGCCTGTCCGGGATTGCCACCAACGGCGCCGGCGACATCGTCGACAACATCCTCGGGGTCACCTCCACGCGCGGCGCTACGCTGCTCGGCGACGGGCCGCTGACCCTGGCCGCCGCCGACCTCTTGACGGCGGAAGGCGACACCGTCGCGATCGCCGCCGCCGCGTGCTCGGCGCAGGATTCGGCCAGCAAGCCGGAGACCGCCAACGTGACCCCGCGCCGGCTGTCCCCGCAGCTGGTGACGGCACCGTTCGATCCGACGGTCGGCGCGGCGCTGGCCGCCGCGGGCAGCGCTCCGACCTCGCCGTCATACCTCGACCGCACGCTGACCGTCCCGCTCGAGCACGACTCGGCGACCGCGCGCCGTCAGGACGCACTGTCGGCGATGCTGTGGCTGGGGCTGAATCCTGACACCGCGCCCCGCACGCAGATCGTGATGCCCCCGCTGATGTGGGACCTGCAGCCCACCGACGCACAGTCGTTCATGACCACCCTGGCCACCAGCATCCACGCCGGCCTGACGGTGGCGCGGCCCCTGACCGCGGTGATCGCCGACGCGCGGGGCACCGCCGCCCCGGGGCCGGTGCCGTCCCCGGCGGATGGCGACGCAACCCCCGGCCGCATCGACGATTCGGTAACCGCCGACATCGCCGGCAACGTCGGTCGGCTGTGGGGCCTGACCGCGGCGCTGACCACCGACGAGCGCACCGGGATGACGGGCACCCAGTACACCGCGCCGCTCCGCGAGGACATGCTGCGCGCCCTGAGCCAGTCGGAGCCGCCGGACACCCGCAACGGGCTGGCCGGCGCGCGGCTGGCCGCCGTGGACACCACGATCAACGACATGTTCGGGGCGGTGACGGTGGTCAACCCGGGCGGATCGTACACCCTGGCCACGGAGCACAGCCCATTGCCGCTGGCGCTGCGCAACAACCTGGCGGTGCCGATCCGGGTGCGCCTTCAGGTCGATACGCCGCCGGGGATGACAGTGACCGACATGGGCGTGATCGAGCTGCCACCCGGATATCTGCCGCTGCGGGTACCGGTGGAAGTGCACTTCACCCATCGGGTCGCTGTTGACGCGGGGCTGCGCACGCCCGACGGGCTCCCGCTGGGCGAGTCGGTGCGGCTGTCGGTGCACTCCAACGCCTACGGCCAGGTGCTGTTCTTCATCACGCTGACGGCCGCCGCGGTGCTGGTCCTTCTGACCGGCCGGCGGCTGTGGCATCGGTTCCGCGGTCAGCCCGACCCCGCGGACCTCGACCGCCCGGAACCCGAATGACCACCGGTGGCTGGCACCCCGCCGGGCAACCCGCCCACCCCCGGCGGTATCCCCGGCCGCCGGCTGTCCCCCGGCGGCCGGTCGCTCCGCCGGCCGGCGCCCGACAAGCCGCGCCGCCGCCAGCACCCCGCGCCGCCCCGCGAGCCGCCCCGCCCGTCGAGTCGAAACGCGCCGAACTGACCGACGCCGCGGTGGTGTCGCGGTCGTGGGGCATGGCTTTCGCGACGCTGATCAGCCGCATCACCGGGTTCATCCGCATCGTGTTGCTGGCCGCGATCCTCGGTGCCGCGCTGTCGAGCGCGTTCTCGGTGGCCAATCAGCTGCCGAACCTGGTTGCGGCGCTGGTGCTGGAGGCCACGTTCACCGCGATCTTCGTGCCCGTGCTGGCCCGCGCCGAACGCGACGACGCCGACGGTGGTGCCGCGTTCGTCCGGCGACTGGTCACGCTGTCCACCGCGCTGCTCGTGGTCGCGACCACGCTTTCGGTGGCCGCCGCGCCGCTGCTGGTGAGATTGATGCTCGGCGGCCAACCCCAGGTCAACGAACACCTCACCACCGCGTTCGCCTACCTGCTGTTACCGCAGGTGATCTTCTACGGGCTCTCGTCGGTATTCATGGCAATCTTGAACACCCGCAACGTCTTTGGCGCGCCCGCTTGGGCCCCGGTAGTTAACAACGTGGTGGCCATCGCTACACTCGGATTGTATCTCGTTGTGCCGGGCGAACTTTCGGTCGACCCGGTAAAGATGGGTAACGCCAAGTTACTGGTCCTCGGCATCGGGACGACGCTAGGGGTGGCGGCTCAGACCGCAGTGCTGCTGATCGCTATCGCCAGGCAGCGCATCGGCCTTCGTCCCTTGTGGGGAATCGATGACCGGCTCAGGCAATTCGGCGCGATGGCCGCGGCCATGGTGCTGTATGTGCTGATCAGCCAGCTCGGTCTGGTAGTGGGCAACCAGATCGCCAGCGGGGCGGCGGCGTCGGGGCCGGCGATCTACAACTACACGTGGCTGGTGCTGATGCTGCCGTTCGGGATGATCGGCGTGACGGTACTGACCGTGGTGATGCCCCGGCTGAGCCGCAACGCCGCCGCCGACGACATTCCCGCTGTCATCGACGACCTGTCGCTGGCGATCCGCCTGACCATGGTCACGTTGATCCCGATCGTGGCGTTCATGACCGTCGGCGGCAAGGCGATCGGCACCGCGCTGTTCGCCTACGGCAAGTTCGGCGAGGTTGACGCCGGGTATCTGGGCAGCGCCATCGCCCTGTCGGCGTTCACGCTGATCCCCTACGCACTGGTGCTGCTGCAGCTGAGGGTCTTCTACGCCCGTCAGCAGCCGTGGACACCGATCGTGATCATCGTCGTGATCACCGCGGTCAAGATCGCCGCGTCGCTGGTTGTGCCGCATGTCATCGCCGACCACCAGCTGGTCGCGGGGTACCTCGGCCTCGCCAACGGCCTGGGTTTTTTGGCCGGGGCCGTCGTCGGCTACCTGCTGCTGCGACCGGCGCTGAACCCGCCGCGCGGGCAACTGGTCACTACGGTGGTGCTGCGCACCGTGCTGGTCACGATCGCGGCCTCGCTGCTGGCCGGCCTCGTCGCCTACCTGGTCGACCGTGGGCTGGGGCTGCAGACGCTGACCAGCGCTGCGGGCGGCGTGGGCTCGCTGCTGCGGCTGCTGGTGCTCGGGCTGATCATGGCGCCGATCATCGCCGCCGTCATGCTCGGTGCGAGGGTGCCGGAAGCGCAGGCGGCGGTGGCCGCCGTCCGTGCGCGGCTGGGCCCGCGCCGGCCGGCGCCGGTTCGCGCAACTGCGGTTTCGGACCGGCCAGGCCCGGCTACCTCGTACCCTGAACACAAGCTTCCGGTCACGCCGCGGCCAGGTTCGAACTACCCGCGGCCCGGGCCGGTAGCCGCCGGAGCCCACGCGCGGGAAGGGAGGGCGGTGACCGACGAAACTTCGGGCGGCGCGCCGTCCGACGCGACCACCCGGTTGACGCGCCCGCCCGCCGACGAATTCCAACCCGACGTGCCGCCCGAGCCTCCGGTCGACGCCCCTCGCCTGCCTCCGCAGCGCAGCCGCCCGCCGGGCGATTTCGCCGGCGATCCGACCCGGGAGGCGATGGGCTTTGCGGTGCCCCGCGAGACCGCGGACTCCTCGCGGTCGGACCGGGTCCACCTCATCCCGGGCGCCAGCATCGCCGACGGCCGCTACCGCCTGCTCGTGTCACACGGCGGTCCGGACGGGCTGCAGTTCTGGCAGGCGCTCGACACCGCACTGGACCGGCAGGTGGCGTTGACGTTCGTCGACCCGGCGGGCGCACTGCCCGCCGAGGAGGTGCAGGAGATCCTCTCCAGGACGCTGCGGCTGAGCCGGATCGACATGCCGGGCATCGCGCGCGTCCTCGACGTGGCGCGCAGCGGCGCCGGCGGCCTGGTGGTGGCGGAGTGGATCCGTGGAGGATCCCTGCAGGAGGTCGCCGACACGTCGCCGTCGCCGATCGGCGGTGCCCGCGCGATGCAGTCGTTGGCCGCGGCGGCCGAGGCCGCGCACCGCGCCGGGGTGTCGATGTCGATCGACCATCCCAGCCGGGTTCGGGTCAGCATCGAGGGCGACGTCGCGTTGGCGTTCCCGGCGACGACACCCCACGCCACACCCGAAGACGACATCCGCGGCATCGGGGCGGCGTTGTACACGCTGCTGGTCAACCGCTGGCCGCTGCCCGAGTCCGGCGTGCCCAGCGGACTGGCCCCCGCCGAACTCGACGCCGAAGGCAACCCGAGAGAACCCAGGGCGATCAGGCCGGACATCCCTTTCCAGATCTCGGCCGCCGCCGCCCATTCCGTCCAGAACGACGGCGGGATACGCAGCGCGTCAACACTTCTGAACCTGCTGAAGCAGGCCACCGCGGAAGCGGACCGCACCGAGGTGATCTCACCGGTCGACCAACCGCCCGCTCCCCGGCGCCCGTCCCGGTTCCGCGGCGCCGACTTCGGTGGGCAGGGCCGTGTCGACGAGGAGACCCGCGCCCGGCGCCGCAAGGGCCTGCTCGCGGGTCTCGCAGTCGGCGGAGCCATCATCGTGGTCGCGTTGCTCGTCTTGGCGTGGGCGCTCAAGGGCGTGTTCGGCGACGTCGGCAACGGCACCATCAACGCGCCCGCGATCGGAGCGAACGTACCCGGCAGCGGCTCGAGCCAGGCGGCACCGGCCAAGTTCGTCAAACCCCTTAAGGCGACTGTCTTTTCGCCGGGAGGCGGCGCGGACAACCCAGACAAGGCCAACCTGGCCATCGACGGCGACCCGTCTACCGGGTGGCCGACCGACACATACCACGACGCCGTCCCGTTCCCGAACTTCAAGAATGGTGTCGGTTTGCTGCTCGAGCTTCCAAGACCGACTGTGCTCAGCGCGGTCAACGTCAACTTGTCCAGCACCGGCACCGAGATACAGATCCGCTCGTCGCAAAGTGCCACCCCGTCCGCACTCTCCGACACCACCGAAATGACGCCACCAACCCCGGTGCAGCCCGGCAACAACCACATCCCTGTCAACAACGCCGCACCGACGTCGGACGTGCTGGTATGGATCAGCAAGCTGGGGACCACCAACGGCGAGAGCCGAACGGACCTCTACGAGATCACGCTCGAGGGCACGTCCTGACGCCGCCCGCGCCCCCGCGGCAGGCGGGCAACCGGGTCACCGGCTTCGCCGGAGCCGATCACCGCGCCCGTCGCCCCGCGGTCAAGGCCGGCGCGATGGCAGGCGTCGCCGCCGCGGTGATCGCGGCCGGCCTCGGCACCGCGATGCTTCTTCAGCCGCCGTTCCCCACCCCCGCGGCCGCGACCGGACCCACCGCGCAGCGAATCACCGTCTTGACGGCGTCACCGACGGTGCCGCTGTCTGGCCCGCAGATCGTCCGCCTGCTCGGGCAGCGCCCGGATCTCGGCGTCTTCAGCGACGCCCGGCGCCGCGCGTCATGTCTCAACGGGCTGGGGTACCCGGCATCGGCAACGGTGCTCGGCGGCGAACCGATCGACACCGACGGCCGCGCCGGGGTGCTGCTCGTGCTGGCCGGCGACACGCCGCAGGACTTGGCCGTGCTGGTCGTGCCGCCGAACTGCAACTCGGCCGACACCGGGTTGATCGCCGACACCCGAATCCGGCGGCCATAGCGGTCGCCCCGCTCCGTCGGGAACAGCTCCGCCTACCCTGGTGTTTATAGGACGCCGGCGCGCGTCGTTCGCCCCGTGGCAGAAAGGCTGGCATGAGCTCTCCATCCACCGTCCACGACGTGATCGTTATCGGGTCGGGTCCGGCCGGCTACACAGCGGCGATCTACGCCGCGCGCGCCCAGCTTGCACCCCTTGTCTTCGAGGGCAGCCAGTTCGGCGGCGCGCTGATGACCACCACCGAGGTGGAGAACTTCCCGGGTTTTCGCGACGGCATCACCGGTCCCGAACTGATGGACGAAATGCGCGAACAGGCGCTTCGCTTCGGGGCCGACCTGCGCATGGAGGACGTCGAGGAGATGTCGCTGACGGGGTCGATCAAGGCGGTCACCGTGGGCGGCGAGGCCCACAGGGCGCGCGCCGTGATCCTGGCGATGGGCGCCGCCGCCCGCTACCTCGGCGTTCCGGGGGAGGCCGACCTGCTCGGCCGCGGTGTCAGCTCGTGCGCCACCTGCGACGGTTTCTTCTTCCGCGACCAGGACATCGCGGTGGTCGGGGGAGGTGACTCGGCGATGGAGGAGGCCACGTTCCTCACCCGCTTCGCCCGCACCGTCACGATCGTGCACCGTCGCGAGGAGTTCCGGGCATCGAAGATCATGCTCAACCGCGCCCGGGCCAACGACAAGATTCGGTTCCTCACCAACGAGGTGGTGACCGCGGTGGAGGGCGGGACCAGCGTCACCGGCCTGCGCCTGCGCGACACCGTGACGGGCGGGGAAACCACCCTGGCGGTCACCGGGGTCTTCGTCGCGATTGGCCACGATCCACGCTCCGGCCTGGTGCGCGGGCAGGTCGACATGGACCCCGACGGCTACGTGCTGACACGTGGGCGCAGCACCCACACGTCGGTCGACGGCGTGTTCGCGGCCGGGGATCTCGTCGACCGCACGTACCGCCAGGCCGTGACCGCCGCAGGCACCGGATGCTCGGCCGCGATCGACGCCGAACGGTGGCTTGCCGAGAACGCCGATGCCGACATCACCGACAACCTGATAGGAGCCCCGCTGTGACAGGAACCGACAAAGCCGGCGTGACCGTCGCGGTCACCGACGATTCGTTCGCCGAAGACGTACTGACCAACGACAGGCCCGTGCTGGTGGACTTCTGGGCCACCTGGTGCGGTCCCTGCAAGATGGTGGCGCCGGTGCTGGAGGAGATCGCCACCGAGAAGGCCGAGCAGCTGGTCGTCGCCAAGATCGACGTCGACGCCAACCCGGCGACCGCGCGCGATTTCCAAGTGATCTCGATCCCGACGATGATCCTGTTCAAGGGCGGCGAGGCCGTGAAGCGGATAGTCGGCGCCAAGGGGAAGGCAGCGCTGCTGCGAGAACTGGAGGAAATCCTGTAGACCGGGCGGGGCCGCCTGGCGTTTTCCCGATTTTGGGAAGAGTCTGCGAAAATACTGGCTAGCTTGTCTTGCGATCGCCTGTTGTAGCCCGCGCTGGGTACACGCAGTGCGACGACCGTGACCGAAGGGCCCTGGCATGTCGATTCTGCGCCGCGGAGACCGTAGCAGTGCGGTCACGGAGATCCGCGCGGCGTTGGCGGCCCTGGGGCTGATCGATGACCCCGACTCGGATCTGACCACCGGCAGACATGCGGTGCCCGATCTGTTCGACGCGGACCTCGATGAGGCGGTGCGGGCCTTCCAGCAGCACCGCGGCCTGTTGGTCGACGGCATCGTGGGCGAGGCCACCTACCGCGCCCTCAAAGAAGCCTCCTACCGGCTGGGTGCCCGCATCCTCCATCACCAGTTCGGCGCCCCGATGTACGGCGACGACGTCGCCTCGCTGCAGGCCCGGCTGCAGGACCTGGGCTTCTACACCGGCCTGGTGGACGGCTATTTCGGCCTGACCACCCACAACGCGCTGATGTCCTACCAGCGCGAGTACGGGCTCAACCCCGACGGTATCTGCGGCCCGGAAACGTTGCGCTCCTTGTATTTTCTGGGTTCGCGCGTCACCGGCGGCTCACCACACGCGATCCGCGAAGAAGAGCTGGTACGGCGGTCGGGACCTCGGCTGTCGGGTAAGCGGATCATCATCGATCCGGGCCGTGGCGGTTCCGACCACGGCCTGATCACACAGGGACCGGCGGGTCCGATCAGTGAATCAGACATTTTGTGGGACTTGGGAATGCGCCTCGAGGGGCGGATGACCGCGATCGGGATGGAGACGTTCCTGTCGCGGCCGGCCGGTCGAAGCCCGTCGGACACCGACCGTGCTGCGACCGCGAATTCCGTTGGCGCGGACCTGATGATCAGCCTGCGCTGCGCCACCCAGCCCAGCCCCCTGCCCAACGGCGTCGCATCGTTCTTCTTCGGCAATTCGCACGGATCAGTCTCCACGATCGGCCGGAATCTCGCCGACTTCGTCCAGCGAGAAGTGGTGGCACGCACCGGATTACAGGACTGCCGCACCCACGGCCGCACGTGGGATCTGCTGCGGCTGACCCGCATGCCCACGGTGCAGGTCGACATCGGCTACATCACCAACCCCCGCGACCGCGGCATGTTGGTGACCACCCAGACTCGCGATTCGATCGCCGAGGGCATCCTCGCTGCGGTGAAGCGGCTATACCTGCTGGGCAAGAACGACCGCCCCACAGGAACTTTCACCTTCGCCGAGCTGCTCGCCCACGAGCTGTCCGTGGAGCAGGCCGGTCGGCTCAGTCCCTGACACCCCCGCCCGAGCACGAGCCGGCGCCAACCGGCTCCAGGCGCGCGCTCTGCAGCAGCCGCTCCAGTGCCGCCTCGACCTCGGCCTTCCATCCCAGTCCCTGGGTGAGTTCGAGTCGCAGCCGCGGGAAGTATCTGTGCGCCGCGATCACCGTGAACCCCACGCCGATGAGGAAGTCGGCGTCGATCATGCATTGGTCGAAGGAACAGTCCCCGAACGGCTCCACCACCGCGCGGACGTCGGGTGGCGGGGTGCGGATGCCGATCAGCTCCCGCTCGGCCTCCCGCGTGCGGCCGAACGCCTCGAGCGCCCGGGCACCGCGGCGAACGAGGTCGGCGACGGCCTGGGCGATGAGATTCCTCGGGAGGTTCTCGGCGTGCCCGGGTTCCACCCCCATCGTGGTCAGCAGCACCGCGTCCGGGCTGACGGGCTTGGTGGGAAAGCACCCGGCCCGCGGCACGGCGCCCGGCGGGGCGTACAGCGCGTACCCGATGCACGGCGCCTCGGTGATCGCATCGGCGTCCTCATGGCCGGCGGGTGCCGGAATCGCGATCTGCCCGCATGATCCCCACTCCAGCGTGACCATCGACAGCCACGCTTCCTTCTCGAACTCGGGATCGGCGAGATGATCCCCGCCCCTGAATTCCCGGGGGTCGACTTCCCAGAAGACGCAGCGGCGCGCGTGCTTGGGAAGCTGCTCGAAATACTCGAGCCGCAACGGCGTGATTCGTGCCGACACTAGATTCTCGGGCCTCCATGCGGTGCTGATGCCAGCAGCAGCCACTCCAGGATAGGAGAGGTCGGCCCTTCCGGGCCAGTTTCTGAGCAGTCACCGCAGCGGCAGCCGGCATTGTCCGAAAACGATTGCGGCACATCCTGTTCCGCAACCTGACTGCTCCCCGACAGGCCGGCGTCCCGATGTTGTGTCACAGTGACGGAAACCGCCCGTGTGGCTGGACCCGGCTTCTCAGTTCGCGGTGCCGTTCATCAGCGCGACAATTCGCTGGAGGTCGTCGAGGGAGCCGAATTCCACGACGATCTTGCCCTTCCGCTTGCCGAGGCTGACCGTCACCCGGGTGTCGAATGTGCCGGACAGGCGTTCGGCGATCTCCTGCAGTCCGGGCATCTGGATGGGTTTGCGGCGCGGGCCGGGCGAGGGTGTCGGGTCATCCCGGTTGGCTAACGTGACGGCCTCCTCGGTCGCCCTCACCGACAGCCCCTCGGCGACGATGCGGGCCGCCAGCTCTTCCTGCGCCTCCGGGCCGCCTTCCAGGGCAAGCAGGGCCCGGGCATGCCCGGCCGAGAGCACGCCGGCGGCCACCCGCCGCTGCACCGCGATCGGCAGGCGCAGCAGCCGGATCATGTTCGTGATGAGCGGACGCGACCGGCCGATGCGGGCGGCAAGTTCGTCGTGGGTGACGCCGAACTCGTCGAGCAGTTGCTGGTAGGCGGCCGCTTCCTCCAATGGGTTCAGCTGTACCCGGTGGATGTTTTCCAGCAGCGCATTGCGGAGCATGGCGTTGTCGGCGGTCTCGCGCACGATCGCCGGGATCGTCGCGAGGCCGACCTGCTGCGCCGCGCGCCAGCGCCGCTCCCCCATCACGAGTTGGTAGCGGCCGTCCACCGCACGCACGACGATGGGCTGCATGAGGCCGAACTCACGGATGGAGTGGATGAGCTCGGCGAGCGCCTCCTCGTCGAACACCTGCCGCGGCTGGCGGGGGTTCGGGTCGATCAGTCCCGGGTCGATCTCCCGGTACACGGCGCCGACGTCCGCCGCGCCGGTGGGCGGCGGTCCGCCCAGCACGACATCGGCGGCGGCGTCACCCAACCGCGGCCCCAGGCCGATGTCGGTAGGACCGGTCGGAATCAGCGACGCCAGGCCACGGCCCAAGCCACCCTTCCTGCGCGTCGGTTGGGACATTGGATCACCTCTCCCCTGCTGTCGCCCGGCCTCGCTCGGCGAGCTCACGGCTCGCGTCGAGATAGCTCATCGCTCCCCGAGATCCCGGGTCGTAGTCAATGATCGTCATGCCGTACCCGGGCGCCTCCGAGACCTTGACGCTACGGGGGATGACCGTGCGCAGCACCTTGTCGCCGAAGTAACGGCGTACCTCGTCGGCAACCTGGTCGGCGAGCTTGGTGCGTCCGTCGTACATCGTCAGGATTACGGTCGAGACGCTTAACTGGGGGTTCAGGTGAGCCTTCACCATCTCGATGTTGCTCATCAGCTGCGAGACGCCCTCCAGCGCGTAGTACTCGCACTGGATCGGGATCAGCACCTCGGGCGCCGCGACGAGCGCGTTGATCGTCAGGAGGCCGAGCGACGGCGGACAGTCGATGAACACGTAGTCGAAGTCGAAGTCGTCCAGATCCGCCAGGGCGGTCCGCAGGCGATTCTCGCGCGCCACCATGCTGACCAGTTCGATCTCGGCGCCCGCCAGGTCGATCGTGGCCGGGATACAGAACAGCCGATCGCTGTGCGGACTCTCTCGCAGAGCCTCCCGCAACGGCATCTCGCCGAGCAACACCTCATACGAGGACGGGGTGCCCGGCAGCCGGTGCTCGATCCCCAATGCGGTGCTGGCGTTGCCCTGCGGGTCGAGGTCGATCACCAATGCCTTCAGCCCTTGGATGGCCAACGCGGCCGCCAGGTTCACCGCGGTGGTGGTCTTCCCGACGCCGCCCTTCTGGTTCGCGATCGTGAACAGCCGGCGGCGGCCGGGCCTGGGTAGTCGGCGGTGCGTCGTGTGAAGAACGTGCATCGCCCGTTCCGCTGCCGCACCGATGGGCGTGTCGAACGGTTCGCCCGCGTCCCATGTTTCACGTGAAACATCGGGGGCCCGCGCGGCCCCGCCCGGCATCTCGGTCGGGCTCATGGTTGCCTCCTGCTCGCCGCCCGGCGTCGCCCTGTTGTCCGTCTCGTTGGGCCTGTTCTCCGGTTCGCGACGACGACCGTGGCGGGCGGATCTAAATAGTCCACGCCACATCTCATCACCCTGACACCGGCGGCGCCCAACGAGGTCATCACACGCCGGTGTTGTTCCACTTCGTCGAACGCCCGCTCCCCCTTGATTGCCAGCATCCGCCCACCCGGCCGGACCAGTGGCATACACCACGTGGTGAGTCTGTCCAGCGGCGCGACTGCTCGCGACACGGCCACGTCGACCTCCCCCACCTCGGCGCGCACGCCGGCGTCCTCCGCCCGCCCGCGCACGACGGTGACATCCAGGCCGAGCAGACCGACAGCCTCCCGCAAGAACTCGCTGCGGCGCAACAGCGGCTCGATCAGCGTGATCGTCAGGTCCGGTCTCGCCAGGGCGAGCGGCACGCCGGGGAGCCCCGCGCCGCTGCCGACGTCGACCACCCGTTCGCCCTCACCGATCAGCTCGCCCACGGCCGCGCTGTTGAGGAGGTGGCGCTCCCACAGCCGATCCGCCTCGCGCGGCCCGAGCAGTCCCCGCTCCACCCCCGCGTCGGCAAGCAGCTCCGCATAGCGCCTCGCCGCGTCGAGCCGCTCGCCGAAGACCAGCCGCGGCGCCGCGTCCGAGCCGACATGTTTCACGTGAAACATCCTCTCCGGCTCCCAAGGCGGGACGGCTTTCCCCCGCAGAACTACACGCTTGTAACTCTCAGTCCAGCAATACGACAACCCGGCGTGACGGCTCCATGCCCTCGCTTTCGCTGCGCACACCCCGAACCGCCGCCACCGCGTCGTGCAGGATCTTGCGCTCGAACGGCGTCATCGGCGCGAGCTGTTCGCGCTCACCGGTCTCTAGGACCCGCCGGGCCACCTTGTCCCCGAGCGCGGCCAGTTCGTCCCGCCGGCGCCGCCGCCAGCTCGCGATGTCGAGCATGAGCCTGCTCCGCTCGCCGGTCTTCTGATGGACCGCCAGCCTCGTCAGCTCCTGCAGCGCATCGAGTACTTCGCCATGGCGGCCGACGAGCTTGGTCAGGTCCTCGCCCCCATCGATGCTCACGACGGCCCGGTTGCCCTCGACGTCGAGGTCGATGTCCCCGTCGAAGTCCAACAGGTCCAACAGCTCTTCAAGGTAGTCGCCGGCGATCTCCCCCTCGGCTACGAGTCGCTCCTCCAGATCCTCCGTCTTGTGCGCCGCTTCCGCGTCCGCGGCCTCCTCAGCCCTCTCGGTGGTTTCGGCGTCGGTCATCGCTGCCCTCTCCCTCTGCGGCCAGTGGTCCGGCCTAACGTTTACGCTTCTTCGGGCGCGCCCCGGGGCGCGGCGCTCGGCTGCCGGCCCCGTTGGGGCGCGGTCCCGGATTCGGCTTTGTCGCTTCGCTCTCCGCCGCCGTGTCGTCCTTTGACACCGGCTCGTCGGTCTGCGCCGCGCCCTTGTCCCCGTCGCCACCGGGTGGTTCCGCGGCGCCGTTCGCGGATCCCGATGCGCCCTTGCGCGCCGGCCGCGAAGGTTTGGCACCCGGCGGCGGCGCGTTCGCCGCCCGCCGCTCCATCGCCTCGACTCGTTTGGCCTCGTCTTCCTTTTCGATCTTCCCGAACACGTAGTGCTGCTGCGCGAACGTCCAGATGTTGTTCGAGAACCAGTACAAGATGATCGCCAGCGGCAGGAACGGGCCGCCGACCACCACGCCGAGCGGAAACACGTACAGCGCGAGCTTGTTCATCAGCGCGGTCTGCGGGTTCGCCGCGGCCTCAGGGCTCTGCCGTGCGACGGACGCACGGCTGTTGAAGTACGTCGCGATGCCGGCCAGGATCATCACCGGCACGCCCACCGCTATCACCGCGGCGCGGTCGAAGTGGGTGAATGCGTCCAAACCGGTCCGCTGCGTCATGTACGCGCCGATCGGCGCCCCGAACAAATTCGCGTCCAGGAAGTGCGCCACATCGGTCGGGCTGAACACATAGTTCCCGGTGGCACGGTTCTGAGCCACCGACAGGTGCGGTTGGCCGAGCCCCCCGGTGGTCCGGTTGAACGAGCGCAGGACGTGGTATAAGCCGATGAATACCGGGATCTGCGCAAGCATCGGCAAACATCCCAGGACCGGATTGAACCCGTGCTCGCGCTGCAGTTTCTGCATCTCCAGCGCCATCCGCTGGCGGTCCTTGCCGTACTTCTTCTGCAGCGCCTTGATCTGCGGCTGCAGTTCCTGCATCTGCCGTGTCGTGCGGATCTGACGGACGAATGGCTTGTAGAGGATCGCGCGCAAGGTGAATACGAGGAACATCACCGCCAGCGCCCAGGCGAAGAAATTCGACGGCCCCAGAAGGAACGCGAAGAGCTTGTACCAGCCCCACATGATCGCCGACACCGGGTAGTAGATGATGTCGAGGCTGAACCAATTAAACACGGGACGTGCTCCTGACATGGTCGGCCGCGGCGGACGTGCGGCCGGCAGTTTTGCGTTCGGGTATCGGGTCCCATCCTCCCCGATGCCACGGCCCGCACTTCACCAGGCGTAGCACGGCTAGCCGGCCGCCGTGCAACAAGCCGAACTCGCTCAGCGCATCGACCGCGTATTGGCTGCATGTCGGCGTGAATCGGCACGTCGGCAGCCGCAGCGGCGACACGTAGGTCCGGTAGAGCTCGATCAGCCAGATCACCACCCGCACCGGCAACCGCAGCGGCCGCGAAGTCGTTTGTTGCACTGCCGCTTTCATCCCTCTCCCCCCGGCAGTAGCCGCGCTCGGATCAAACCGTCGCGCAGCTGCTGCTCCAGGCGTGCGGAGATCGCGTCCCTGCTGCTCGGCAGCGCGCGGATCACCACCCGATCGCCTGCCTCCAGTTCGTCGACGACCAGACGCGCCGCGTGACGCAGCCGCCGGGCGACCCGGTGACGCTGCACCGCGGACCCCACTGCCTTCGAGACCACCAGTCCGATCCTTGCCTTCGAGACCACCAGTCCGATCCTCGGGCCGGGGACCCCGCCGTCCACTACGGCCCGTTGCGCGTGCACGACGATGTCGGGTTCGACCGCCCGCGCCCCGTGCTTCACCGTCGCGCCGAACTCCATCGACCGCGTCATCCGGTTCTGCGCCGGGAGCACGTCGCTGTCCGCGCCGATATCAGGCAGTCAGCGACCGACGGCCCTTGCGCCGCCGGTTCGACACGACGGCGCGGCCGGCCCGGGTACGCATCCGCAGCCGGAACCCGTGCACGCGGGCCCGCCGGCGGTTGTTCGGCTGATAGGTGCGCTTGCCCTTGGCCACGGCTGTCTCTCCTCGTCCTGGCACCCGCCGGCCCCGCCGCACTGTCCGCTCGCTGACGCGAATGGACACCGTGGCCGTTGGTAAGCTCTTCGTCTCGCTCGCTGACCGGCGCGGTACCCCGGGACAGTTTCCGGTTCGCTGCCGTATCGCCGACTTTCGGGCGACTGTTCGAGGGTACTGACCCATTTTCGCGCGGTCAAACCACCTCCGGATTGCCCTGCGGCGTTCACTGCCGTCACAACCGTCACGTCCCCCCGAACTCTTGTCAAGAAGCCGCCGCCAATGTTGCCGAACGGTTGGCCCGCAGCGTCGAAAACTGTTAGCTTCTGCCAATGCCGTTTCACATCGAAACGGCCGCGACAACGAAAGCAACGGTGCCTGGTCGGCATCCGACCCAGACAAAGTGTCACGGCTCTGAGCGGCCCGACCACCCACCCGAGCCGAGCGACGACGTGACGGTGACGGCTGTCCTGTCCACACCTGTGGATAACTATGTGGACAGCCGCCGATCGCGCAGTTCGTCGACATCGGACCGACGACAAGGGGGTACTCGTCGTTGACGGACGAGCCCGATTCACCCTTCGCGGAGGTCTGGAGCATCGTGGTCGCCGAACTCAACGGCGACAGCGACAACGGGTCGCCGTCCGGAGTCAACGGTGACTCCTCGTCATCCCACCTCACACCCCAACAACGTGCCTGGTTGACGCTGGTCAAACCGTTGACGATCGCCGAAGGCTTCGCGTTGTTGTCCGTTCCCAGCAGCTTCGTCCAGAACGAGATCGAGCGCGGGCATCTCCGCACGCGCATCGTCGACGCCCTTAGCCGTCAGCTCGGTCACCGTGTCGAACTCGCGGTCCGGATCGCACCACCCGATAAAACCGACGCCGACCCGGCCGGCCAATCTCCAGCTAACTCCGAACCCGACAACGACGAGATCGACGAGGACAGCGAGGCGTTGGCCAGCGCGCAGGAATCCTGGCCGTCGTACTTCACCGACAAACCTCAGAACGGCGACGCGGGCCCGTCCGGAGGCATCAGCCTCAACAAGCGCTACACCTTCGACACGTTCGTCATCGGCGCATCCAACAGGTTTGCTCACGCCGCCGCGCTGGCGATTGCCGAGGCGCCGGCACGCGCATACAACCCGCTGTTCATCTGGGGCGAGTCCGGGCTCGGAAAAACCCACCTCCTGCACGCGGCCGGGAACTACACGCAGCGGCTCTTCCCCGGCATGCGCGTGAAGTACGTTTCGACCGAGGAGTTCACGAACGACTTCATCAACTCTCTGCGCGACGACCGCAAGGTCGCGTTCAAACGGAGCTACCGCGACATCGACGTCCTGCTGGTCGACGACATCCAGTTCATCGAGGGCAAGGAAGGCATCCAGGAGGAGTTCTTCCATACCTTCAACACGCTGCACAACGCCAACAAGCAGATCGTGATCTCGTCGGACCGACCACCCAAGCAGCTGGCCACCCTCGAAGACCGGCTGCGCACCCGGTTCGAGTGGGGCTTGATCACCGACGTGCAGCCCCCTGAGCTCGAGACCCGGATCGCCATCCTACGTAAGAAAGCCCAAGTGGAACGGCTCGACGTACCCGACGAGGTGCTCGAGCTCATCGCCACCGCCATCGAGCGCAACATCCGCGAGCTCGAGGGTGCGCTCATCCGGGTGACCGCGTTCGCGTCGCTCAACAAGACCCCGATCGACCGCGCCCTGGCAGAGATCGTCCTGCGCGACCTCATTTCCGACGTCGGGACGATGCAGATCAGCACGGCGACGATCATGGCCGCCACCGCCGAATATTTCGGGACCACCGTCGAGGAACTTCGCGGTCCCGGCAAGACCCGCGCCCTGGCCCAGTCACGCCAGATCGCGATGTACCTCTGCCGGGAACTCACCGACCTCTCGCTGCCGAAGATCGGCCAGGCGTTCGGCCGTGATCACACCACCGTGATGTACGCCCAGAAGAAGATCCTCAACGAGATGGCACACCGGCGTGAGGTGTTCGATCACGTGAAGGAGCTCACGACACGGATCCGGCAGCGTTCCAAGCGCTGAATGGTGTTCCTCCCCGCCTTCCTCCGGCACCTTCATCCCGCCCGATTTGGGTTGTGCATAACTTGTTCACAATCGGTGGACCGGTGTGCGCCGCCGCCAACATCGCGGTGCAGAGGCATCGCCGATGCACACCGGGTTCACCGTCCGGTCCCGCCGCTTCCCCACGATGCGCACACTCGCCGACAATCGCCATCCAGCGAGAACGACCACTACTCCACAGCATGCACAGTGCCTACTACTACTGCTCCAATATCTCCGGATACATCCTTCAGAAGAAGCCCCTGTGGAAGGCCTTCTCCACACCCCCGGGCCCGATCCGCACCGCCCGCCTGTCAGCCCGGTCGATTAGCTTTGATCAAGCCACCAAAAGCTCTACGGTGGTGCTTCGAAGGCCATTTACGGTCGTCGGAGCGTGTGGCGGTCACGGGTGTTCCACACCGCGGTAACCGCAGGTAAGGCCTTGGGGATTTGGGAGAGACACTGAAGTGGCGACGACGGTAGGTCTGACCGATCTGAAGTTCCGGCTGGTCCGCGAGGACTTCGCTGACGCGGTCGCGTGGGTGGCGCGCAACCTGCCGACGCGGCCGACGGTGCCCGTGCTGGCGGGGGTGCTGCTGGCCGGCACCGAGTCGGGACTGACGATCTCGGGCTTCGACTACGAAGTATCCGCCGAAGTGACGGTCCCAGCCGAAATCGCCTCTCCGGGAAAGGTTTTGGTATCGGGTCGGCTCCTATCCGACATCACCAGGGCGTTGCCGGCCAAGCCTGTCGATGTGAGCGTCGACGGGACCCGCGTGTCATTGACGTGCGGGAGTGCGCGGTTCTCGCTGCCGACGATGGCGGTGGAGGACTACCCCGCGCTGCCCGAGTTGCCCGATGAGACCGGCGTGATCTCCGCCGAGGTGTTTGCAGAGGCCATCGGCCAGGTCGCGGTGGCGGCCGGCCGGGACGACACGTTGCCGATGCTGACGGGCATCCGCGTCGAGATCTCCGGGGACACCGTGGTTTTGGCGGCTACCGATCGGTTCCGGCTGGCGGTACGTGAACTGACGTGGTCGACCGGTGCGGCGGACATGGAGGCCGCCGTCCTGGTGCCGGCGAAGACGTTGGCCGAGGCCGCGAAGGCGGGCGTCGGCGGCGGTGATGTGCATCTGGCCCTCGGGGCGGGTGCGGCGGTCGGCAAGGAAGGGCTGCTCGGAATCCGCAGCGAGGGCAAGCGCAGCACCACCCGCCTGCTTGACGCTGACTTCCCCAAGTTTCGTCAGTTGTTGCCCGCCGAGCACACCGCGGTGGCCACGCTCGGCGTGGGAGAGCTGACCGAAGCCATCAAACGCGTCGCGTTGGTCGCCGATCGCGGGGCGCAGGTGCGGATGGAGTTCGCAGACGGCTCGTTGCGGTTGTCGGCCGGGGCGGACGATGTGGGACGCGCCGAAGAGGACCTTTCGGTGGAGTTCGCCGGCGACCCCCTGACGATTGCGTTCAATCCCACCTACCTGACCGACGGCCTCGGATCGTTGCACAGCGAAAAGGTGACCTTCGGTTTCACCACCCCGAGTCGGCCCGCGGTGCTGCGTCCGACGAGCGAGGGCGGGGATCTCGACGGGTCCGCCACCGTGCCGTTCCCGGCGACGCACACCGACTACGTTTATCTGTTGATGCCGGTGCGGCTGCCTGGCTGACCGGTTCTTGATCCCGAAATCGAGAGAGGGCATACATGCAGCTCGGTTTGGTCGGTCTGGGCAAGATGGGCTTCAACATGCGCGAGCGGCTGCGCGACGGCGGACACGAGGTGATCGGGTACGACCCGCGGCCCGAGGTTTCCGACGTGCTCTCGCTGGCGGCACTGGCCCAGGCACTTGCGCCGCCGCGCATTGTCTGGGTGATGGTGCCGTCCGGGCCTGTCACCCACGAAACCATCGCCGCGCTCGCCGACGTCCTGGGCCGCGGCGATCTGGTCATCGATGGTGGCAACTCGCGGTTCACCGAGGACCGCCCGCACGCGAAACTATTGGGAGAAAACGGAATCGCCTTCGTTGACGCTGGTGTGTCCGGCGGGATCTGGGGCCTGAAGGAAGGTTATGGCTTGATGGTCGGCGGCAGCAACGCCGATGTGCAGCGCGCGATGCCGGTCTTCGATACGCTGCGGCCGGCAGGCCCCCGGGAACTCGGGTTCGTCCACGCCGGACCGGTGGGAGCCGGGCACTACGCCAAGATGGTGCATAACGGCGTCGAGTATGGCTTGATGACGTCCTATGCGGAGGGATATGAGCTCCTCGCCGCCGAGGAACTGATCAACGATCCGCAGGCGGTCATCCAGGCCTGGACGAACGGCACGGTGGTTCGGTCCTGGCTGCAGCAACTGCTGGCCAAGGCGCTCAGGGAAGACCCGGGACTGAAGGACATCAGCGGCTACACCGAGGATTCCGGCGAAGGACGGTGGACGGTCGAGGAGGCGATCCATCATCGCGTCCCCGTCCCGGTGATCGCGGCGTCGCTGTTTGCGCGCTTCTTTTCCCGGCAGGACGACTCCCCTACGATGAAAGCCGTGTCCGCATTGCGTAACCAGTTCGGTGGCCACGCTGTCAAGCGGGTCCCCCTCTCGGGGTAGGCGCGTTGTACGTCCGGCACCTGGGGCTGCGCGACTTTCGGTCGTGGGCCCAGGTGGATGTCGACCTGCGGCAGGGGCGGACCGTGTTCCTCGCACCCAACGGTTACGGCAAAACGAACCTGCTTGAGGCGCTGTGGTATTCGTCGACGCTCAGCTCCCACCGGGTGGCGACGGACGCGCCGCTGGTGCGGGCAGGTGCGGCCCGCGCGGTGGTGTCGACGATCGTGGTGAACGACGGCCGGGAACTGGCCGTCGACCTGGAGATAACCGCGGGCAAAGCCAACAAGGCGCGATTGAACCGATCGCCGGTGCGCGCCGCCCGGGAGGTCCTCGGCGTGCTGCGGGCGGTGCTGTTCGCGCCCGAGGATTTGACCTTGGTTCGCGGGGAACCCGGTGAACGCCGCCGCTATCTCGACGAACTGGCGACGCTGCGTCGTCCCACCGTTTCCGGTGTGCGCGCCGACTACGAGCGTGTGCTGCGCCAGCGCGCGGCTCTGTTGAAGACGGCGGCCGGGCAGCGCGGCCGGCCCGACCGCACCCTGCTGGACACACTTGACGTCTGGGATGGCCACCTGGCCGCGCATGGTGCGCGGCTGCTTGCCGCGCGCCTCGAGTTGGTCACCGAGTTGCGGCCCGAGGTGGAGAAGGCCTATCAGCTGCTGGCGCCGTCCTCACGTCCCGCCGACGTTTGTTACCGGGCCGGTGTCGAATTGGATCCCTCCGACCCGGATGTCGAGTATCTCGAGGCGACACTGCTGGACGCCTTGGCCGGGCGGCGGGATGCCGAGATCGAGCGCGGGGTGTGTTTGGTCGGGCCGCACCGCGACGATCTGGAATTGCGCCTCGGTGATCAGCCGGCGAAAGGATTTGCCTCCCACGGTGAATCGTGGTCGATGGCGCTCGCACTGCGGTTGGCGGCCTATGAGCTCCTGCGTTCCGAAGGCACCGATCCGGTGCTGCTGCTCGACGACGTCTTCGCCGAACTGGATTCGGCGCGCCGCCGCGCGCTCGCCGCCGTGGCCGAGTCCGCGGAGCAGGTCCTCCTGACCGCGGCGGTCGGCGATGACGTCCCGGCCGGTTGGGACGTGCGCCGGGTGACGGTCGGTATGCGCGACGATGACGGGGGACGTGTTTCGACGGTGCAGGCATGAATGACGACGACGTGGTGAACGATTCCGGCGGGCCGCAGCGAAGCGACCGGGGGATGGATTTGGTGCGCCGCACGCTCGAAGAAGCCCGCGGCGCGGCCCGCGGCCAGGGCAGAAACGTCGGGCAGGGTCGCCGCTCCCCCACCCCGCGCCGAGTGGCTGGCGCGGCGCGGCGGCGCAGTTGGTCGGGCCCCGGCCCGGATTCCCGCGATCCGCAGCCGCTCGGGACGGTGGCCCGGGACCTCGCCAAGACCCGGGGCTGGTCTACCCGGGTGGCCGAGGGTTCGGTGTTCGGGCAGTGGGGCTCGGTGGTCGGTGAGCAGATCGCGGCGCACGCCGCACCCACCGCGCTTCGCGACGGTGTGTTGAGCATCACCGCGGAGTCCACGGCATGGGCGACGCAGCTGCGGATGGTGCAGGCGCAGCTCTTGGCGAAGATCGCCGCGGCGGTCGGTGACGGTGTCGTCACGTCGGTGAAGATCACCGGTCCCGCGGTTCCGTCGTGGCACAAGGGGCCGCTGCACATCGCCGGCCGCGGGCCCCGCGACACCTACGGCTGATTGTCGGCTGAGAGGCGCGAGAATGCGCCGAATCGCTTTCGCAAGCGTCAGGACGCGGCCACGGCCGAGAAATCAGGCTCACGGCGCATATAGGTATGTGGAAACGCCGCCACAGAATCAGTGCCGCCCGCAATTCCCGGTAGACTGGCCAGGAAGACCTGCACGCGGTGACCTACCGCTCGCACGCGACCCCCGAGGAGACCTGTCCGACCGTGGCTGCCCAGAGGAAGAAAGCACATGCGGAGTACGGCGCCCAATCCATCACCATTCTCGAAGGGTTGGAGGCCGTCCGTAAACGCCCCGGCATGTATATCGGCTCGACCGGTGAGCGGGGTTTGCACCATCTGATCTGGGAGGTGGTCGACAACGCCGTCGACGAGGCGATGGCCGGCTACGCGACGCGGGTCGCGGTGCGGCTGCTTGAGGATGGTGGGGTTGAGGTCACCGATGATGGCCGCGGAATTCCGGTGGCGATGCACGCCTCGGGCATCCCCACGGTGGATGTGGTGATGACCCAGCTGCACGCGGGCGGCAAGTTCGACTCGGATGCGTACGCCGTCTCGGGCGGCCTGCATGGGGTGGGGGTGTCGGTGGTCAACGCGCTGTCCAGCCGGCTGGAGGTGGAGGTCAGCCGCGACGGCTATGAGTGGTTTCAGTATTACGAGCATTCGGTGCCGGGCACCCTCAAGCAGGGTGAGGCGACCAGAAAGACCGGCACCACGGTGCGGTTCTGGGCCGATCCGACGGTGTTCGAGAGCACCGAGTACGACTTTGAGACCGTCGCGCGGCGGCTGCAGGAGATGGCGTTTCTCAACAAGGGCCTGACCATCACCCTCACCGATGAACGGGTCGCCCCCGAAGAGGTGGTCGACGAGGTCGTCAGCGACACCGCCGATGCGCCCAAGTCCGCGCAGGAGCAGGCCGCGGAGGCGGCCGCCCCGCACAAGGTGCGCCAGCGCAAGTTCCAATACCCGGGGGGGTTGGTGGATTTCGTGCGCCACATCAACCGTACCAAGCAGCCGATTCACGGCAGCGTGGTGGATTTCTCCGGCAAGGGCCCGGGTCACGAGGTAGAGGTGGCGATGCAGTGGAACGCCGGGTATTCGGAGTCGGTGCACACCTTCGCCAACACGATCAACACCCACGAGGGCGGCACTCACGAGGAGGGATTTCGGGCCGCGTTGACGTCGGTGGTCAACAAGTACGCCAAGGACCGTAAGCTCCTCAAGGACAAAGATCCCAACCTGACCGGCGATGATATCCGGGAGGGTTTGGCGGCGGTGATTTCGGTGAAGGTGGCCGAACCGCAGTTTGAGGGGCAGACCAAGACGAGGCTGGGCAACACCGAGGTGAAGTCGTTTGTGCAGCGGGTGTGCAACGAGCAGCTGAACCACTGGTTTGAGTCCAACCCGGCTGATGCCAAGGTGGTGGTCAACAAGGCGGTCTCGTCGGCGCAGGCGCGGATCGCGGCGCGCAAGGCCCGTGAGTTGGTGCGTCGCAAGAGCGCCACTGACATCGGCGGTTTGCCCGGCAAGCTGGCCGACTGCCGATCCACCGATCCACGCAGGTCGGAATTGTATGTCGTGGAGGGTGATTCAGCCGGCGGGTCGGCCAAAAGCGGCCGCGATTCGATGTTTCAGGCGATCCTGCCGCTGCGCGGCAAGATCATCAACGTCGAAAAGGCCCGCATCGACCGGGTGCTGAAAAACACCGAGGTGCAGGCGATCATCACCGCGTTGGGTACCGGCATCCACGACGAGTTCGACATCGCCAAGCTGCGCTATCACAAGATCGTCTTGATGGCTGACGCCGACGTCGACGGCCAGCACATTTCGACGCTGCTGCTCACGCTGCTGTTTCGGTTCATGAAACCATTGATCGAAAACGGTCACGTGTTCTTGGCCCAGCCGCCGTTGTACAAGCTCAAGTGGCAACGCACCGAGCCGGAGTTCGCCTACTCCGACCGCGAGCGGGACGCACTGCTCGAGGCAGGCCTCAAAGCCGGCAAGAAGATCAACAAGGACGACGGCATTCAACGCTACAAAGGCCTGGGCGAGATGGACGCCCGGGAACTGTGGGAAACCACCATGGACCCCACCGCCCGGGTGCTGCGCCAGGTCACCCTCGATGACGCCGCCGCCGCCGACGAGCTGTTCTCGGTGTTGATGGGCGAAGACGTCGACGCCCGGCGCAGCTTCATCACCCGCAACGCCAAAGACGTCCGCTTCCTGGACGTTTAGTGCCGAAAGCCGAACGAGGATCACATGACTGATACAACGCTGCCGCCGGACGACTCGGTCGACCGGATCGAACCCGTCGACATCCAGCAGGAGATGCAGCGCAGCTACATCGATTACGCGATGAGCGTGATCGTCGGGCGCGCGCTGCCCGAGGTACGCGATGGCCTGAAGCCGGTGCACAGACGCGTGCTCTACGCGATGTTCGACTCCGGCTTCCGGCCGGACCGCAGCCACGCCAAGTCGGCCCGGTCGGTCGCCGAGACGATGGGCAATTACCACCCCCACGGCGACGCATCGATCTACGACACGTTGGTTCGGATGGCTCAGCCGTGGTCGCTGCGCTATCCGTTGGTCGACGGCCAGGGTAACTTCGGCTCGCCGGGCAATGACCCGCCGGCGGCGATGAGGTACACCGAGGCCCGGCTCACGCCGTTGGCGATGGAGATGCTACGTGAAATCGATGAGGAGACCGTCGATTTCATACCTAACTACGACGGCCGGGTCCAGGAGCCGACCGTACTGCCCAGCCGGTTCCCGAACCTGCTTGCCAACGGTTCCGGCGGCATTGCCGTCGGGATGGCTACCAACATCCCGCCGCACAACCTGCGCGAGCTGGCCGAGGCGGTGTTCTGGTGCCTCGAAAACCCCGACGCCGACGAGGAATCCACCCTGGCCGCGGTGACCGCATGTGTCAAGGGCCCCGACTTCCCAACCGCAGGGTTGATCGTTGGCACACAGGGGATTACCGACGCATACACCACCGGCCGCGGCTCGATCCGCATGCGCGGTGTGGTGGAGATCGAGGAAGACAACAAGGGCCGCACCTCGCTGGTGATCACCGAGTTGCCCTACCAGGTCAACCACGACAACTTCATCACATCGATCGCCGACCAGGTCCGCGACGGAAAGCTCAACGGAATCGCCAACATTGAGGACCAGGGCAGCGAACGGGTCGGCGTGCGCATTGTCGTGGAGCTCAAGCGCGACGCGGTCGCGAAGGTCGTCCTGAACAACCTCTACAAGCACACCCAGTTGCAGACGAGCTTCGGCGCCAACATGCTGTCGATCGTCGACGGCGTTCCCCGCACACTGCGGCTCGACCAGCTGATCCGCTTGTACGTCAACCACCAGCTCGACGTGATCGTCCGCCGGACCACCTACCGGCTGCGCAAGGCCAACGAGCGTGCCCACATCCTGCGCGGCCTCGTCAAGGCGCTCGACGCGCTCGACGAGGTCATCGCGCTGATCCGTGCGTCGGAAACCGTCGACGTGGCGCGGAGCGGCCTGATTGAACTCCTCGACATCGACGAGATCCAGGCACAGGCGATCCTCGACATGCAGCTGCGGCGCCTGGCGGCGTTGGAGCGGCAGCGCATCATCGACGACCTGGCGAAGATCGAGGCCGAGATCGCCGACCTCGAGGACATTCTCGCCAAGCCCGAACGTCAGCGCGGCATCGTCCGCGACGAGCTCGCCGAGATCGCCGACAAGCACGGCGACGACCGGCGCACCCGCATCATCGCCGCCGACGGCGAGGTCACCGACGAGGACCTGATCGCCCGCGAGGACGTCGTCGTCACGATCACCGAGACCGGCTACGCCAAGCGCACGAAGACCGACCTGTACCGCAGCCAGAAGCGCGGCGGAAAGGGCGTGCAGGGCGCCGGGCTCAAGCAGGACGACATCGTCGCGCACTTCTTCGTCTGCTCGACCCACGACTGGATCCTGTTCTTCACCACGCAGGGCCGGGTCTACCGCGCCAAGGCCTACGAGCTGCCCGAAGCATCCCGCACCGCGCGAGGACAGCACGTTGCCAACCTGCTGGCGTTCCAGCCCGAGGAGCGCATCGCGCAGGTCATCCAGATCCGCGGTTACGCCGACGCGCCGTACCTGGTGCTCGCCACCCGCAACGGCCTGGTCAAGAAGTCCCGGCTGACCGACTTCGACTCGAACCGCTCCGGTGGCATCGTGGCGATCAACCTGCGCGACGGAGACGAGCTTGTCGGGGCGGTGCTGTGCTCGGCCGACGACGACCTGCTGCTGGTGTCGGCGAATGGCCAGTCGATCCGGTTCACCGCCAGCGACGAGGCGCTCCGGCCGATGGGCCGGGCCACCTCCGGCGTGCAGGGTATGCGGTTCAACGCCGAGGACCGGCTGCTGTCGCTGAACGTCGTTCGCGCGGACACATATCTGCTGGTCGCGACGTCGGGCGGCTACGCCAAGCGCACGCCCATCGAGGAGTATCCGGTGCAGGGCCGCGGGGGCAAAGGCGTGCTGACCATTCAGCACGACCGCCGGCGTGGCAATCTGGTTGGAGCGCAGGTTGTCGACGATGACACCGAGCTGTATGCCATCACCTCCGTTGGCGGCGTGATCCGGACCGCCGCGCGGCAGGTTCGCAAAGCCGGGCGTCAAACGAAGGGCGTTCGGTTGATGAACCTCGGCGATGGCGACACACTGGTTGCCATTGCTCGGAACGCCGAGGAAGGTGACAGTACGGACACCATCGCGCGGCCGGATACCGACGCGACATGACCATTAAGGAGCTTCAGTGAGCTCACCGAACGACCCGGGCAACGGGAACGGGCGGCCGGGCGGCCCGCGGTCGCCCGGGACGGGCCCGATCTCGACCTCCGGCCCCGTCGCCGACCGAGGTGACGTGCCCCCGTGGCAGCGCACCCCCGCCGCACGTGCCCAGCAGGCGCGCAGGACGGCGACGGACGCCTCGACGACCGGTTCCGGTACGGACGATCGGATCAACAGGTTCATCTCCGGATCGGCGGCTCAGGCGCCGAGTTCGGAGTCGGATGCCACCCCGCCGCCTCCGTCGCGCACTGAGACCTACCGCAGCGAACTCCCCGACTTGTCGGGCCCCATCCCCCGTCCCGCGGTGCCACGCCAAGCCCAGCCCGACCGCCAGGGAGACGAACCCGCCGGCTCGTCGGCCTCGACGAGCCGCGTGCAGGTGGGCAGCCGCTCGCGGGGACCGCTGAGGGCCAGCATGCAGGTCAGGCGCGTCGACCCTTGGAGCGTTCTCAAGGTGTCGCTGGTGCTCTCGGTGGCATTGTTCTTCGTCTGGATGATCGCGGTGGCGTTCCTCTACCTGGTCCTTGGCGGGATGGGTGTGTGGAGCAAGCTCAACAACAATGTCGGTGACCTGCTGACGAACACGAGCACCACCGAGCTGGTCTCCAGCGGCGCGATCTTCGGCGGCGCGGCGCTGATCGGCCTGGTGAACATCGTGCTGTTGAGCGCGATGGCGACCGTCGGCGCGTTCATCTACAACCTGACCACTGACCTTGTTGGCGGCGTCGAGGTGACGCTGGCCGATCGCGATTAGCCGTTTGGGGGTGGCCCGCGATTGCGGTAGTCTCGTCGGTCGGTCGTACGCGAGTACGGGCCTATAGCTCAGGCGGTTAGAGCGCTTCGCTGATAACGAAGAGGTCGGAGGTTCGAGTCCTCCTAGGCCCACGGAAGGCTACACCATGAGGCTGGTCCTGCTGATTGTCGCGCTCGCGCTCGTCGTGCTGGTATGGCGCTCACGGCGTCGCGTCGAGGTGTGGCATGTGGCTGTCGACCAGTCCGCTGGTCGCACCGAGGGGCCTTAGCTCAGCTGGTAGAGCGCTGCCTTTGCAAGGCAGATGTCGGGAGTTCGAGTCTCCTAGGCTCCACAACAGGTGGTGTCTACCGCCCGCAGGGTCAAGCCCGGTCCTGAGTTGCGGCGCACTCGATGAACGTTCCCCGTCAAATTTCTTGAGGCGGCCGGCACCGTCGACAACAGGCATAGGCTCGATTCATACAAGAAAGGAATGACCATGAGTGAGGTGACGGAATACTGCCGTAACTGCGGTCACCCGAAAGAGGATCACAATCTGAATGTTCATGGCGACCCGAAACAAGCTCACCTGCATGATCGGGGCGAGGGCGCGTGCCATGACATGTCCGGCGACCATCACTGCATCTGCTTCGAGTACGAGAGTTGGGGCTGACGGACGACCCCGCCGGTTGCGAGGTCCTCGTCGGCTGGCGGGTGTGCGGTGAAGGGCAAGGCAGATGAAGGGCAAGCCAGATGTCGGGTTCGAGTCTCCTGGGCTCCACAGTCTCGAGGGCTACACAGTCTCGAGGGACACAAGCACGATGGATGAACCGCGGCCCCCGTTCCCGCCCTTCGACCTCGACAGTGCCGTCGCGAAAACCCAAGCCGCAGAGGACGCGTGGAACACGCGAGACCCGCACCGAGTCAGCCTCGCCTACACCGAAGACTCGGCCTGGCGCAACCGCGACCTGTTCATCACCGGCCGCAGCGAGATCGTCGAGTTCCTCACCGCCAAATGGGAGAAGGAACTCGACTACGTCCTCCGCAAGAGCCTGTGGGCGTTTCGGGAGAACCGCATCGCCGTGCGCTTCCAATACGAATGGCACGACAGCGCAGGCCAGTGGTACCGCAGCTACGGCAACGAACTGTGGGACTTCGACGACAACGGCCTGATGCGCCGACGTGAAGCCAGCATCAACGACGTCGCCATCGCCGAATCAGACCGGCGCTACTTCGGTCCGCGCCCGGAGCAGGACCGCGGCAAGGACATCCCCCTGCGATAACGGGCGCCTCAGGGTTTGGGCGTCACCTCGACGCTGGGCGGCCGCGGCGACGGTTCGGGTTCAGACGACCGCCGGATCATCGTGAACGCCACCGCGCCGCCCGCCAGCGTCACCACCGCGGCGGCCGAGAAGATGATCAGCCTGCGGCGCCGCCGGCTCCCCGGCTTGCGTGCCTCCTGCAACGCCTGCGGCAGACCCGCAACGACCTCCTGGGCCGCTGCCAGCTCCCGGGCAACGGTTTCCTGCGCCGCGCTGACCCGGTGCGCGATCCGGGCCTTGGCGTAGCGCCGGCGCAGCCCGCTGCCGGCCGAGTGCGCGGTCTGCAGCCCCAGACCGACTGTGCCGCAGGTGATGTCAAGCGGGCCGACCGCGGTGTAGGCGAGGCCGCGGGTCAGGCGCTGCCTTGGGGTCAGTCGCGTCTTGGTAGTCACGTTTCACCTTCCTGCCGCCGGACCCTGAGCGTATCTGACGGTGCCGCGTCGACTGCTCAACTCGGCGTGGCACACTGGCATCCCGTGACGAGCCTCATCCAGACCGCGACGGCGACCCTGCACACCAATCGCGGGGACATCAAGATCGCCTTGTTCGGTAACCACGCCCCCAAGACCGTCGCCAACTTCGTCGGCCTCGCGCAGGGCACCACCGACTACACCACCCAGAATGCCTCCGGCGGCACTTCCGGCCCGTTCTACGACGGCGCGGTCTTTCACCGCGTCATCGACGGGTTCATGATCCAGGGTGGCGACCCGACCGGCACGGGCCGCGGCGGTCCCGGCTACCAGTTCGGTGACGAGTTCCACCCGGAGCTGCAGTTCGACCGGCCGTACCTGCTCGCGATGGCCAACGCCGGGCCGGGCACCAACGGGTCGCAGTTCTTCATTACAGTCGGCCGAACGCCGCACCTGAACCGCAAGCACACGATCTTCGGCGAGGTGGTCGATCCCGAGTCGCAGAAGGTGGTCGACGCGATCGCGGGCACCTCCACCGATGCGCGTGATCGGCCCAGCGACCCGGTTGTGATCAACTCGATCACGGTGTCGCAGTAGGCGGATCTGACCGGCCGGCATAGCCGGCGTCGGTCAGCGCGTCGAGCACTTCGATCGGATTCGTGCCGAGATCCCAACGGGTGAACACGATTAGCCGGTCGTCGACGGTGTCGATCTCCAGCAATCGGACTTTTCTCGCCCACCGACGGAATTCGGTGATTCGAATCAGCTTTATCGACGGCCGCGCCAGGACCGTGTTGCGCCACCATCCGCGGACCACCAGACCCTCCGGTGTGATTGCCAGCTTGGGTCGCGCCCGCAGCGAGAATCCTGCAAAGATCAACAATCCCAGCCCGGCAACACCGACCAAAATCCGCCCGGGCGGGTCTGTGACGAGCGTCACAGCTGCGCCAGCCATCACGATCCCGGCGACTCCGCAACTTACGACAGCGGCGGTCCTGGGCCCCCAACTAGTTTGCTGCACGATTTCCCCACACCCCCTTACCGCACCTAATGACGTTATCCACAGGTGCTATCCACAATGGGGATGAATCACAACGGTGTGATTGGGTGACGGCGAAGTTGCCGGCGTGGTAACGCGAGATTGACGTGGCGGTAAGCATTTGGGCACCGCGGGCGCCTACCGCCACCTCATCGTGAGCAACAGTCCGGTGATCATGAAAGCAAAGGCGATGGCGTAGTTCCACGGACCCAGCTGTGCGAGGAACGCGATCTCGGTGGAGGCGAGCTGGAAGACCAGCAGCCAGGCCAGCCCGATCAGCATCAGCCCCACGAAGAGCACGACGAACCACACGCTGGACGGCCCGGCCTTGACCTTCACCGGCGTGCGGCTGACCGGCTTGGTCGTGAAGTCGTTCTTCTTCCTGACCTTGGACTTGGGCATGTGTACCTTTGCGAATCTGGGGCGGTGCTGGTGCACCATGAGACTAACGCAACGCGGGTTGCGAGCCTCGCTGCGTCGACGAAGAGAGGATCTCTGGTGGCTTCCCGGCGCTCTGCCTGGCGCTTCGGCGTTCCGGTGGTCTGCCTGCTGGCGGGCGCGCTGCTGGGTACCACGCACGGGGTGTCCGGCGGGGGCGAGATCCGGCGCAGCGACGCGCCGCGCCTGGTCGACCTGGTGCGTGAGGCGCAGCAGTCCGTCGACCGGCTCAGCGCCCAGCGTGACTCGCTGGCCAACCAGGTCGACGACGCCAGGGCCGGGCCGGCCCGCAGCGACGCGGCCGTGGCGGCGCTGATCGCCAAGGCCGCGCCGTTGGCCGTCGCCGCCGGAACCGTGCCGATGCACGGGCCTGGGCTGGTGGTGACACTGACCGACGCGCAGCGCGACGCCAATGGCCGGTTCCCCCGCGACGCCTCGCCCGACGACCTCGTCGTGCACCAGCAGGACATCGAGGCGGTCCTCAACGCGCTGTGGAGCGCCGGCGCGGAAGCCGTGCAGATGCAGGACCAACGGATCATTGCCACCTCCGCGCCGCGTTGCGTCGGCAACACGCTGCTGCTCAACGGCCGCACCTACAGCCCGCCGTACTCCGTCGCCGCAATCGGCGATGTTCCTGCGATGCAGGCCGCGCTGGCGGCCGCTCCCCTGGTGACCCTGTACAAGCAGTACGTGGTGAGGTTCGGCCTGGGCTATACCGAGGAACCCCGCGCCGACGTGCAGGTCGTGGGATATAGCGGGCCGATCACGCTGCACTACGCCAAGCCGGCGGGACCGGTGGGCTGAACCGGGGCCGACCCCGCGAACGTTAACCTGGCGTGATGCAGGTATTGGTCGTCGACAACTACGACAGCTTCGTGTTCAACCTGGTGCAGTACCTCGGCCAGCTCGGCGCCGACGCCCAGGTGTGGCGCAACGACGACCGCAGGCTCGACGACACCGCCGCCGTGGCCCGCGGGTTCGGTGGCGTGCTGCTGAGCCCCGGCCCCGGCACCCCCGAACGTGCGGGTGCGTCGGTCCCGCTCGTCCGTGCTTGCGCGCAGGCCGAAACACCGCTGCTCGGCGTGTGCCTCGGGCATCAGGCGATCGGCGTCGCGTTCGGTGCCACGGTCGACCGTGCGCCCGAACTGCTGCACGGCAAGACGAGCACCGTCTACCACACGAATGCCGGTGTGCTGCAGAACCTTCCCAATCCGTTCACCGCGACGCGCTACCACTCGCTGACGGTGCTTCCGGATACGGTGCCCGCTGAGCTGGAGGTCACCGCGCGAACCCGCAGCGGTGTGATCATGGGGCTGCGGCACGTCGAACTGCCGATCCACGGCGTCCAGTTCCACCCCGAATCGATCCTGACGCAGGGCGGACACCGGATGCTGGCCAACTGGCTGGCGTACTGCGGCCGGACACCCGACGAGGCCTTGGTCCACCGGCTCGAGACCGGGGTCGCCGACACCGTCCGTGCGGCTACAACCCGAACTTCAGCGTGATGTTGGCGTCCCGGTTGATGCCGGTTCCCGGCGCGGGGCTCTGGGAGACGACGCGGTTGCGTTGGGCGTCCGACCCGGGCACGTCGGCGCCCTTGACCAGAACACCGGTCCAGCCCAGCGCCCGCAGCTGCGGCTCGGCGTCGGTCCAGAACATGCCGCTCAGGTCGGGCATCACGAACTGGTTGCCCTTCGACACCTGCAGATCGATCACCGAATCCAGCGGCACGTTCGCGCCGGCGGCCGGGTTCGAGCCGATCACCTGGCCCGCGGGCTGGGTGCTGTCCACGGGTGACTGGCTGAACTTCGTGAAGCCGTAGACGGTGAGGTTCTTCTGGGCCTCGTCCACGGTCTGCCCGTTGACGTCGGGAACCTGCTTGGTCTCCGGGCCGGAGCCGACGAGGATCGTGATCTCGTTGGTGATCGCCGACGTCTGGTTGGCGGGCGGGTTCGTTCCCAACACCTTGTCCTTCATGTCCGCCGTCGACGGCGCGGGTGTCTGCTTGAACTTGCCGAATCCCGCGGACGTGAGTTTGCGCACCGCGTCGGCGTAGCTCAGCGACGAGACGTCGGGAATCTCCCGCTGCTCGGGACCGGTGGATACGTTGAGTGTGACCTCCGACCCGGCGGAGACGCTGTCGTTGCCCTTCGGGTCGGTGTTGATGACGTGATCGGGCGGCACCGTCGAATCCGGCTTCTGCTGGGTCCGGGTCTTGAAGCCGCGGTTCTGCAGTGCGGCGATCGCGTCGGCCGACGGCTGACCCGACACGTCGGGCACCTGCAGGTCGCGCGGGTTGCCGCCGATCATGTTGATCGCAACGGTGACGACGACGGTCAGCACCGCCAACACCGCCACCGCTATCAGCCAGCGGCCGACCGAGCCGGCGGGAGCGCGGTCGCGGTCCTCGTAATCGGCCCGCTGGCGGGCCAGTGGCTCAGTTTGCTGGCCGCGCGATCCAGCGGCTGGGGTAGGCGCCAGAAGCGATGTGCGTTCGGCGTCGGTCAGGACCTTCGGCGCTTCCGGCGGTTCACCGTTGTGCACCCGCACCAGATCGGCGCGCATCTCGGCCGCGCTCTGGTACCGGTTGTCGGGGTTCTTGGCCAGCGCCTTGAGCACCACCGCGTCGAGCTCGGGCGAGACGCCCTCGTGTCTCTGTGACGGCGGAACCGGGTCCTCGCGGACGTGCTGGTAAGCCACGGCGACCGGCGAGTCACCGACGAAAGGCGGCTCTCCGGTGAGGATTTCGTACAAGACACAACCGAGCGAGTAGACGTCGGAGCGCGCGTCGACTGCATCGCCGCGAGCTTGCTCCGGCGAGAGGTACTGCGCGGTGCCGATCACCGCGGCGGTCTGGGTCACGCTGTTGCCGCTGTCGGCGAGTGCCCGGGCGATGCCGAAATCCATCACCTTCACGGCACCGGTGTGGCTGATCATGATGTTGGCCGGCTTGACGTCGCGGTGGATGATGCCGTGCTGGTGGCTGAAATTGAGCGCCTGGCAGGCGTCGGCAATGATCTCGATCGCTTTGCGGGGCGGGATCGGTCCGTCGTTGTGCACGATGTCGCGCAGCGTGATCCCGTCGACGTACTCCATCACGATGTAGGGCAATGGTCCGGCGGCCGTCTCGGCCTCGCCGGTGTCGTAGACCGCGACGATGGCGGGGTGGTTCAGCGCGGCCGCGTTCTGGGCTTCACGGCGAAACCGGAGGTAGAAACTCGGGTCGCGGGCGAGATCGGCGCGCAGCACCTTGACCGCGACGTCCCGGTGCAGCCGGAGGTCACGGGCCAGATGGACCTCTGACATGCCGCCGAAACCAAGGATTTCGCCCAGTTCGTAGCGGTCGGACAGGTGCTGTGGGGTGGTCATGGCTACGTCTCGTCATGTGAATGCGCGTCGGGAGCCGCGTGAGGCTCACCTATTCGCCCTCCACCCTTACCGACGACACCGGGCCACGTCCAATTCTGGGGCCGAGCGGGCGCGGGGCCCGCCGCGGACGTGGTGACAGACTGGTTGACCGTCGGCGGGGTCTGCTGCTGTTGGTTCTGCTTGTCGCGGGCGTTGATCACGATCAGAACCGCGATGACGATCGCCAGGGCGCCGAGCACCCCCGCCGCCCACAGCAGCGCGCGCTGCCCGGACGAGAACGTGCGCCGCGGTGGCGGCGGGCGGTGGCTGCCCGTGACCGGACGGGCGCGGGTGCCTGTCATGACGCCGGACCGGCCGGTCAGGTCGGCGGCGGCCCGGGCCTGTGCACCGGACGGGATGGCCGCAGGGGTGGCGCGGTTGATAGTGGGCGCCTGGTTGGGCCGTGGGGGCCGGCGCCCCGAACGCACCGCGGCCACCGCGTCGGCGAACTGGCCGCCATTGCGGTATCGCATGCCGGGGTTCTTCACCAGCGTGATCTCGATGAGCTCACGCACGTTCGGTGGCAGGTCGGCCGGCAGCGGCGCCGGTGTCTCCTTGATGTGCTTCATGGCCACGGTCAACGCACCGTCGCCGGTGAACGGCCGCTTGCCCGAAACCGCTTCGTAGCCGACGACCCCCAGCGAGTAGACGTCGCTGGCCGCTGTGGCGTCGTGTCCGAGCGCCTGCTCGGGGGCGATGTACTGGGCGGTGCCCATCACCATCCCGGTCTGGGTGACCGGCGCGGCGTCGACCGCCTTGGCGATGCCGAAGTCGGTGATCTTCACCTGTCCCGTGGGCGTGATCAGGATGTTGCCGGGTTTCACGTCGCGGTGCACCAGGCCGGCGTTGTGGGCGACCTGCAACGCGCGACCGGTCTGTTCGAGCAGGTCCAGCGAATGACGCAGAGACAGCCGTCCCGTGCGCTTCAGCACGGAATTCAGCGGCTCGCCGTTGACCAGTTCCATCACCAGGTAGGCGGTGCGGCCCTCGGCGTCGATCTCCGTCTCGCCGTAGTCGTAGACGCTGGCGATGCCGGGATGGTTGAGCATTGCGGTGGTGCGCGCCTCGGCGCGGAACCGCTCGATGAACTCCGGGTCGGAGGAGAATTCGGCCTTCAGCACTTTCACGGCGACACGCCGGCCCAGCCGGCTGTCCACGGCCTCCCACACCTGGCCCATGCCGCCGGTGGCGATCAGGCGCTGCAGTCGGTAACGCCCGGACAGCGTCACACCCACGCGCGGGCTCATGATCCCTCCCGAAGGGCCGCGGCGATCACGGCCCTGCCCACCGGGGCGGCCAGCGCGCCGCCCGTTGCGGAGAGCCGGTCGCCGCCGTTCTCGACCACCACCGCGACCGCCACCTTCGGACTCTGGGCCGGGGCGAACGCGATGTACCACGCGTGTGGCGGCGTGTTGCGCGGGTCGTTGCCGTGCTCGGCCGTGCCGGTTTTGGACGCGATCTGCACGCCGGGAATCGCCCCTTTCTGCTGCGTTACCTGTTCGGCGCCGATCATCAGACTCGTCAGCCTAGTGGCGATCTGTGGTGGGATCGCACGGCGGATCTGATGCGGGCCGGTGGTACTGATGTTGGCCAGGTCGGGCCCCTTGAGGCTGTCGACCAGGTACGGCTGCATCGTTACCCCTTCATTCGCGATGGTGGCGGCAACCATCGCGTTCTGCAACGGAGTCAGCGCGACATCTTTCTGACCGATGCTCGACATGCCGAGGGCGGCGGCGTCGGGGATCGCGCCGACGGTGGACTCGGCGACTTGCAATGGGATCGGGTCGGGTGGACTGTCGAGGCCGAAGGCCTGCGCGGTGCTGCGGAGTGCGTCGACGCCGGTCTTGATGCCGAGCTGCACGAACGCCGTGTTGCACGAGTGCGCGAACGCCTCCTGCAGCGACGCCGTCGGGCCCCCGCCGCACGGCGTGCCCCCGTAGTTCTCCAGCGTCGCGGTGCTGTCGGGCAGCTGGATGCTCGGCGCGGCGGTGAGTTGGTCGGTTTCGTTGGCACCGGCCTGTAACGCCGCGGCGGTCGTGATGACCTTGAATGTCGAGCCGGGCGGGTAGGTTTCCGAGATCGCGCGGTTCAGCATCGGGTTGTCCGGATTGTCGCGCAGCTGCTCCCATGCCGTGGTCTGCTCGTCGACGTCATGGGAAGCGAGCAGGTTCGGGTCGTATGACGGCGAGGACACCATGGCAAGGATCTTGCCGGTCGACGGCTCGAGCGCGACGACCGCGCCCTTGCACGGACCGCCGGCGCAGCCCTGCGCCATCCCATCCCAAGCCGCTTGCTGCACTTGCGGATTGATGGTGGTGTCGACGTTGCCGCCGCGGGGGTCACGCCCGGTGAAGAAGTCGGCCAGCCGGCGGCCGAACAGCCGCTCGTCGGATCCGTTGAGAACGGAGTCTGCGGCCCGCTCCAGGCCGGTGCTGGAGTAGCGCAGCGAGTAGAAACCGGTGATGGGCGCGTATGTCAACGGATTCGGGTACACCCGCAGGAACCGGAACCGGCCGGTGGTCGACACGGAGTACGCCAGAAGTTGGCCGCCTGCGGCGATCTGACCTCGCTGCCGGGAGTACTCGTCGAGCAGCACTCGCTGATTCCGTGGATCGGCGCGCAGCCCGTCCGCGGTGAAAACCTGTGTGAGCGTGGCGTTGAGCAACAACAGCACGATCAACACCATGATCGTCACCGAGATGCGGCGCAGGGAGGCGTTCATACTTTCTGTATCACCTCGGTGCTGGCTGCGGCGATCGGCGTCGTCTGTCGCGCCCGCGTGACGATCGGGCGGCGCGCGGCATGCGAAATGCGCACGAGAATCGCCAGAAGAACATAGTTGGCCACCAGCGACGAGCCCCCGTACGACATCCAGGGCGTGGTGAGCCCCGTCAGGGGGAGCAGCTTGGTGACGCCGCCCACGACGATGAACAGCTGGATCGCAAGCGTGCACGCGAGACCGGCGGCGAGCAGCTTGCCGAAGCTGTCGCGCACGGCGATCGCGGTGCGCAATCCGCGGATGATCACGATCGTGTACAGCATCAGCACGCCGGCCAGGCCGACGAGGCCGAGTTCCTCGCCGACCGCGGCGATGATGAAATCGGTTGACGCCGCGGGGACCGTGCCCGGTTGGCCGTTGCCCAGCCCGGTACCGAACACCCCGCCGGTGGCGAAGCTGAACAGCGACTGCACCATCTGATAGCCGCTGCCCTCCGGATCGGCGAATGGGTTGAGCCAGTTCTGCACCCGCACCTGAACGTGGTGGAAGAAGTAATACGCCGCAACACTTCCCGCCACAAACAGGGTGAGACCGATCACCACCCAGCTCAGTCGGTCGGTCGCGATATAGACCATGACGAGAAACGACGCATAGAGCAGAAGTGACGTGCCGAGATCCTTTTCGAAGACCATCACGCCCACCGAGATGATCCAGGCCGCCAGTAGCGGCGCCAGGTCACGCGGCCGGGGTAGCGTCATGTGAAGGAAATGCTTTCCCGCGCTGGTGAATAGGCCGCGCTTGGCCACCAGCACCGTGGCGAAGAAGATGAGCAGCAGAATCTTGGAGAACTCCGCGGGCTGAATCGAGAAGCCGGGCAGTCGGATCCAGATCTTCGCGCCGTTCTCCTCCGAAAGCGACGCCGGCAGCACGGCTGGAATAGCCAACAGAATCAACCCGGCGAGGCCGCAGATATACCCGCAGCGGGCGAGGATGCGGTGATCCTGCAGGAAGACGACCACCAGCGCGAACGCGATGACCCCAACCAGCGTCCAGAGCATCTGCTGGTTGGCGGTCGGCTCGTTCCGGACGCTGGAAATCAGTCGACCGCCGGCCAGGTCGAGGCGGTGGATCATCACCAGCCCGAGGCCGTTCAGCAGCGCGACGACGGGAAGCAGCAGCGGGTCGGCGTAGGGCGCGAACCGTCGGATCGCCAGATGTGCGCCGGCGAACAACGCCATGTAGGCGACCATGTATTGGGCGAGGTCCCAGCGAACGCCCTGCTCCTGGTTGGCCTCCACGATGAGGAGCGCCACGGTCGTGATCACGGTGGCGAACCCGAGCAACCACAGTTCTGCATTGCGCCGGTTGGGCAATGGCGGCGTTACGGCGACGACGGGTTGCGGCTGCGTGGTCATGCGACCGCCCGGCAGTTGGTGCCCGGCTCCGGCGGCGGGGGCGGGAGCGCGGTGACGGTGGGCGCGATGGTGGTCGGCGGCGGCGGCGCCTCGGGTGCCGGAGAGGGAGATTCGGGGGTGGGGACGGCGGACGACGGGGCCGGGCCCGGCGCGGGGGGTGTGGCGGCGGGGGAGGGCACCGGCCTACTGCTGGGCGCCGGTGGTGGCGGCGCACATACGGGAAGCACCGAGCTGTGTGCGAGCTCGTTGATCTGTGAGATCGCATTGTCCAGGCTACCGGTCGGCAGGCCCGCAATGACCTGGGCGCGCTCCGAGGGCCGCAGGTCGTTGACGCCGAGCAGGTGGCAGTCGAGCTGGTCGTGAGATTGATCGAAGCTTATGAGGGACAATTCATCCCGATCGTTCAGGCAGCCCAGGAGGTATGGCTCTTGCAGCGGGTAGCCGAGAAACGATCCCTGCACGCCGCGCATGATGGAAACGGTGCCGGCGTGTTCGGTGACGTAGTAGTTGCTGCGGATCATCTCGCGTCCGACGGCGAGGGCGGCGAGCACGACGAGCACGAGCAGCACCGCGGCGATGATGATGCGGCGCCGTGACCGGGGTCGCCGGGCCGGCGTTTCAGGTTCGGGCAGAACACGTTTCGCAACATTGGGGCGCGGGTTGAATGCCGACGCGCGCCCGGCGGAGGTGTTCGGTGGCGCGATCTGGTTGTCGTCGTCGCCGGAGACGGCGCCGGCAATGATCGGCTGCGTCTGCCCGTAGTCGTAGTCGACGACGTCGGCCACCACCACCGTGACGTTGTCGGGTCCACCGCCGCGGAGCGCCAATTCGATGAGACGGTCCGCACTTTCGGCTACGTCAGGTAACTGGAGGGCTTCGAGGATGGTCTCGTAGCTGACCGGATCGGAAAGGCCGTCACTGCACAGAAGGTAACGGTCGCCGGCGTGGGCTTCGCGCATGATCAGGGTCGGCTCGACCTCGTGGCCGGTGAGCGCCCGCATGATCAACGACCGCTGCGGGTGGCTGTGTGCCTCCTCGGCGGTGATGCGTCCCTCGTCGACGAGGGTCTGGACGAAGGTGTCGTCCTTGGTGATCTGCGTGAGCTCACCGTCGCGTAGCAGATAGCCACGCGAGTCGCCGATATGGACGAGGCCAAGTCTGTTGCCTGCGAACAGGATCGCGGTCAATGTGGTGCCCATGCCTTCGAGCTCGGGGTCGAGCTCGACATGCGCGGCGATCGCGGCGTTGCCTTCGCGCACGGCTTGGTCGAGTTTGCTCAGCAGGTCACCGCCGGGCTCGTCGTCGTCGAGGTGGGCGAGTGCGGCGATGACGAGCTGGGATGCGACCTCACCTGCGGCGTGGCCGCCCATGCCGTCGGCGAGAGCCAGCAGCCGCGCCCCGGCGTAGACGGAGTCCTCGTTGTTGGCGCGGACGAGGCCGCGGTCGCTGCGAGCGGCGTAACGAAGCACCAGGGTCACGGGCGCAACTCGATTACCGTCTTGCCGATCCGAACCGGCGTGCCCATCGGAACGCGTACCGCCGTCGTCACCTTCGCCCTGTCAAGATATGTGCCGTTGGTCGATCCTAGGTCTTCTACATACCAATCAGACCCGCGCGGTGACAGGCGGGCGTGCCGAGTGGAGGCGTAGTCGTCGGTGAGCACCAGGGTGGAATCGTCGGCGCGGCCGATCAGCACCGGCTGGTTGCCGAGTGTGATGCGGGTGCCCGTCAGCGCGCCCTCGGTCACTACCAGGTGACGGGCGACATTGCGCGGTTGCCGCTTGGGCAGTAGGGAGCCGCGCAGCGCCAGGCCGCGGCGGACCATCACGGCGCCGGTCGGCGCGTAGATGTCCGTGCGCAGGATGCGCAGCACCGACCAGATGAACAACCACAACAGAAGGAGGAAGCCGGCGCGCGACAGTTGCAGCACTAGCCCCTGCATCTGGTGCCCCCTCCGTCCTCGTCCATCGGCAACGTCACGATACTTGGACGGTGGTCGGCACGAGGGCGAAGCCGATAGCTTCGCACCGGCCTTGACCTCAGTGAACGCGGACGACGATTTCGGAGTGTCCGAGCCGAATCACGTCGCCGTCGGCCAACTGCCATTCCTGCACCGGGGCGTTGTTCACGGTCGTGCCGTTGGTGGAGTTGAGGTCGGACAGCAACGCCACCTGGCCGTCCCAGCGGATCTCCAGGTGCCGTCGGGACACCCCGGTGTCGGGCAGCCGGAACTGTGCGTCCTGGCCGCGGCCGATCACGTTCGCGCCCTCGCGGAGTTGATAGGTCCGACCGCTGCCGTCGTCGAGTTGCAAGGTGACCGTGGTCTGACCTGGTGCACCCCCGTATTCCGGCTGGCCCCCGTAACCACCGCCGGCATACCCGCCCTGGCCGTACTCGTACTCGCCGGCCTGCGGGGTACCGTATCCGCCGCCTGCCGGGGCGTCATACCGCGTGTAGTCCTGCTGGCCGTAGTCCGGGCGGCCGTACGACTGACCGGGGTAGCCCTGCTGCTCATAGTCCCCATAGCCGGGCCGCGGTTCGGGCCTGCCGTAACCGGGCTCCTCGTGGCGGCCGGGGGGCGGCCCCGCGGGCCGGCCGTAGTCGCCGTAGTCGCCGTAACCCGGTTGGCCACCGCCGTAGCCGCCGGGGCCCTGCCGATAAGGCTGGTCGTAACCACCGGGGCCGTATCCGGCCGGCGGGCGCTGCTCGTACGACGGCGGCGGGTATCCGCCTTGGTCGGGGTAGCCGCCCTGGTCGGGGTAGCCGCCCCGCGGCGGGTATGCCGGCTCGCCCTGGGGCGGGTAGCCGCCCTGGTCGGGGTAGCCGCCCTGGTCCGGGTAGCCGCCTTGATCGGGTGGATAGGGGACGCGCGCCTCGTGGCCGCCTGCCGGCCGCGGGTCGTCCTGTGGACGGCCGTAGTGGTCGTCGTAATACTCGTCGGCAGGCCGCCCCTGTCCCTGGCCGCCGCGGTAGCTCGGATTGTCGGTCATCAGTGATACTCCTGGTTCTGAATTGAGCGCGTGGTCTTGGCGTGCTGGGGCGGGCGTGATGTCGGGGTTGACCGCCGCATGAGCGCGGAACTGCCCGGTGTGCAGCCTTTGTGACTGCTCGAATCGGACAACCACATCACCATACGTTTGCCAGCCCTGATCGCGGATGTATCCCTCGAGGTGTTTGGCGAAAGTATCTGATGTTAGATCGTGGTCGGCGACCGCCTTTTGATAGTCGGTCTCGCTGAGGGTGATCACGTAAGCGTTCGGCGCCAGCAGCCGTCCGCCGGCGAGCGTCTGGACGCGGTCGGCGGCCTCGCGCCGCAGCATCTCCTCGACCTCTTGCGGCACGATAGCGCCGCCGAACACCCGGGCAAATGCATCACCGACGGTGACCTCTAGTTTGCGCTCGATGCGCTGCACTATGCCCATGTCACCGCCCTTCTTGGCTTGTCCGGTCGTTGTCATCACTCGGCGTGTCGCCGACTCATCCGCGTGTCGTGCCGGCACTTCGTTCATCTGCATGGTATCGGTCCCGTGAACCGCTGCGGGACCGGTAGAACTCTGAGAATACTGTCAGGGCAGGTCAAAGGGGGTTTTGGCCTCCCCGGGCGGGCGATATCGGCGCCCTGTGACGGCCGGATGCCGTGGGGCCGAAGTGGCGCATCGTGATAGCCTCTACCGGTTGTCTCGGGCGAGTGGCGGAATGGCAGACGCGCTGGCTTCAGGTGCCAGTGTCCTTCGGGACGTGGGGGTTCAAGTCCCCCTTCGCCCACAATTGTGTGCAGTCGTGTCATCAGGTGCGTCCGATGCGGCGGTCAATTGCCGGCCAACCAGGCCCTGATTTCGGCGGTGGGCGGATCGACGGCGCAGCTCAGCTCTGGGTGCTTTTCGACGTACCCGGCAACCACGCCGCATGTCGCGACGATTCGCATCCCGGCGTTGCGGGTGGCTTCCAGTGCCTCACCGACGAGAATCGTTGCTAGGCCGCGTCCTTCGTATTCGCTCTCGACTTCGGTGTGATAGAAGACACGGGTCCCGTCGCGGTGAGCGAAGTAGGCGCTGCCCACCGTCTTGCCGTCGATGCTGATTGTGAACCGGTCGCCGTCGAGTCGCACCTTGGTCTCGGCACCCGTTTTGTCGATTGTCATCCTGCGTCCTTCCTGCCCGGGGCGTGGCGAGGCCGAAGCCTGGCGGCCGGTAGGGGAGGGGCCGGCAGGCGCGTCGGCGAGCCGACGACTTCCCCAAACCGTTCGTCGTGGGATTCCCATAATTCGCGGTAGCTAACGATGTCTTCGTGGCTGCGGCCGACGAAGTTCCACCACATCACCAGCTCGTCGTGCATCGGTGTGCCGCCGAGGAGCAGCACCCGCGCCGCCGCCGCCCCGGTGTTGCGCAGCGATAGCGTTGCTGAACCCGCGCCCTGATAGGCCAGATCCCCGACGGAAAGCCCGACGTGGGCCACCTCGACGCTGCCCGTGTCGAGCAGTACGCCATGCTCGAACTTCGGATCGACGGTCAGCTCCAGCACCGCGGCCGCGTCGATGTCGAGTTGCGCACCGAGCAACGGAGTGAAGGTGTGCACCGGCGACCGGGCGGCGGCCAGCTGACCCAAGAAAACCCTCAGCGTCGACCCGTTGAGCGGAACGGGCTCGGGCACATAGTGATCCCAGTTCCGCCCGGTGTCGCGGTCGGCATCCGGCAGTGCCACCCAGAGCTGCACTCCGTGCAGGATGCGAGTACCCGCCGTCGACACCTCGGAATGGCAGATGCCGGCGCCGGCGGTCATCAGGTTGAGCTCGCCGGGACGTACCAGCGCATGGACGCCGGCGCTGTCGCGGTGCTCGATCTCACCGCTGAAAAGCCAACTGGCGGTCTGCAATCCGGTGTGCGGATGGGGCGGCACGTTCATGCCGGGACCCTTGCGGACCTCGTGTGGCCCGTAGTGATCGGCGAAACACCACGCACCCACCAGTGAGCGCTCCCGCTGGGGAAGGGTGCGTCGCACCCGGATCGCGCGCAGACCACCCAGCGGAACGTCTCGTGGATGCAGCACCTCGATGCCATCACCGGGCGTGGCCAAGCACGTTTCCTCGACCGGTGCGACGTCAAGGTTGCTCACGTCGCGACAGTACGCTCAGCCGGTCATCGCGGACCTGATCACCTCCAGATCGTCGTCGTCGATGGGGAACACCCCGAATCGAAACTTGTAACCCCACCGCTTCTTGTCCTCGATGAAATCCAGCACGTCGATCAGTGGCCGGATCGGGACTTCGGTATAGGGCAGGAAGACGACATTGCGCCGCCACGGATGGAAGTCCGCTGTCATCTCGACCTGGTACGGCTCATCGTCGGCGATCTGCCCGATCGCGGTGAAGGCTTGCAGTGGCTCG